>CAZRWH010000067.1:0-2636 GCA_964603905.1 uncultured Candidatus Peribacteria bacterium | reverse complement strand
TACCGGCGCGGCAATTCCACCATCATTGAACGCCTTGATCCGTGTTCAACTTGATACAGATGCAGGTGAAAACGAGGCGGCTTTTTTTAAGAGAATGGCCCAGCGTGAGGCTGCGTTAGAACTTCTATTTTCGATGCCAGAATTAAGTATGGCCAAAGTTGCCGCCATGGTTGGAGTGAATAAGACGTCGTTGTCGCGATGGCGTAAAGAGCCGGACTTTGAGATGTGGCTGGATACCGAGGAAGGGCGTGCCGTTCTGCAATGGAAGTACAATTTCAAAGATCGGAAAAAAAGACTTGAGAAGCCAAACAAGATCTAGTGTTTGGAGAAAGATTGGACCATCTCTTTGAGTTCATCGAGATCCACTATTGATCTGAATGGGTCACCACTAGGTTCATAATCTTTGATATTCCATAGGTCTTTGTAGTTGGGCACAGTGAGCATAAATCGCTCGATAGCCATAGCTTCAAATTTACTAAGTCCATCTCGTAGTATTTCGACGCGCATTTTCCCTCGAGTAAAATGATGTTGATTTATTTTATAATTGTGCGAAATGCCTGAGTTTATGTGGGCAGGTCTGTCGGACTTCCCTTCGCCGATATATCGAACGACTCCATCTGCATCAAATGCGCGATATACAACATGGTCTACCGCTGAAGTATCGGGCTTAGTCAAGCGAATTGGATTTGTCCGAGAGTGAGACCTGACTGTCGTTGTTGTCCCACTCGCCAATTTTCTCTCATGAGATTGCACTCCGTGTTTTCCCCTTTTTGGAAGGGAAGAGATAAGTTTGTCAATTGTGCCAAACACCACTATCTGTTTAGAGGTAAATCGACAAATTCCCCCGTCAAAACCGGCGCGCTTTGGGGGTGGGTTGAGCAACCAGTGTGGCGTTCCTAACTCCCCCGTTTCAATAGACTTCAAATATTCTGGAGGTATGGCAGTTTCATTTTTTTCAACGGCAAATGGGGAAAAAATAAATCCGAATGATTTGGTTTTCTGGTCTACATAAATGTTGCCAAAGTCCGAACTAAGTTCAGTGAAATCTTCAAGTCGAATTTCTTCGGCAACCGGAAATAGTATTTTGTCTAGATCGAGAAAAGTAAGAATGTTACCCCACGGTTCAAATTGGCTCCCAAACATCATGTAACCAGGTTTACGATTTTCTACATCACTAGCTGCTACGAAATCGCCCGCCTTCCTTGCTCGGACAGCCCGGTTAAATTCATCGAAGATGTACTCCAGAAAAAATTTCTCTCCGCCGGCAAGTAGTACGTTTTGATCTCCACCAAGTGCCGACAAACAAAACATATTTGCATACTGCTCGGGAGTAGGTTGATTTACAAAATTTTTAAAAATTTGCTCCGTGCCACCATATTCACCCAAATTTTCGAGAACTTTTCTTTCCAATTTTTTTCGCTTTTTTTCAAGCATCCTTTGCTTAACGCTAATCGCCACGTAACTCTCCCCTTTTCGTCAAACAACTTTCTCAATCGGCTTGATTAATCTTCAATGAACTCTCGAATTTACCACTTTACCCTTATTGTATGATCGATAAAACCACTCTGGGCAGTAAGACCAGAATTATCGGTCATTAAAATCGTTCTGCCGTTGCTCTTAGAATTGTTTGAGCAACTAACAATAGCCAGAATAATTTCGCGTCACACAATGTGGAGAGGTGTGACGCGATGGTCGGCAGCAACAAAGATTTCCTAAGATATAAAGATCTTGTCCAGCGTGGAATCGTAAACAATCGTCAAACACTCTGGCGGTGGATCAACAACCATGATTTTCCTCCAGGCGTTTTGATAGGTCCAAACAGTAGGGCCTGGAAATCATCGGACGTTGATGAGTGGATTGATGGCCGCCCTGAAACAAAGAAAAGGCACGTCGCAGATGCTATTTCGGTCTCGTCTAACTACTGCGATGAGAATGAGATAATCCCTAGCGCCTCGACTAAAACTACTGTCTCAGCCACAGACACGACGTCTCGTGGGTGAAATCATGATGGACAGTTTTTTATTTGATTTGGCACCAGGCTGGGCGCTCGGAGCTGACGATCTTCAATGGATTGTTCTGAGACGTCGAAATTTCAGGACACAGCGTGGTTGGAAGCCCGTCGCATATGTGGCGACCAAAAAGAGCTACTTGCTCCGTGTCCTTGCTGATCGGGATATTGAGGTTAATGCCTTTTCTCAAGCCAATTTGGATTGCTTGCCGGACACTTTTTTGAAATGGCGCTCGCTGAACTTGGTCGAGATAGCACGATGAAATCCTCTCAGCCCATACTTCGGAAAAAAGCTGAGAAATGTTCGTCTTCGGTTCGCCGCAAAATGGCAAGAAACTGCGCTTCATCGGCGCTTCCGCCTGCCCGTACGGATCAGCACCCACTTATATTAGTTAGCAATCGATATGTTCTGGGTAGACGTAATCCAATTCGGTTCAACAATGCTGAGAATGTCGTTCAGGCTGCATCATTTGCTTCAGTCATCGGACTGCCGCTCGAACACCATCTGACGGTGAAATGGACGGACCCTGCGTCAGAGTTTTACCAACCACTGTTACGTAAGATAGCCGATTGGCAGCACTACAACTGCGGTGCTGCGGCATATGTCTGGTCAAGGGAGGCTAATAGT
>CAZRWH010000066.1:0-2886 GCA_964603905.1 uncultured Candidatus Peribacteria bacterium | reverse complement strand
CAGACACTCCCGACGGCCAAAAATGGACAACTATTAAAAAATAACACTGTTATCTATTATCTGTTCACTGTTCACTAAAAAAGATACTCCTGATGGAACTATTTGGAAGAAGGAATAACACCGTCCACTGTTCACCGTCCACTGTCCACTAACATCTCCGCCAACTTATTCACGTCCCCACTTCCCGTGCAGAACACGACGCTATTTTCATCTGTTAGCTCGTTCACTAAACGAGCTGTGTTTTCGTAACCTTCACCATCCATCGCCTTGCAACCACTTCCCTTTTCGATAGCTTCCGCCAAACTTGCTGGCGAAACTGCAGCTTTGTCTTCATCAGTATCTCGAGCTTCATAAATACTCGGGATAATCACGAGATCAGCATTTTTAAAAGCAACCGAATACTCATCAAGAAGTTGCCAAGTCCGATTGTATTGATGAGGCTGAATCGCCATCACAATCTGTTTGTCAGGATATTTCTCTCTCGCCGCATCAAGAGTCGCAACAACCTCAATCGGATGATGCGCATAATCGTTATAGATCAGCGCTCCAGAATCAGATTTCCCCATATATTGAAATCTTCTGTATGTCCCTTGAAAAAGCTCAAAAGTCCGCATCAAAACACCTGTATCAACACCAAAAGCATGACAAACCGCATAAGCTGCAATCGCATTCAATCTGTTATGCTTCCCAGGCACTCCAACCTTGAGTTCACCTAAATTACGACCATCAGCCCAAAGCTCATTCCCTCGCAGTTGATAATCGACGCCTTCACTTTCACCATAAGTCAAAACAGCACAACGAGCCTCCTTAATAACCTCAGGAGTCCATTTGTCATCTGCAAAAGCGATAATCAAACCATTTTGAGGCACAGCACGAACAAGTTCACGAAAAGCCTCCACAAAATCTGCCTCGGTTTTGTAATAATCCATATGCTCCCAATCAACATTCGTGATAACAACAATCTCAGCCTGCAAATTAAGAAATCCTCGCCGATACTCACAAGCCTCAATCACACAAAAATCACTCTTCCCCACCCTGCAATTCCAGTTATCGAATTCTTTGACCGGCGCACCAAGCATACAAGAAGGATCAAGTCCCCCAGCCATCATTCCAAGAGTTGTCATGAGTGTCGTTGTTGTTTTCCCGTGCGCGCCAGTGATCGCAATCGATTTGTATTCACGAGAAAGCACACCAAGCGACTGCGGATAATTAAGAACAGGAACTCCAAGCTCACGCGCTCGAGTCCATTCGGGATTATCTTCGGTCACGGCAGGAGTAACAATCATAAGATCAATATCATCCGGAACATACTCCGCCTTATGACCAACCAAGCACTCAATACCCTCAGACCGAAGTTCTTTAAGGTATTTGGTGTCTTCTCCATCAGAACCAATACATTCAATCCCACGCGTATTCAAAACCCGAGCAATAGCACTAACACCACGCCCTCCAACGCCTACGAAATAGGCTTTTTTGATATCTGAATATTTTATTTGGTCTAGCAGGTTATTCATGCCTGAAGGATACTAGATGGAGTTTTGCTTTGCAAAACATTAATTTTTAAAGGGGGCTTGGCCTACGGCCGCCCTGTATGGTAAATTTCTCACGTAAAAAACAAACATGCAAAACCCAATCCAAGAGAATTCGCCTTTCAACGTTGCTCGACTAATAATAATCGTCGGTTTTATATTCGTTGCGTACATGCTTTACAAGCTAACAGTTTCAATTTACGAGAATTATCAGATAGATAGCCACATAGCAACTTTTGAAGCAAAAAATGCAGAACTAGCAGCCGAAAATCTCGACAAAATAGAAAGCTATCAATACTACACATCAGATCAATACATCGAGAAAATCGCAAAACAAAACCTTGGACTAATTAACCCAGGCGAAAAAGTAATCGTAATAACAGAGGAAGACAACAACACAATTCTGGAAGCCGAATACGAACAAGCTCAGACCCTCGCGATGCAAAACTCTTGGTCAACCCCACGCAAATGGGCGGAATTTTTCTTAAATGAGAATCCGTTTAAGTACTAGCGCTTACTCCAATCTATAAACTCGGTCATAAGGTGGTCATAGAATTTTGGACGAGCAGGCCATTTACCGACCTCTTGATAGACCTTATAAACCTCTCCCCTGTATTCCTTTTTTTCATCAAAAGGATTTCTAGGATACATAGCCGGCAAATTGTCTTCTAGCCGAAATCCCTCTGGAAAATGTCTGTCCTGCAAAAACGCAACAAACGCATCAAGCTCCTGCATTACAATCACATAATCGCAATACGAACATTCACCTTCAGGGATATCTCCCCCTTTCAAACCCGAAGAATTAGTACAACGAAGCCTATGCCTAACATCAGTTTTGCGACCTGAATAAAACTCTTCGAGCTCTTTTTTTACAAAATCAATTCCTTCTTTAGGCTCCATCATACCTATAAATCGCGGATTTTGATCAACAAGCTCAATAACAAAAGTCGAAAAATATTTCCTAGGAAGATTTGGCCAACCACGATGACCCGGATTCCATCCAGAACAGGAGCAACCTGTACTAACACCTATCGAATCCAAAACAATAACGGCATGTAATATCTCTTCATCCACTCTCATACTAGCCTCAAAATTCAAAAAATACGTCGCAACCGCATGTATACGATCTATCATTTCTTGATCGGGATGTTTTTCGGGGGTGTTCATGATTTTTAACAAAAGGAGTTCTATATATCACACCTACAATCTTTACTGCAACACCTCCTGCGCAAAAACCATATGAGCCTTTCTGAAGGCTTCTCCTCTTTTTTTCCTAGCATTATTCACCTTTTTTGTAGTAGCTGCCTCAACAAGTACAGGTGCCAATATATGAGCCACCATGTTAATTTCAATCAAT
>CAZRWH010000065.1:0-3288 GCA_964603905.1 uncultured Candidatus Peribacteria bacterium | reverse complement strand
GCTTGTCCCGCTATGGCGGGGCTCCCTCTACCAACCTGAAACTTTTGTCTAGGCTCCTTGCCCATTAATCTCCATCACTGTCATCTGTCATCTGTCATCTGTCATCTGTCATCTGTCATCTACTATCTAACATCTATCCTCACCTGCCTCCCCCTATATTTCTCCTGACCCAAAAACTTAAGCATCTTTTTGTGATACTTAGCCTCAGCATCAACCAATGTATAAGTAGGCCTCACATCGATATCTCCAATCTCAATATCTTTCAAGCTTTGATTATTGCGAATCAGAGAAAATAGAGCTTTGGGACCAAATTTATCCTTCTTACCGAAGTTAATTCTGTAAGTCCTGAACTCAACATTCTTCTTGCCTTTTTTGCGATCATTCCCTCTACCCTTCCTGTTATCACGCCCCCTATTTCGTCCACCACGGTCATTTCCAGGATTGCCTTTTTGAGTCGAAATATCTTTAACGTTAGAGTAATGCTTAAGAAAGCGATTGAACTCAACCGAAACAAAATGTTGAATAATTTCGTCTGCACTCAAGTCCTTCAGTTCATCATAAATCGATGGCAAATACGGAGCAAGCTTGTCTTGGTCTACATCGGTAGTTTTGACCTTTTTAACAAGACTCATAAGTTGAGCCTCACATATTTGCTTACCTGTTGGAACATCTATTTCATTAAATTTCTTCTTCATAATTCCTTCAATACGCCTAAGCCTACCACTCTCTCTCATATTGATGATTGTAAAAGAGATCCCAGTCTTTCCCGCACGTCCTGTTCGTCCACTACGATGAACATAAGTTTCAGGGCTATCAGGAAGTTCGTAATTAATAACATGAGTAAGATCATTTACATCAATTCCACGAGCCGCCACATCTGTTGCGACAAGAATTTGGATATGTTTTTTACGAAAACGAGCCATAGCCTCACTCCTCTCATTTTGAGAGATATCACCATGAATAGCCTCTGCAGAATAGTTATGTGCAATCAATTTATCAGCAACATCTTTTGTATCACGTCGAGTTCGACAAAAAACAATCCCATAAACATCCGGATTAACGTCTAAAAGTCGCCGCAACGCTGCATAACGATCTCTAGCATGAACAGTTACATATTGATGCTCAACTGTATCCGCACCTTGATTTTGAGCAGAAACTTTAACCTCTTGAGTATTACGCATCCGTTTTTCAACAACCTTCTTAATCCAAGGCGACATAGTTGCAGCAAACAACAAAGTTTGTTTATCCTTTGGAGTTTCATCCAAAATAGCATCCAGTTCCTCTCTAAAGCCTTTATCAAGCATATCGTCAGCTTCGTCCAGAACAAGCCATTGAACGCGATCAAGCAAAAGTTTTCCACGATTTACAAGGTCTTTCACACGACCAGGCGTCCCCACAACAATCTGTGCTCCACCTTCAAGCTTACGAATTTGATTGTACATACTACTCCCCCCATAGATCGCCACAGATTTAACCTTTGGAAGATATTTAGAAAACTTATCAATATCTCGAGTAATTTGCATACAAAGTTCACGCGTTGGACAAAGAATAATTGCCTGAACATGCCCCTTGTTTCCCTTCACTTGCTGAATAATCGGAAGGCTAAAAGCGGCAGTTTTACCTGTTCCAGTTTGAGCAATACCCATCAGATCGTTTTCACTATCCAAAATAGCAGGAATAGCCTGAGTTTGAATTGGAGTTGGAGTCTCAAAATTCAAATCATTTAAAGCGTGTAGGATTTCCGGACTAAGATCCATCGCGTCAAAGCGCGGAGTTGTTTCTTGTGACATTGAGAAAAAATTTAGAGTATCGTGCCTGAACACTTGCTCCCTATTAAATCCCGTGGAAGTCCTTGTGGCCTGGTACGTTTTCTTAAACATACGACAAATGCCGGCGTATGTCAAGGTGCGCCACCTCATTAACGGATTTCTCGCTACTACATTGGCTGGGGCGGAGGGATGGCGTTTTGCTTTTCAAGCAAAACAGGCTCCTGCGCCGTTCGGTAATGTCTTGCAAGCAACCCATCACTCTCACTATCCTCGTCGCAACGAACCCGGTTCGATCCTCCCATCCAAACACGTCGAAATGCGCATCGCCGATGGCTATGCTTATTTCGATGGCTGGCCAGTCAGGTCTAGTACCCTTTAGCTTGCTCATTTGGGAGGTCTCCGGCATGAGACACAATCCCTAGCATTTCAGGCTAAATGAGACAGTATAAAAAAAGAAAATCTTGACTTCATCAAAATGTTGCCATAAAGTTAGGCGCGCTTAACTATTTTAAACATGACTAGTATAAACAGAGAAGATTATTTAAGGGCTATTTTTTCAATAGGAGAAGATGGTGACGGCACGGTAAAGTCCATTGATATTGTAAAATATCTCAAAATTTCTAAGCCTGCCGTATCTGAAATGTTAAAAAAGCTTCAGAAAGAAGGCTATGTCAAGAAAACTCCGTATTCAACTATCACTCTGACCTCAGAAGGTTTTGAAATAGCAAAAAAGATTACTTACCGATATCAGATTGCTGAAATATTTCTTCGAGATGTCCTTAAAATATCACAGGACAGATTACACGAAGAGGCTCATAAACTTGAGCATTCTATGTCAGATGAAGTGGCGGATAAAATGAATAATTTCCTACAGGAACTCTCAAGTACTACCCACGAAAGCTAAAAATCATGCGTCCCCCAATCGAATTATTACAAAACAGCTACGACAGAGTCTCCCCTATTGACGCTCAGAATATAGAGGGGTCTTTTGGCGCGGAATTATCACCTGTTGAACGAGAGGCTTTTTTTCAAAGAGTAGACGAATTCATAAACCATGATGATCATCTGCATCTTCATTCATATGAAGAGTTTTTGGAGCATTACTTAGACCATAATATCCAAGATTATAATCTTCTCGCTGATAATCCTCGACTAAGTTTTGGATTACGGGCAAAATTTGCACTTCTTGAGGCAAGACATGAAGAGTTCCTGGAGAAAACGAAAAAGAAAATCAGAGAATTTGCTTCCGAAGAAGAGCATCATGAACTCCATACTTTGCCAGAATTTAAAGCTCATTTCTTTTCGCACTATAAAGATCTAATTAAGGAGTTCGAAGAACATGGAGAGCTCATGGAATTATTAGAGTCGGAGTTCAAACAAATGATGATTGAGCACGACCAAGAGATTGCCGAAATCATAGAAAACATAGATGAGTTTGCCTCAGAAGAAGAACATCACGAGCTTCATACATGGCAAGAATTCAAAGAACATTTCTTTAAGCATCATCCTGAATCTAAAC
>CAZRWH010000064.1:0-3333 GCA_964603905.1 uncultured Candidatus Peribacteria bacterium | reverse complement strand
GCAAGTTGTAGACGAAAAAACGTGTCTCGCACCGCAGGGAAGCGAAGCGGTCCCAGCGGCATCACCAACAATTCCGTTTTTGCAAAGCAAAAACACCAAGACTACAACTACCACTACAACAACCACTACCTATGCGAAAAGAAGGACCTTCTTCCACGAGGGAGTCCGAATCCTTCTATTTCTACCATTTGACCACTCTGCCCTCAGGGTACTCCTCAGACACCACTGTGTCAAGTATTTTTCACAAGATTTCCGCCAAAAGCGCAAGTCGTTTTTTGGCTTGCACTAGCCACAAAAAACAGCCGCCGCCACCGCACTACTCATTACTCCTTACTCACTTCTCACTACCTAAACACACACCACCCCAACAACTTCCTTAACCTGCCACAGGTCAACAAAAAGCCGATACAAGCTTTCAAAATCGTCAACATCCAGCATGAAATCCTGTTCAACAAACCCAGTTTTTGAATCAACTGAAGCTGAATAACTCACAATGTTAGCTCCTTTGTTCGCAATCAGCCTCGAAATATCGTTAAGAAGTCCTGGCCTATCGTGTCCATAAACCTCAATCCCAATTCTGTACTTGCCATTGCTCCTCTTTTGCCCCAGCACCTCTTCTTCTCCGTAGAATTTTTCCATAAAGCTCAAAAGTGACAGCTTTCCACGCCCAACAGAAGCGACAAGGTCTTCGAGAGATGTGTAATCACCGTCAGCAACTTTCAATAAATGTTTCTTTTCGCCACTAAGATGCCGTCCAAGAAAACAACGCAAAACCTTTTCAAGCGATTCACGACCTCTCTTGTCGTCACCACCAAGCTCCGCAAAATATTTACGAATTTTGTCTTTTGCACGAGAAGTCTTCACCCGATCAAGCCAAACCAATTGAGGGCCAGCACCATTGTCTGAACGTTGAACACTTACCACATCACCAGTTCTGAGTCTCTTAAGAGGATTTCTATAACGCTTGTTAACAAAAGCACCTTCCAGTTTATTACCCCAGTTAGTACAAACTGCGTAAGCGAAATCAACAATTGTTGCCCCTCGAGGCAAATCAACCGTGTCACCTTTTTCGGTATAAACAAAAATACGATCTTCAAAAACATCGCCCTTAAGACCATCCACAAAATCATTGTCTCCATCAGACATTTTCTTAAGCTGCTTAACCTCAGAAACCCAAGAATATTTAAATTCATCTTTCTCTCCATGAACTCGATCCCAATACCACCTCGCAACAACTCCATTTTGCGCTTTATCGTCCATTTCCTGCGTCCTAATGTGGAATTCGACCCTTTTCCCTTTCGGGCCAAAGATCGACGTGTGAAGGCTTTCATAGCCGTTTGCTTTAGGCATAGAAATATAATCACGAAAATCTGCCAAACGAGGATGCCAAAGACCATGAATAATCCCAAGCATTCTGTAGCAATCCAAAGGTGTATCGACAATAATTTTAACCGCAATTCGACTCTTCATATCAACCCTCGAAACATCATCGTGGATCTCTTTTATGTGTTTTTTATCCTCATAAATCTCAAAATCCATCTCTCCATTGGCAGCCTGCCGAATATCGTTTTCAATTTTTACAAAATATTTTTTCAAAGAAGAATAAAGCTTATCACGACGATTCTTAATCAGCTTATACTGCTCAGGCTCTGTGTATTTAAGCCCAAGGTTTTCGAGTCGCCTCATCATGTCCCACATACCAAGAAGACGCGCCAAAGGTGCATGAATCTCAAGTGTTTCTTTTGCAATACGCCATCTCTTTTCAGGCCGAACAAACTCAAGGGTCCTCATGTTATGAAGACGATCTGCAAGTTTGACGACAACCACCCTCATGTCTTTGACAGTGTTTAGAAGTAGTTTTCTCAAAGAAGCAACCTGTCTAGCTGTCGGATTCCCCTGATAACGAACTTTCGAGAACTTAGTAAGCCCATCAACTATTACAACCATCTCTTTTCCAAAATGCTTCTCAATATCCTCCAAAGTAACCTCTGTATCTTCAACAACATCATGCAAAAGACCCGCGATAATAGTTGTATCATCAGCCTTCATTCCAGCAAGAATATGAGCTGTTGCAACAGGGTGAATGAAGTAAAGTTCGCCCGATTTGCGCTTGTCTTCACCATGAGCCTCTTGCGCAAATTTATACGCACGACTTATGGCGTCAAGGTCAGCGCCTGAATCGTAACCTTTTACCAACGAAATCAGAGTTTCTAGAGTTTCCATAAAAAAATGGCTGAAAGGTAGGTGGAGTTTATAGTTGACAGACGCAAAAGTCAATGCCTAATCACGTTTTTCTACAGGTTTACGCGATTTTTTCAACTCCCCTCGATGAGCTTTGTCAGCAAGTATTTTTTCTTTTGCTTTTCGGGACCGGCGTTTTTTCTGTTTTTTTATTTTAAAAATCCTTTTGGCCTCTGCAGACTCCTTCCCCATTTTCTCGGTTTCAATCTTGTTAATCAAAAGCTTATACGCAGACATCCTATTCTTTTCTCGCTCGCGATGTTTTTGGCATTTCACTTCTGTCCCAGACGGTAAATGCTTTAACCAAACACAGCTAGAAGTTTTATTGATCTTCTGTCCCCCGCTTCCACCACCGCGAATAAATTTTTCTTCAATATCTTCAGCAAAAACCTTAAGCTTCTTGGCTTTTTCCAGCACCTCCGGCGATAAATAAACAGGAAAATTCATACAACACAACTATACATCAAAACCTGCAACAGTGATAACTTGCAGGTAAAAGAAGTTAGACATAAGATGACCACCTTAAATAACAACAAAACATGAAAACTCTCGTACTAGCTGCCGCACTAAGCACTCCTCAATCACTAATCCAGGGATCTCCAGAAGATTTACCTAAATTCCCAGAAACCCCAATCGTAGAAGTTCGCGAAGCTGTAATCGGCGACATAAGACAAAGAATAATGCCAGAAATAAATCATCCAGAATTTCAACGAGTAGACAAAACCATCCCTGGTCAAAAAAACACAATCCCACAAAGAATGTGTAGGACTGGGAGAGGTTAGTAAAAAAGCCGTTTTGCAAAAGCAAAACACAAACCGTAAAACAAAGTTTTTTATTTGTAGCGAAAAAGTATCAGCAGTGCTCATGCTTATTTGAGGCCGTACATGCTAGGCCGAAAATAACAGGAAGTGATGCCACGAAAAAACCGTTTTTGCAGAGCAAAAACACCACCATTTCACTTGGTAATTTTGTTTAGTGTTAAAGAGAATATCTGCAGCGCTACATATTTTTGAGAGCGAACATGCTAGCGATCAAAAATAAGTAAGCGAAGCCATTCGAATTAACACAAACAAAATACATCTGGTGGAGATG
>CAZRWH010000063.1:0-3761 GCA_964603905.1 uncultured Candidatus Peribacteria bacterium | reverse complement strand
CAACGCTATGGAGAGCTTATTACTTGGGGTAAAAACTATCTTGAGACAGTAATTGAAGACACCGACTATATTTTGTTTAGAGTTCCATGAAAAAAATAATAATCTTAGGTTCAACAGGTTCGGTCGGGCGTCAAACTCTCGATGTTGTTAGGCAATACCCAGGTAAATTCGAAGTAATCGGACTTAGTGCTCATTCCAACAAAGAACTGCTCGCAAAACAAGCAGAAGAGTTCAGTGTAAAAACCACAACACTCACAGACCCGACTACTCTTGCATCACAGCAATGCGACTTGGTTGTTAACGCAATCTCGGGGTTGGCAGGACTCGAGCCAACACTCGCGGCAATCAACGCAGGCAACAAGTTAGCGCTCGCAAACAAGGAGTCAATTGTGGCGGCTGGAGAAGAGATAATGTCAAAAGCGAAACTGGGACAAATTATCCCGATAGATTCAGAGCACAGCGCAATTTTTCAGATTCTTGAGGGGCGCGATCACGATTCAATCAAAAAGATAATCATAACCTGTAGCGGAGGACCTTTTTTCGGCAAAAAACGCGAAGAATTACAAGAAATTACTCCTGAACAAGCACTCGCCCACCCTACTTGGAGCATGGGCCGAAAAATCAGCATCGACTCCGCAACTTGGATGAACAAAGGCTTCGAAGTCATCGAGGCTCATCATCTTTTTCAAATCCCATACGAAAAAATTGAAGTGCTTGTGCATCCACAATCGATAGTGCACGGGATAGTTGAGTTCAAAGACGGATCAACAATTATGCACGCCTCCCCTCCTGATATGAAGGGGCCAATAAGCTATGCACTGCTTTATCCAGAGGCGCCAAATTATGCGTTTAGCAGTCTGGAATTAGCGAACAAAAAACTCGACTTTTTCCCTGCCGAAAATGTGCCTTTCCAAGGAATCAACCTTGCGCTAAAATACGCATCCCGAGGTCGCGAATTGGTCGCTGCAAACGACAAAGCGGTCTACGACTTCCTCGAAGGAAATATCGGATTCTTAGAGATTTATGAAGAGATTGAAAGAAGATTGAAGATGGAGGATTAAATAAAACGTTTTGCGCAGCAAAACACCATGACTGCCACTACCACTACCACTACAACTACCTATGCTAAACATAGCCATCATCCTCGGCGCCGGACAAGGCTGGAGACTCCAGGCCGGCACACCAAAAGCTTTCGTAAATATGTTCGGAAAGCCGATGCTGTATTACTCAATATCAGCATTCTTGGCAACGGATGAAATAGATGTTGTCATGGTGATTTTGCCAACAGGGTATATCCGTGTTTTCGACAAAATGATGGACTCTTTATTGGAAGTAGAAGTCCCGGTCCACAGGATTTCTGGTGCAGATACCAGGTATAAATCTTTAAAAAAAGCTATAAAGCAACTCGAATCGGAATACGAACCGGACGACATTAAAAACGCAAACATTCTGGTTCATAATGCGGCAAATCCGCTGGTAACAATAGGAGAAATAGAGCAAGTTTTGGAGACATTGAAAACAAGTAAAGCGGCAGGAGTTGCAACACCATTGCATGACACTTTGAGGAAGATAAAACGTACAAAAACCGAGACTGTTGATCGTGAAAATTTATGGAGAATGCAAACACCACAAGGTCTCAAATACGAGGTTCTCAAAGAAGGAATCAAGCTGATGAAAGACGATCCAACAGACGACCTCGCAATTGCAGAAATTCAAGGTATTAAACCAAAGCTAATAATGTCGCGTGCGCAAAACTTCAAAGTCACAACCCAGGAAGACCTCGAATTAATGGAGACTTTGATCGCGGCAAATCGCGAATTCAAAGCAGGAATAGGCGAAGACAGTCACAGATTTGCAGAAGATGGAGACTTGATTCTAGGAGGTGTGAAATTTCCAAAATATCCAAAGCTAGAAGCCGATTCAGACGGTGACATAATGATACATTCGCTAATTACGGCACTATTGCAGGCGCTTGGGCTCGGATCTCTAGGGCCATTTGCAGATCCAATGCTCGATGAAGGAATTACCGACAGCAAGATGTATTTGGACAAAATGCTCAGTATTTTGGAAGACGAAGACTGGGTAATAGACCAGGTTGAATTTATATTTGAATGTTCAGAACCAAAAATTGACCCAATGGCAAAAAAACTGATCGGTTCAATCTCCTTGCTATGCGGAATTGACCAAGAAAAAATAAGCATCGCAGCCCACACAGGAGACCAGCTGACGTCGTTTGGACGTGGAGAAGGGATAAGATGCCAGTGTTTGGTAACTTTGATAAGACTATGGGTGTAGTAAAATCGTACGCAAAAATCAATCTAGCCCTCGATGTTTTGGGACGTGACGGTGATTATCATCTCATCGACACAATAATGACGGAGGTGCCAGGCCTTTTTGACGAAATCGAAATAACAGAATCAGGCGAACTAATCGTAGAAATGAACGGTGTCCCCCAGGAAGAAAACTTAGCGTACAAAGCCGCAAAACTACTCGGAGCAAAAGCCCACATCCGAATCAAAAAAAACATCCCAATGGCCTCAGGGCTAGGAGGCGGATCAAGCAACGCAGCAGCGGTATTGAAGGCGTTGGGTTGTGACAACCTCGATCTAGCAGCCCGGCTCGGTATGGACGTGCCTTTCTTCATGGTTGGTGGAACATGCAGATGTACTCATTACGGAGAAATGGTCGAAAAGATAGAAACAGACCTCGAAATCTCCCCCAATATAATTATAAGAACAGGCAAAAAATCGACAGCGAACGCCTATTCCCTACTCAATCTTAGCCTATGCGGGCAAGACCGCGACAAAACGGAGCAAATGGCGCAGGCACTCCGCGAAAACAACCTCGAAGGCGTAAAAAAAAACCTGCACAACGACTTTGAGCAGCTTTATAATTTAGAAAAAGGAGAGCACCTTACCGGCTCAGGTCCGACACGTTTTGAGATCGGATAGATCGATGCCTGCGAATGCCATTATACAAATCAGCATCAATCAGAAACGTAAGTGCGTAAAGGGCGAATTGAACGTAGGCTGTAGGCATGTTTTTTGGCTTATAGAAGCGAAAAAATAGCACAAAACGCCTGGCGTGTCAATGGGTCCATTGCTACAACCACCACTACAAACTACTTCTACCTTCCATCGCCCTACTAATCGTCGTTTGATCCGCATACTCAATATCTCCACCACTCGGTAGTCCACGCGCGATCCGGGTAACTTTTACATCAAAATCAGCAAGAACCTTGGCAATATACATGCCTGTTGCCTCTCCTTCCAAACTTGGATTTGTTGCAACTATCACTTCTGTAATTCCACCACGCGAAACACGGTCTCGAAGCTCCTGAATCTTGAGTTCATCCGGTCCAATTCCATCAAGAGGCGCAATTGCACCATGAAGAACGTGATAAAGGCCTTTGTATTGGCCGGTTTTTTCAATAGCAATCATATCCAAAGCATCCTCAACGACACAAATCAGTTCTCGATCACGCGATTTGTCCAAGCAAACATCACAGACCTCCTCTGTTGTAAGGTTGAAACACTCATTGCAAAACCGAATCCCATTTTTGACATTCACAAGCGCATCAGCAAGGCCACGAGCAGCGAAATCAGGACTTTTTAGGATGTGAAAAGCAAGCCGCTGCGCCGTCTTCGGCCCAACTCCAGGGAGGCGATTAAACTCGTTAATCAGATCGTCGATATTTTTTGGTAAATATTTAGCCATCGCAGACAAAAATACACGACCTTTTGTCAAGTTAGCAACGAAAA
>CAZRWH010000062.1:0-4121 GCA_964603905.1 uncultured Candidatus Peribacteria bacterium | reverse complement strand
CTCAGCTAATCACAACTTATCCTTCTGTTGAAGAGGCGAAGTTGGGGGTTGTGTAGGGTCAGTATTTAGTATGGGATTCGTAATTCTTATGTATTAAGTCGCAGGTCGCAAGTGATTGGTGTTTTGCGATGCGAAACGTTTTTTTGTGAAATTTACCTTTTGTGTTATCTTAGTTTCCTTGATTTTTAACTAACTTATTCATGAGGAAATTAGCGATGGCCGGAACGGTTGCGCTTGGGATGTCTGGATGTGATCAGACCCCGGAAGATTTCAAACAAGAAGATGAACGTGTTGATTTCTGTGAAGAGGTTATTGACGAGGCAGAATTTTTATATTGGGTTTGGACTACTAATCTTGGATATCCAGACGAATGTGCTTTGCCTGTAGAAGATGTTAGTGGCTTTGTTAAAGCTAATTGTTTTTCAGAGGCAAAAAAATGGAATGAAAGTACAAAAGCTTTTGTAGGAGAGTTGCTTATAAATGATTGTTCGCAAGAGGTACAGGATAGGGTGGGGGATATATTGCTTGGAGGCAGTACATTTATTGGATTTGAAACGTTTGATTATGGTCCAGGAATCTATGATCTTGAGTATTCTGATCATTATCGAAATTCTATTGCTGAACAGTTATATCGTTCGGATGACGAATCTACTGAATAAAACCCCTACAAACCATGAAAAAACTTGCGCAATCTTTGACTTTGGCTACTGCGCTTTTGGCGCCAAGAGGTATAGGGGATGATATTTTTATATCTGAACCTGTTGATTCGGCTGAATTGTTGGAGTGCAACGATGTTGTTCAGACGGCGATTGATGCTCACGAAGCGCTATTTGCACATGAAAAAGGTGTATGCATGTCTCCTGACTTGCATTTGGCTGGAGGTCATATTAATACTTTGTGTGGAGCGAAAAGAATGCACATTAATAGCTTGATTGAAGATGCATTAGCTAGTGCTGAAGACTGTTCTCCTGCGATTCAATCGTTAGTGGGGACTTTGGTTGGTGTTCCAATTTCTGAATAATTTTTAAATCTAAAAGATATGAAAAAACTAAATCAAATGATGGCTGCGGGTGTTCTTGCGCTTGGAATTGCTTGTGGAGAAGAGTTGGAAGAAAATGTTGTACTCCATGATGGCGGGATTCAATTAGGAGAAGAACAGGTAGAGGATGGAATGGCAATACAAGATAAAGAAGAAGCTTATTGTGATCCTAATAGTACTGTTGCAGACTTTGCTTTGATTGAAAAACTTGTATACGAGATGAGGGTTTATGATTGCTTGCCTGGGAAAAAAGACACGAAATGTATTGGGAGGCAGGAAATTATTGCTAATGCACAAGATCGTATTTTGCAAAGTGTCAAAGGGTGTACAGAAGATGTCCGTTTTGAAATAAAACGAGACTTGGAACTTCATCGATAGACCCATTGTCAAACCTACTGTTGTCCTGTTAATATGCCTGGGCATAATTAACAAACAAAAATGAAAGATTTTTCGGAGGCGAAAATTGCGATTGTTGCAGATTGGCTTACAGATCCAGGAGGAGCTGAGAAGGTTGTTTATGCTTTTCATCGAATGTTTCCTGATGCACCTATTTTTACGTCGATTTTTGATGCGGATAGGATGAAAGCTTTTGAAGGGGCGGACGTTAGGACCTCTTTTTTGCAAAATTGGCCTATGTCTAAGAGGAAGCATCAGCTTTATTTGAGATGGATGCCTACAGCTTTTGAGCAGTTTGATCTTAGTGAGTACGACATCGTTCTTTCGAGTGCTCATTCTTGTGCGAAAGGAGTTATTACTCGTCCGCAGACGATGCACGTTTGTTATTGTCATTCTCCAATGAGGTATGTTTGGGACGATTGCCACAGGTATATAAACGATTATCCTTGGCCTAAGATTGTCAAAATGGCTGCGCCTTATCTCCTTCATAATATTCGTATGTGGGACAGATTGGCGGCGGATCGAGTTGATTATTTTATTTCTAACTCGGACTTCATTGGTGAGCGTATTAAGAAATACTATAAAGCCGAGTCTGAGACCGTTTACCCGATTGTTGAGACCGAAGATTTTTATCTGAGTGCAGAGACAGAAAGCTTTTATTTAGCGGTGGGGAGACTGATACCGTATAAGCGTTTTGACCTGATAGTTGAGGCTTTTAACCACCTTGGGAAACCACTGAAAATTGTTGGGCGTGGGCCTGAGGCTAAGAAGCTCAAAAGAATTGCCGGTAAGAATATTGAATTCTTGGATTTTGTTTCGGACGAGAAGTTGCGTGAGCTCCTTTCAACCTGTAAAGGATTTGTTTTTCCTCAGCTTGAGGATTTTGGAATTGCACCTGTTGAGGCCATGGCTTCTGGAAGGCCTGTGATTGCTTATAATCAGGGTGGTGCGCTTGAGACGGTTAAGGATGGTGTTTCGGGGATGTTCTTTAAGGAACAAACTGTAGAATCTCTTGTCAGGGCGGTTTTGGCTTTTGAGAAGAAAAACTTTGATTCTAAAAAGGTAGCAGAAAGTGTTGCCGATTTTGGTCGCGTACGATTTGAGAAAGAGATGAAAGGATTTTTGGAGAAGAAGTGGAAGGAATTTAATAGACGTATGACTTAAGACATATGACTTGTGAAATTTATTTTTTAAAACTTTAAAACCATGGATATTAGAAACTATTTATCATTCTTATGGCGAGTTAAATTTAAGGCCCTAGCTGTTGGTTTGATTTTCGCAGTCTGCGGAGGGCTTTATACTCACATGAATACAGAACCAACTTTTGAAGGTGTACTATTCCTGTCTGTCGGTATGGAGCAAGAGGTTTATCCAAATAATGCTGAAGCTTTTGGTGCTCGAGGAGTTACGGAAGCTGACTACTATTTTGCTCAAACAGTTCAAGGGTGGACTATGGATCCTTCTTTTGGACTTCAGGTTAATGAAAGGCTTGATGAAGTTGTCTCTGTTACGGCACGACAACAAGAGAGACAGAATATAATCTTCAGTATAACTGCGAGCTCTATGGAGCTTGTCGAGGAGGGGAGTGATGCTGTGCTTGCGGAGCTTGAGCAACGTCTTGAGTCTTACAATGACACGATGAACACTTCTTATCAGGTTGCGAATCCTGAGCTTACAGTCTGGCTGAACGACTTTGATGTGGTTCGTAATGTTGTAACTGGATTTGTTTTTGGTTTGATTTTTATGATTTTGATGATTCTTTTTTATGAATATGCGATTGGGGTTGTTAGTTTCCCTGGGCAGGTTGAGGCGATTTTTGGGAAAGGTTCTATCAATCCAGCTTTTCTCGAGAAAAAAGGTTCAATTCTTGGCATTGGATGCAAGGTTAAAGATAAGCATGGGCGTGAGTTGGTGAAGCTTGATCAAGTTAAAGGCAAAGATCTGTTTGTTGTTGTTGGAGTTGGGAGCGCAAAAGTCGCAAGTTTAGAGGCTGTTAGGAGGCTTGCTGGGGATGTTGAGTGGACTACTTAAATTAAGTTAATGAAAATTGGAATCGATCTAAGGCCGCTTCTTCACGGGAAATATTCTGGTGTTGCGACATACACTCGAGAAATTACTCGAGCGTTGATCGAGCATACTGATCATGAATTTGTGCTGTTTTTAAGTGGGCGCAAGGCTCAGTACGAGAGAATTCTGGATGAGTTTGAGGGCGAAAATGTTAAGAAGGTTTTTTGGAAGGTTTCGAATCGTGCTCTTAATTTTGGTTTTTGGTTTCTTGGTTTTCCGAAGGTTGATTTGGATGTTGATGTTATGTTTTTGCCTGACATGAGGCCTATTCGTTTGCCTCAAGGTGTTAAGAAGGTTGTTACTTGTCATGATCTTTCGTTTTTGAGGTTTTCTGAGTTTTTCTCCTGGAAAAGTAGGTTTTGGTATAAGCTTAACAATCCAGCTAAATATTTTCGTGGGGCTGATAAGGTTATTTCTGTTTCAAAATTTACTCAAAACGAACTAAAAGAACTGGTTGGGGTTGATAGCAAGGTGATTTATGAAGGTGCTCGACTTTTGGAAGGTGAGTGTGATCGTGAACTGCCTGACAAATATCTGCTTTCACTTTCTACTCTTGAGCCTCGCAAAAATCTTCAGAGACTTATACGAGCTTATGAGCAGTCTGGCGTTGATGAGCATC
>CAZRWH010000061.1:0-4211 GCA_964603905.1 uncultured Candidatus Peribacteria bacterium | reverse complement strand
GATGCTCATCAACGCCAGACTGCTCATAAGCTCGTATAAGTCTCTGAAGATTTTTACGGGGTTCAAGAGTAGAAAGCGAAAGTAAATATTTGTCAGGCAATTCACGATCACACTCACCTTCCAAAAGTCGAGCACCTTCATAAATCACTTTGCTATCAACTCCAATCAGTTCTTTTAGTTCGTTTTGAGTAAATTTTGAAACAGAAACAACCTGATCAGCCCCACGAAAATATTTAGCTGGATTATTAAGCTTATACCAAAACTGACTTTTCCATGAAAAAAACTCAGGAAACCTCAAAAACGAAAGATCATGACAAGTAACAACCTTTTTGACATCTTGAGGCAGACGAATAGGCCTCATGTCAGGCATAAACATAACATCAACATCCAAATCAACCTTCGGCAAACCAAGGAACCAAAAACCAAAATTAAGAGCACGATTCGAAACCTTCCAAAAAACCTTCTTAACATTTTCGCCCTCAAACTCATCCAGAATTCTCTCGTACTGAGCCTTGCGCCCACTTAAAAACAGCACAAATTCATGATCAGTATGCTCGATCAACGCTCGAGTAATTTCTCGAGTGTATGTCGCAACACCAGAATATTTCCCGTGAAGAAGCGGCCTTAGATCGATTCCAATTTTCATTAACTTAATTTAAGTAGTCCACTCAACATCCCCAGCAAGCCTCCTAACGGCCTCCAAACTTGCAACTTTTGCGCTCCCAACTCCAACAACAACAAACAGATCTTTGCCTTTAACCTGATCAAGCTTCACCAACTCACGTCCATGCTTATCTTTAACCTCACATCCAAGACCAAGAATTGAACCTTTTTTCTCAAGAAAAGCTGGATTGACAGAACCTTTGCCAAAAATCACCTCAACCTGCCCAGGAAAACTAACAACTCCAATCGCATATTCATAAAAAAGAATCATCAAAATCATGAAAATCAAACCAAAAACAAAACTTGTAACAACATTACGAACCACATCAAAATCGTTCAGCCAAACTGTAAGCTCAGGATTCGCAACCTGATAAGAAGTGTTCATCGTGTCATTGTAAGACTCAAGACGTTGCTCAAGCTCCGCAAGCACAGCATCACTCCCCTCCTCGACAAGCTCCATAGAGCTCGCAGTTATACTGAAGATTATATTCTGTCTCTCTTGTTGTCGTGCCGTAACAGAGACAACTTCATCAAGCCTTTCATTAACCTGAAGTCCAAAAGAAGGATCCATAGTCCACCCTTGAACTGTTTGAGCAAAATAGTAGTCAGCTTCCGTAACTCCTCGAGCACCAAAAGCTTCAGCATTATTTGGATAAACCTCTTGCTCCATACCGACAGACAGGAATAGTACACCTTCAAAAGTTGGTTCTGTATTCATGTGAGTATAAAGCCCTCCGCAGACTGCGAAAATCAAACCAACAGCTAGGGCCTTAAATTTAACTCGCCATAAGAATGATAAATAGTTTCTAATATCCATGGTTTTAAAGTTTTAAAAAATAAATTTCACAAGTCATATGTCTTAAGTCATACGTCTATTAAATTCCTTCCACTTCTTCTCCAAAAACCCTTTCATCTCTTTCTCAAACCTTTCACGACCAAAATCGGCAACACTTTCTGCTACATTTTTAGAATCAAAGTTTTTCTTCTCAAAAGCCAAAACCGCTCTGACAAGAGATTCCACAGTTTGTTCCTTAAAGAACATCCCCGAAACACCATCCTTGACCGTCTCAAGCGCGCCACCCTGATTATAAGCAATCACAGGCCTTCCAGAAGCCATAGCCTCAACAGGCGCAATTCCAAAATCCTCAAGCTGCGGAAAAACAAACCCTTTACAGGTTGAAAGGAGCTCACGCAACTTCTCGTCCGAAACAAAATCCAAGAATTCAATATTCTTACCGGCAATTCTTTTGAGCTTCTTAGCCTCAGGCCCACGCCCAACAATTTTCAGTGGTTTCCCAAGGTGGTTAAAAGCCTCAACTATCAGGTCAAAACGCTTATACGGTATCAGTCTCCCCACCGCTAAATAAAAGCTTTCTGTCTCTGCACTCAGATAAAAATCTTCGGTCTCAACAATCGGGTAAACGGTCTCAGACTCGGCTTTATAGTATTTCTTAATACGCTCACCAATGAAGTCCGAGTTAGAAATAAAATAATCAACTCGATCCGCCGCCAATCTGTCCCACATACGAATATTATGAAGGAGATAAGGCGCAGCCATTTTGACAATCTTAGGCCAAGGATAATCGTTTATATACCTGTGGCAATCGTCCCAAACATACCTCATTGGAGAATGACAATAACAAACGTGCATCGTCTGCGGACGAGTAATAACTCCTTTCGCACAAGAATGAGCACTCGAAAGAACGATGTCGTACTCACTAAGATCAAACTGCTCAAAAGCTGTAGGCATCCATCTCAAATAAAGCTGATGCTTCCTCTTAGACATAGGCCAATTTTGCAAAAAAGAGGTCCTAACGTCCGCCCCTTCAAAAGCTTTCATCCTATCCGCATCAAAAATCGACGTAAAAATAGGTGCATCAGGAAACATTCGATGAAAAGCATAAACAACCTTCTCAGCTCCTCCTGGATCTGTAAGCCAATCTGCAACAATCGCAATTTTCGCCTCCGAAAAATCTTTCATTTTTGTTTGTTAATTATGCCCAGGCATATTAACAGGACAACAGTAGGTTTGACAATGGGTCTATCGGCTCGAATGAAGATCCTCGCGGATTTTCGCCTGAACACCTTTGCTACAAGATCCTATCCGGGTAAGTATGTAGTCTTCAAGAGTATTAGCTATGTATTTATAACCACCACATTGCTTATCACCGCCATATGCAGGACAACCAATTGCCTCAACGTAAGCACGTGTATGACGAACCGTACTCACAAGCTCTCCCATATGCACCAAATCTTCAGCAGTACATGGGAAAAGAGCACTGTTTTCAGTGGAAACAGCAGCATCAACCTCTCCACGAGTCATATCAACACCAGTATCTACAACATCAGGCATGCCTCCATCGCGCAAAACCGCATTCTCTTCTTCTCCACAAGCAATTCCAAGCGCAAGAGCACCCGCAGCCATTATTTGATTTAGTTTTTTCATATCTTTTAGATTTAAAAATTATTCAGAAATCGGGACGCCAACCAAAGTCCCCACCAACGATTGAATCGCAGGAGAACAGTCTTCAGCACCAGCTAATGCATCTTCAATCAAGCTATTGATGTGCATTCTTTTGGCTCCACACAAAGTATTAATATGACCTCCAGCCAAGTGCAAATCAGGAGACATACATACACCTTTTTCATGTGCAAATAGCTCCTCATGAGCATCAATCGCCGTCTGAACAACATCGTTGCACTCCAACAATTCAGCCGAACCAACAGGTTCAGGTATAAAAATATCATCCCCTATACCTCTTGGCGCCAAAAGCGCAGTAGCCAAAGTCAAAGATTGCGCAAGTTTTTTCATGGTTTGTAGGGGTTTTATTCAGTAGATTCGTCATCCGAACGATATAACTGTTCAGCAATAGAATTTCGATAATGATCAGAATACTCAAGATCATAGATTCCTGGACCATAATCAAACGTTTCAAATCCAATAAATGTACTGCCTCCAAGCAATATATCCCCCACCCTATCCTGTACCTCTTGCGAACAATCATTTATAAGCAACTCTCCTACAAAAGCTTTTGTACTTTCATTCCATTTTTTTGCCTCTGAAAAACAATTAGCTTTAACAAAGCCACTAACATCTTCTACAGGCAAAGCACATTCGTCTGGATATCCAAGATTAGTAGTCCAAACCCAATATAAAAATTCTGCCTCGTCAATAACCTCTTCACAGAAATCAACACGTTCATCTTCTTGCTTAAAATCTTCCGGGGTCTGATCACATCCAGACATCCCAAGCGCAACCGCTCCGGCCATCGCTAATTTCCTCATGAATAAGTTAGTTAAAAATCAAGGAAGCCATCATAGCACCATCAATACACACAACAAAGTATTTTTGACATAAGACGTAAGACTTATGATTTTTTGCCTAACAAGAGACTAGACTCTTTGATTAGGGCGGATAGCCCCATAACAAACAGCCGTTTCGTCTGAGACAAAACTCCATAACTACAACTACCACTACCTCCTACTACTACCTTACACAACCCCCAACTTCGCCTCTTCAACAGAAGGATAAGTTGTGATTAGCTGAG
>CAZRWH010000060.1:152-4373 GCA_964603905.1 uncultured Candidatus Peribacteria bacterium | reverse complement strand
ATTGATTGAAATTAACATGGTGGCTCATATATTGGCACCTGTACTTGTTGAGGCAACTACTACAAAAAAGGTGAATAATGCTAGGAAAAAAAGAGGAGAATCCTTCAGAAAGGCTCATATGGTTTTTGCGCAAGAGGTGTTAGGGAGCTAACGAATAGGTTGTTTTAATCTGTAGGGCGTGGTATAAAAGTCTCCTTTTTTATGAAAAATATGGGAGTTGAAAATAAAACTAGCGAAGGTTCTGAATTGATTTTGGATAAAGGGACGCAAGTGCCAGAGAAGGTATATGGTCGTCATTGGACCAAGGATTTAATGCATGGAGTTGAGGCTGCGCTAGATCGACCACTCTCTGAAGAGATGTGGGATGCTTTTCAAGTTGTTATAGAGCATCATAATGAAAGATATGACATGAGATGGTCGCTGCCTAGATTTACTGTGGCTGGGGTGAGTAGCAAGGCTGAGGATAGGCTTAAACTGATTGGAATTATATTGTCATTGTTAGGAGGAAAGGGCTCCGCATTGGATGTTTTGGAAGACAGGATAGGATCTATTGGTAGAAAGAAAAGGGAATGGGCGTTAGGATTTACGTATTACGAAAAAATTTATCGTTATGAGAGGTTGGCATCGGGATTGGTTGATAGCATCCATAGTGTTGATTTTGGGGCTAGATATTTGGATGTTGGTCAGAAAGTTTGGAGAAATATGTTTGCTAAGGATCTTGATGAATTAAAAGAGGTTGATATTGAAAAGATTGAAGATCTTGTTCGGGAAGTTGCTTCAAAACTCAGGATATGTATGAACGAGGTTTATGCTACTGCGGGTACGGATATAGTTACTCGCGTTGCCAAAACAAGAGATAAGTTAGAGTCAGTGTTGGAAGGTGAGTTCCCTTTGGATGAGCAGTCGGTACACTTTAGGAAGGCGATGGATAAAGGTGAATTGGTGTTTCATTTAGAACGTGCTCACTCACTTGTGATTTTGCGGACCTTATGGAACAAAAGAGTTAAAGAACTCAATGACAAACTGGAAGATATTAGGCCTTTTATTGATTCTGTAAGAAATGCAGAGGCTGTTTACCAAAAAAGATGCAAGGCTGTTGTTGATAAAGACTGTATGCCTAGTCGTAAAGATATAAAAGAGGCACGTGATTGGTACAATGCTTTTATGGATGAAGAGATAGTTCCTTTACTTGAGCAGTTTAGAGATATTGCGGACATATTGGCGCCTGTCATGATTGAGGCTTCGTCTAAGAAAAAAGCTGATAAGGCTCGTAAAAAAAGGAAGGATCATTTTTTTGAAACGTATAATTCTATAATCCCGCAAGAAGTGGGGCTTAGTACTTAAACGGATTCTCATTTAAGAAAAATTCCGCCCATTTGCGTGGGGTTGACCAAGAGTTTTGCATCGCGAGGGTCTGAGCTTGTTCGTATTCGGCTTCCAGAATTGTGTTGTTGTCTTCCTCTGTTATTACGATTACTTTTTCGCCTGGGTTAATTAGTCCAAGGTTTTGTTTTGCGATTTTCTCGATGTATTGATCTGATGTGTAGTATTGATAGCTTTCTATTTTGTCGAGATTTTCGGCTGCTAGTTCTGCATTTTTTGCTTCAAAAGTTGCTATGTGGCTATCTATCTGATAATTCTCGTAAATTGAAACTGTTAGCTTGTAAAGCATGTACGCAACGAATATAAAACCGACGATTATTATTAGTCGAGCAACGTTGAAAGGCGAATTCTCTTGGATTGGGTTTTGCATGTTATGCCAGCTTTTTTGGCTGTTGGCCAGATCTGTTTGTTTGTGATTTTAATCTATCATATTAGAATTGGGTGCGAAAGTTAAATAAATTTTAAATTAATACTTATGGGCCAAGATAATTTACAGCCAGATTTAGGAGGACGAGATTTAGAAGAATGGTGTGTGCATGCGGAGCAATGTTTTGAGCATATTGGTCAGCAAGCGCAGGATCAAGGGATTGCTTTAGAAGGATGGGATGAAGGGATGAGGGAAATAAATGATCGGATAGCTGAGATCAGGGCTCTTTTGAGTGGAGATGATGCTGACTCTGCGATGGTTAGATGGAATTCTGTTCCTGACGCAAACGATCGAGACACTCTTGTAGGTGCGCATCTTGCTTTGGAAGCGGAGTTTCTTGCGCAGGCTCCATCGATTCGTACGAAGGTTGGTGAACTTTCTAGGGGGCAAACTATGGATTGGTTTAGATATAAAGATGAATTACCAGAGCATAGAGGGTGGATTAAAGAGGTGAAATCACATTTAGCTGTTCATTGGCCTTCTGATGAGCTTTTTGAAGAATGCGAACTGTTAGACGAGATGATTGATGAATTAGCAGAGTTGTTGTCTGCCGAGGAGCCGACAAAAGAAGATTATGCTAATGTAATTGAATTACGTGAGGCGGTTCGTAAAAATGATCGATGGGCGACTTTTGTTGATCAGGCTAATGAATTTATGCAAAAGCTGGCCGCAGCTGAAAAGGCTCGTGCGATGAGTAGCCGAAGCTCTGTAGCGGCGCCTAGAAGAGGTTACAATGATGCAGTCCTGGCAGGTCGTGAACCTTCGCAGGTTACCGAGAGAGCTTCTGGATGGAGCACAGGATTTGATGCGAACGGTAGAAAGGGATTGCATTGGAGAGGCGCATCTTTGCTTCCAGGTAGTCCAAAAAGAAGGTTCTAATCTTCCCCAGATTACTGATTAGTGGTATCTTTGAGCCATGTTAGATGACATCAAATATTCAGATATCAAAAAAGCCTATTTTGTAGGTGTTGGAGGGCGTGGTGTTAGTGCCATTGCGCGGGTTTTGAATACGCGTGGGATTGAATGTGTTGGTTCTGATGGAGAAGATACCAAATACCTTGAAGAACTTCGGTCTGAGGGTATTGAGTGCTTGGTTGGTCATAAGGCGGAATATGTTCCGGATGATATTGACCTTATGATTGTTACTCCTGCCGTGACCGAAGATAATCCCGAATGGACTCGAGCGCGTGAGCTTGGAGTTCCTGTTCTTAATTATCCGCAGTCGCTTGGTGTGCTTTCTCGTGAATACAAATCGATTGCGATCACTGGCGCGCACGGGAAAACAACAACGACACTCATGACAACTCTTGGAATGATGGCTGGGGGACTTGATCCTTCTTGTATGCTTGGTGCGCCGGTCAAAGAATTCGATAACTGGAATTGTAGGGTAGGGAAGTCGGATTTTTGTGTGATTGAGGCTTGTGAGTATAGGCGAGGGTTTCTTAATTTGCAGGCTGAGATTGTTGTTATTACGAATGTTGATTGGGAGCATATGGATTATTACAAAACCGAGGCAGATTTCGTGGAGGCTTTCCGCGAACTTGTTCGTGCTGTACCTCAAAATGGGCTAATTATTGCTTTTGCAGATGACAAATGGACTCCAGAAGTGGTTAAGGAGGCTCGTTGTGCGGTTTTGACTTATGGTGAAAGTGAAGGCGTCGATTATCAGCTTCGAGGGAATGAGCTTTGGGCTGATGGGCGTAATTTAGGTGAACTCAAGGTTGGAGTGCCTGGGAAGCATAACAGATTGAATGCGATTGCAGCTTATGCGGTTTGTCATGCTTTTGGTGTTGATACAGGTGTTTTGATGCGGACTTTTGAGCTTTTTCAAGGGACATACAGAAGATTTCAATATATGGGGAAATCTGATTCTGGAGCGCTGATCTATAACGATTATGCGCATCATCCGATTGAGGTTGTTGCGACTCTTGATGCGGCGAGAGAGAAATATCCTGACAAACAGATTGTGATGGCGATTCAGCCTCATCAATACAATCGGACTTGGCAACTTCTTGATGAGTATTCGGTTGCTTTTAAAAATGCTGATCTCGTGATTATCCCGAGTATTTATGAAGCTCGAGATACTGATGAAGACAAAGCTGCAGTTTCGCCAGCAAGTTTGGCGGAAGCTATCGAAAAGGGAAGTGGTTGCAAGGCGATGGATGGTGAAGGTTACGAAAACACAGCTCGTTTAGTGAACGAGCTAACAGATGAAAATAGCGTCGTGTTCTGCACGGGAAGTGGGGACGTGAATAAGTTGGCGGAGATGTTAGTGGACAGTGGACGGTGAACAGTGGACGGTGTTATGCCTTCTTCCAAATAGTTCCATCAGGAGTATCTTTTTTAGTGAACAGATAACAGATAACAGATAACAGATAACAGATAACAGATAACAGATAACAGATAACAGA
>CAZRWH010000059.1:0-4888 GCA_964603905.1 uncultured Candidatus Peribacteria bacterium | reverse complement strand
AATCTCACAGGAAGACAAAGCCTTCTACGAACGTATTGATATACCAGAACCAACTTCTTGTCCAAAGTGCCGGCTCAAGCTCCGTCTTGCATTCTGGCCTTTCGGCATTTTTCAGAAGAGAAAATGTGATTTATCAGGAGAATCAATAGTTTCAGTTTTTTCAAAAAACTCCCATTTTCCGGGCTACAAACGAGAGTACTGGTTTTCAGATAAGTGGGATCCGCCAGAACAAGAAATAGATTGGAATCGATCATTTTTTGACCAATTATACGAACTCCAATGTAAAACCCCACACGTTCACCAGCTAGGAAAGAAAAATATAAACTGTGAATACGCCGATGACGTTTGGGATTGCAAAAACGCTTACTTGAGTAGATCAATAGCAAATGGTGAAGACACATATTACGTATACAGATTAATAACTGCAAAAGACTGCGTAGACGTAACTTACTGCTACGATCTCGAGCAATGCTACTTTTGCACATACTGTTTTAACTGCTACAACCTAAAATTCTCCCTAGATTCCAGAAACTGTCTCGATTCCTATTTCCTATACGATTGCAGAGGATGCCGAGACTGTTTCATGTGTTGGAATCTGAGAAACAAACAGTATCACATCCTCAACAAGCCTTATTCAAAAGAAAAATATGAGCAAAAAATCGCATCTTTCAAATTGAATTCTCGTAAATCACTCGAAAATTTTCAAAAAGAGTTCAAAGAACACTTGAAAGAAGACGCTCTTCATAAGATAAACACCAACGTCAACAACCAAAATGTCACAGGAAACTACATCACAAACTGTAAAGACTGTTCAGACTGTTACTTCTGGGAATCTTCCGAGGAATGTAAATATTGCGTGAGAGGACTTCTAACAAAAACTTCAATGGACTGCAACGGCTGCCTACGGGTAGAAATGTGTTGCGAAACATGCCAATCAACAGACATCCACAGCTCTAAATTTGTAAACCACTCCTCCGACTGCCATGACAGCCAATATATTGATCAATGTTATAACTGCCGAGACGTATTTGGCTGCGTTGGGCTCAAGAGAAAGCAGTACTGCATCCTCAACAAGCAGTACACACAACAGGAATACGAAGAACTTCTGCCACGTGTCATCGATCACATGAAGAAACACGGCGAATACGGAGATTTTTTTCCATATCGCTTCGCATACAACGGTTTCAACCTGTCATTGGCAGCTTTTTATTTCGAAAAACCAGAAAAAGCCAAATGGGAAGAACCACCAGAAAGTCATCAAGAGGGGATAAACGGGAAGAAGCTTCCAGACACATCAGAAGAACTCACAGATGAATTCATAGGAAAACCAATAAACTGTGCAAAAACCGGTCGCCCATACACCTTTATAAAAGAAGAATTAGATTTTTACAGAAAGCACAAGTTGCCATTACCAGCATACTACCCGGAACAACGTAATACAGAACGCTTCGCACAAATGGTGCCATTAGAACCTCGTCGAACAAATTGTCATGCCTGTAAAGAAGAGATCACAACCTATTATCCGGAGAATTGGAGGTATAGTAAAATATTATGCGAACAGTGTTACCTCGAAACCGTTTATTAAAAATCACATAACAAAAATCATTATGAAAACTCTCATAATCAAAAACATTACACGCGAAGGTCCTGGGATACTCGAAGAACTCCTAGACGAATATGATATGATCGACCTTAATCAGGGACAAACGATCCCACCCTTGAAAGATTACGATGCATTGGTCGTTTTCGGAGGACCTGACAGCGCAAACGATACAACTGTGAAGATGCAATCGGAGCTAGAAGCAATTAGGGAAGCTCTATCGCTCAAGATGCCATATTTAGGAGTTTGCCTAGGTATGCAGGCACTTGTTAAAGCTACTGGTGGAGCGATTGTACAGAATCCAGTTCGAGAAATAGGATTTCGCGATCCTGATGGGGATTTTTTCTCAGTTAAACTCACAGAAAAAGGCAAGAACGATAAACTTTTCGAGGGGGTTGGAGATGAATTGGAAATTTTTCATCTTCATGGAGAAACAGTAGAGCTTACAGATAACATAGAGCTTCTAGGCACAGGGAAGTTTTGCGAAAATCAGGTCGTAAAAGTTGGAAACAATGCATACGGCATTCAGGGGCATTTCGAATTAACACCAGAAATGTTTGATGCGTGGCTCAGTGAAGATCCAGAACTTCTCGAGCTAGACAAAGAGAAGCTAAAAGCTGACTTCAGCTCAATACAAGATAAGTACACAAAAACAGGGCAGCAAATACTCAGGAACTTCCTTGCACTCCTTTAATACATTCAACCACTTGAAAGTTCCCTAGAAGATAAGTCTCTTTTGAAATGGGCTTCAATCCAACTTCCCCCAAAAAATAATCTAATCCGGTCTCTACGAAATCACGGTAGTATTTTGACTCATAGAGCTTAGCAATTTTATGACTTAGCCAATTTGGCGGCGTATTATAATCTATTATCAATATTTGTCCGCCCTCCTTAGTAACTCTAATCATTTCTTTGAGAGTCATGATAGAGAGCTCCTCGGGCATTTCATGAAGAGCCAAAGAAATAGATGAAACATCAAAAGTCGAATCATCGTAAGGAAGCTTTGTTGCGTTTCCATAGGCAAATTTCACATCATAACCTGGCTTGATCTTCCTCTCGGTGTATTTAAGCATGTCAGGAGAGAGATCAACGCCTATAACCGAATGACCTTTCTTTGCAAATGCAATTGATTGACTGCCAGTTCCGCATGCCACGTCTAATATTTTTGCAGGAAATTTAGTCACCTTGTTGGCAATTTTTCTTCTAAGAAAAATAAAAACAATATCAATCCAATTATAAAATGGCGCTATACGCTTGAAAAATCCTGTATTGTACTTTTCTTGTTCTTGTCGATTGTCCATAATTTATAAAGTGATTTTGATTTTTCTCCGAACGATTCCGCAGGCCTGAAAGGGCGAGGACTAGCTGAGGAGAAAAATACGAAATCATTATTTTACTCGTCGTGCTCGTAAACTATTTGAAACAACACTCACCGAACTTCCGCTCATCGCAATGCTTCCAAAAATAGGCTGCAAGAATCCTAGAGCAGCAACCGGTACAAACACAATGTTGTAAATAAACGCCCAGAAAAGGTTTTGCTTAATTATTCTATAAGTCTTCCTCGCAAGCTTGATCGCAGAAACAACTTTCGCAGGGTCACCTTTCACCAGAACCATATCCCCAGTCTCAATAGCGACATCTGTTCCGGTCCCAATAGCTATCCCAAGATCAGCCTGAGCTAAAGCAGGGGCATCATTAATGCCATCACCGACAAAAGCCACAAACTTACCCTCCTTCTGAAGCTCCTTAACAACATCGGCCTTGTCTCCGGGCAAAACCTCCGCAAAATGCGTATCAATCGAAAGCTCCTTACTTACAGCAGCAGCAGTTTTTTCATTATCTCCGGTCAAAAGGGCGACCTCAATTCCCATCTTATGCAAAGCTGAAACAGCCTGGGCTGAAGTCTCTTTCGCAGTGTCACTAATTGCAAATAAACCAAGAACCTTATCTCCATGCGCAACGTAAGACACGCTTTGTCCTTTACCGGCGTACTTGGAAGCTGCTTGCTTAGTCTTAACCCCAATCTTTAACCCCATCCTGTCTATCAATTTATCATTCCCAAGCGCCAACTCAGTCTTGTGAGCCTTGCATTTAACTTTTACGCCCATTCCGCCAACTTCTTTGAATTCTGTAAGCTCAGTAAAATCCGCACCCTTCTCAATGACATGACTGGCTATCGCCTTAGAAATCGGGTGATGTGATTGTTTAGTCAAACTATGCGCAACTTTCAAAAATTTCTCTTCAGAAAAATCTACTGAAGGATCCAAGAACATCTTCGTAACCTTAGGTTTCCCTTCTGTTAAAGTCCCGGTTTTATCAAAAATCACAGCATCAACCTTGCCGGACTTTTCAAGGGTCTCACCATCTTTGATCAAAACCCCCATATTCGCTCCAGTTCCCGATGCAACCATAATTGCAGTAGGAGTCGCTAAACCAAGCGCACACGGACAGGCAATAATCAAAACAGCAACAGTCGGAATAATCGAAGCCTCAATATCACCACTTACGAAGAACCACACAACAAACGTTACAGCCGCAACTCCAATGATCACAGGTACAAAAATCCCCGACACTTTGTCGGCCAAATGTTGAATCGGAGCCTTAGAACTTTGTGCGTGCTCAACCATCTCAATGATTCGCGAAAGAACGGTATCTTTCCCAGTTTTAGAAACTTTTATGGATAAAACGCCATCCAAATTTATAGTAGCCCCAAAAACCTCATCTCCCTCATTCTTATAAACAGGCATACTTTCGCCAGTCAACATCGACTCATCCAGGCTCGCCTCTCCATGAACAATTTCGCCATCTAGCGCCACTTTCTCTCCACTACGGACCAAAACAACATCCCCGACCTTCAAATCCTCAATATCGACCTCTTCCTCTTTCCCATCCTTAACCCGGATAGCCTTCTTCGCCTGCATCTGCAAAAGCTTTTTAATAGCCTGAGAGGCCTTGCCTTTACTCTTATGTTCAAACCATTTTCCAAGATTAATAAAAACAATAATCAAAACAGCAGTTTCAAAATAAACTTCACGCCCTACCATAAGCGCCCAAATACTATAAATGAGCGCCGTTAACGTACCAATGCTTATCAAACTATCCATATTAAACTTCACTTTACGCAATTTCTTTAAGAAGCTAATATGGAAGTGCCTCCCCGCAACTACCACCACGAGTACGGAGAGGCAGGCAACCACCCAATCAAAAATCCCCACACCGGTAACACAGCCGTCGATAGTACAATAATCGGTCTCTTTGTTACCCATAAAAAACATCGTCGCTGCAACA
>CAZRWH010000058.1:3677-5249 GCA_964603905.1 uncultured Candidatus Peribacteria bacterium | reverse complement strand
TAGCCCAACCCAAAGAAAAGCCACCTTTGATAATAATTTTGGGGCCGACAGCTTCTGGTAAGACCGGGCTATCTGTAAAGCTTGCACAGAAGCTAAATGGAGAAATAATATCTTCGGATTCAAGGCAGATTTACAGATATATGGACATCGGTACGGACAAGATTTCTCAAAAAGAGATGCAAGGAGTTAAGCACTACATGCTCGACGTTTGTGATCCCGATAAGGTTTTCACTATGGCCGATTATCAAAGACAAGCTACTCACTCAATCAAAGAGATTTTAAACAAAGGCAAAGTTCCATTCCTCGTTGGAGGAACAGGCCTATACATCAACGCAATTGCAGAAAACTACCAGCTCGATAAGGCGCCGCCAGACATGAAATTACGGGCTGAATTAGAGGCCGAACTTGAAGAGAAAGGTGCAGAGGCGCTTCACAAAATGCTAGAAGAGCTTGATCCTCTTTCAGCTTCAAAAATACATCCAAACAATCATCGCTACTTAATCCGAGCACTAGAGATAAACCTAAAAACGCAAGGTCCAAAAGGTAACAAAAGAGGGGAGTCGAAGTACGAGATATTCAAAGTGGGGATCGACTGGGACAGAGAGCAGCTTTACGAACGAATCAATTCACGAGTTGACCAGCAAATAGACAGGGGAATTTTAAACGAAATCAAAACTCTCCTTTCAGAAGGATACGAACGCAATCTTCCATCAATGACAGGGCTCGGGTACAAGGAATTCTTCCCGTATCTAGATGGAGAGGCGAGCTTAGAGGAATGTCTAGAAAAACTAAAGCAAAACACACGCAATTACGCAAAACGCCAAATGACTTGGTTCCGGCGTGATGATGAGATATATTGGATCACCCCAGAGGAGGCAACAGACATTAAGACAGATAACAGATGACAGATTATAGATAACAGAGGCTACTCACTTCTCATTACTCACTTCTCACTATAATGAAAGACTCATTCCAGAAGCTAATCGACATAGCAGCCAAACTTCGTTCCGACGAAGGTTGTCCTTGGGATAGGGCGCAAACAATAGAGTCCCTAATGGAGGGATTAGAAGAAGAGTCCGGAGAAGTCCTTGAAGCTGTCAAAAAAGGAGATTACAAAAACTTGCAAGAAGAACTTGGAGACCTTCTTTTTCAAATAGTTATGGTTGCACAAATTGCGTCTGAAAAAGAGATGTTCTCGATGAAAGAGGTTATGGACGACATCGCTCAGAAGTTAATCGACCGACACACCTGGGTCTTCGGCGAGGACAAGGCGGAAACCGCTGAGGAAGCTCTCGCACAATGGAAGGCCAACAAGAAAAAAGAGAAAAAATAAATTATCACTTACTACTCACTACTCATTACTAACTTCTCACTAAAAAAACAACTCTGGAAAATCAAAAACGATGACAAAAACATGTCAGTGTTTGAGAAGCTTTTGCAAAACAGGGACATAACACAGTCGGATTTGGCAAAAGATGAAGAGCACGATCCATGGCTTTTTCCAGACATGAAAAAAGCAACAGAGAGAATCGAAAAAGCAATTGCTGAAAAAGAAAGAGTAATAGTTTTTGG
>CAZRWH010000058.1:0-3577 GCA_964603905.1 uncultured Candidatus Peribacteria bacterium | reverse complement strand
AAACTTGCCCAGGCGCTTTTGGGAGATGCCGCAGAAAGGTATGTCGACTTGGCTGCAATAGGTACGATTGCAGACGTAATGCCTTTGATTGGCGAAAACAGAACAATCGCCAAGAGAGGACTTGCAAAGATGGCATCAACAGAGTGGAAAGGGCTTCATTTTTTGAAGAAAAGTGCGAATATCAAGAACGAACAGCTCAGTGAATTGGACAGTACAGCGATAGGATTTCGGATTGGGCCAAGGATAAATGCAGCAGGTCGGCTCGAGGATCCATACATGTCGCTTCAGGCTTTGATTTCGGATTCTGATGATGTTTCAAAAATTGTTGAGCGATTAAACGAGATCAATCTTAGAAGGCAGGAAATGGTGAGGGATATAATCGAAAATCTTGAGTATGATGAGAACGAAAAAATAATACTTCTGACCGGCAAATGGCCAAAAGGAGTTTTGGGACTTATCGCAGGAAGAATCACAGAAAGAACAGGCCGGCCATCGATCGTAATGGCGGAGAAAGAAGGAGTGTTAACAGGTTCGGCAAGGTCTCCAGAATTCTTTGATATCACAGGGGCGCTTAAGGCTATGGATGAGTTATTGAGTGAATACGGAGGTCATCGTAAGGCCGCAGGTCTTAGTTTGAAGAAGGAGATGTACGGCGATTTTGAAAAAAACATCAAGCAGTTCATAAGCCCGATGGAAATCCCAATGCCATCGCTGGAAATAGACTGTAGTTTGAGTCCAAACGAAATGGGGATCGACCTATTAGACCAAGTTTCAATTCTTAAGCCGTTCGGAGAAGCCAATCCAGCTCCTCAATTTGTTTTGGAAGGTGTCAAAATACAAGGAATCAAAAGGGTTGGAGCAGAAGGAGACCACCTCAAGCTGAGAGGATCATTCGGCCGAAAAAACTTCTCTGGAATAATGTTCCGAGCACCACGCGAGCTAGACGCAATGAACTTGAGCGACATCTCTGTGGTAGGACAAATACAAAAAGACGATTACTCAAAAGAAGGTTATAGTTTTGTGATCAATGATCTTAAGATCTGACCGGTTGAATGCCTACAGGATCTGTGTCTTCCCAGTCCGGTGGAAGCACAGGCTCTTGAACTTCAGATAGTTTTTTTAGAGCTCTTCTTGCAATGATTCGGACAGCTTTATCAGTCTCGTCAAAAATCTTTGTAGCAACATCTTCTGACAGACACATGTCTTGTTCAAGCCATCCAATAACCATAGATCTTACAGCCATAGCAAACTCTCCGCAGACTCTACCTCTTTCGTCATAATCTGCAGCACGGAACCTGATAGAGCCTTTGTGGTAGCGGTCTCCTTTGATCAAGTCAGGGTGTAGATATTGATCATTCACAGTAACGTTATCGTTATCGTCAATGACGATGTCGCACCATTCAGTAATAGCCGCTTGTAGTCGTTCCTTGATTAGCTCAGCCCTTCTCAAAACATCATCGGATGTATACGATTCTTGTGTTCGTTCATTAGATGTTGGAACGATACCAACATGCCTATAACCAACACCGCGAGCACCAACGACGTTATTCTTTGGCTGGGTTTTTAATTCTAATCTGTTGTAAGGTTTGTCGACCATATGTTCTAAAATTTTAGACCTCAACATATAAGCAAACGCATACTTATGTCAATGTTTTCTATTGCAATATATTTCTTTTATGCTAAACTTCATGGCTAAAAAGCGATTACGCCTGTTTGACCCAAAGGGCAAAACATTGTATAATTAAAAGATTAAACCCAAAGATACGTGCCACTAACTACAGACGGACAAATCATCAACTTGATCAACAAGAGCGAAAGAATTCTCTTGTTGCCATCAAGTCCACCTGATGGAGACTCGCTAGGGTCTGCTCTATCTTTGTATTTGGTACTTAAGAAACTAGGAAAAGAGGTGACTGTAGTTTGTGCAGATCCGATTCCAGAGGCGCTCAAGTTCCTTCCAAACATCAACGCAATCTCAAAGGAGTTCGGAGGTGCAAAAGACTTTGTTGTGACTCTAGACTGTAAAGAAGCAGAGGTAGACACAATGAAGTACGAGGTGGAGCAAGATAAGGTAAACATCATAATTACGCCGAAAAAAGGACATTTCTCAGAGAAAGATGTCTCAATTCAATACGGAGATGCGAAGTACGACTTGATCATAACGGTCGATACAGGTGACCTTCAACAACTTGGGCACATCTATTCAGACAACCCAGAAATGTTCTACTCAATTCCTGTTATTAACATCGATCACCACGCATCGAACAGCGAATTTGGAAAGATCAACATGGTAGACATCACAGCATCTTCAACAACGGAGATCCTAGTTCCTTTGCTAGAAAGGATGGAGCAAGAGAGTGGAGAAAAATTGATCAACCCAGAAGTAGCAACGTTGCTATTGGCTGGAATAATCACAGATACTGGAAGCTTTCAACATTCAAACACAACTCCAAGAGCATTCGCAGTTGCAGCTCATTTGCTAGATTACGGAGCTCGTCAGCAGGAGATTATCAAATACATTTACAGGACTAAGAGCCTTTCAATGCTAAGGCTTTGGGGTAAAGTTCTTTCGAAGATTAAATACGACGAACAACACGGACTTGTATGGTCATCAATCACACAAGAAGACCTTCAAGAAACTGGTGGAACAGCAGATGAATCAGCTGGAATTATTGATGAACTGCTTTCGAACGCACCTGGTGCAAAAGTTGTATTACTACTAAAAGAAAAGAAGCCAGGACTTGTATCGGTCAGCGTTAGGACTCCAAACAAAGGAGCAAACGCAAACGATATCGCTCAAATGTTCGGTGGCGGAGGACATCCAAAAGCTGCAGGATTTAGAGTGAAAGATATGGAGTTTGGACAAGCGGAAGCTTTGGTAATACAAAAAATCAAAGAGTTCCAAGAAGGAAACCTTGAATCAGGAGTGCAACCACACATGGAGCCGGCGAAGATTGAGTCAGCAGTCAGCAATCAGCAATCAGCAGAGGACAGTGAGGATGATGGAAGGGTAGAAATTGTTGAAAAAACAGATGAGCCACAGGCAGAATATATAAAATACGAACCACAAGAATCTAAACCGGTCGAAGCAGAGAAGCCTGTAGAACCACAAGTCGATATCGAAATCGTAGAAGACAAAAAACAAGTAACAGTTTCAGATCTTCGTGAGGACCCTCTAGCACATGTCACACTCCAAAAACCTGAAGTTGTGCCAGCAGCTCAACCAGGTGGAGAAGACCTGCTTCTAAAAGATTTCCGCAACAGGAAGAATCAAGAGAAGGAGGAGGAGAAACGTGAAGAAAGGATCAAAGATATGACAAAGAAGTTTTTCCAAGAACCTGAAAAAGATCCGAGCGAATTGACGGTTGAGGATATGCTTAACGCAACGGAGGAATAGTTGTTGTAGTAGTGGTAGTTGTAGTCATGGTGCCTGCCTGCCGGCAGGTTTCGCTTATTTGAATTAGGTGCTCTTCGAGCGGATTATTATTGCCACTGGATCGCTATGCTTCCTGTGGCTGGCGAAACGAATTTTTCATACTACAAAATAAATGTTTTTGCACAGCAAAAACACCATCAG
>CAZRWH010000057.1:0-5403 GCA_964603905.1 uncultured Candidatus Peribacteria bacterium | reverse complement strand
AACTTGGTACGAAGATTCAGATAGCGACAATTTTGGAAACCCAAGCAGGTCACAAGTAGCTTGTGAAGCACCTTCAGGATACGTTGCAGACGACACAGACTGTGATGACAGAGACGAATACGTACACCCTGACGCTACAGAACAATGTAACGGGCTTGATGACAACTGTAATGACATTGCAGATGACGGAGTTTCATATATCGACTGGTCACAAGATTCAGACGGTGACACATATGGAAACTCATCAGTTCAAATCAACGACTGTGCACAACCAGAAGGATACGTCATTGACGCAACAGATTGTAACGACAACGATGACGAAACATATCCGGGAGCAACAGAACAATGCGACGGACTTGATAACGACTGTGACAACACAGTTCCAACAGACGAACAAGATTTAGATGGAGACAGCTGGGCACAATGTGAAGGAGATTGTAACGACTCAGACAACAGCATATACCCAGGAGCAGAAGAAGTTATTTTCGATGGGATCGACAACGACTGCGATGAATCTACAGAAGATTCACCTGCAATCATCGAAACAGACTGTACAACTCAAGTTGAAGTAAGTGACACAACAGTCCCTAGAATGCGTGCAACCGCAACAGAACTAGGATGTACTGTTGAGTATTCAATTGCTGAAGGCGGAAATCCATACTCAACTCTAACAGAAGGATCATCTGTAAGCATCCTTCTTGATACAGCAGAACTTAGCAATCCATACTACCTAGTCGAACTAGACGCAGGATCATCTTTAACAACAGAATCTGACGGAACATCTACAGAGATCTTTATCGGAGCGAAAGACTGGTTCCTGGGAAATCAAGGAACAAATTGGGGCGTTGACTATGATGGAGAAACTATTGATGTGATTGTAAACGAACCAACAGTTGTTCTTTATCACGATGAAGCTGGAGAAACATATAGAGAAGACTTTGAAATAAAAGAAACACTCACAGAATCTGGAGACGAAGTTGTAATCGACGTTGCTTCAAACACATACAAAGTCAATCCAGCAGGAATCGACACTGCATACGTAGACGACACAGGAGAAATCGTAGACCAACCAGATTGTGGAGAGGGATGTAGCAGCACACAACAAAAAACAGCCGCTGCTCTTCTTGCAGTCCTAGGCCTTGGAGCTGCAGTTACAAGAAGAAGAGAGTATTAAATCATTCTTCTATCTTCTCTCTATTTGTGCTAATTTTATGGTGCAAAAGTTCTTTCGCAAATGAAACCAAAACAAAAATTCACAGCAGCATTAATATTGGCAAGTACCGTTCTTTTTGGAGTGCTTGCAATAACTGCAACACCACAAGGATGGCAGGAGAAACTGCAAAAAAACCTGTACTACGAACATCCAGCCTCAGACGACATCATAATAGTTTACATCGACGACTGGAGCACAGATGATACGCGACTTGGCAGATTTTCAGATTGGAACAGACAGTATTACGCGCAAGCGATCGACAATCTCACCGAGGCAGATGTCTCAGTAATCGGTATTGATTTAGTTTTCAATCACGAATCACAAGGAATCTCTCAACAAGACGTATCAGAGATATTAACCACAACTCCATCTGCAAACGATGCCCTCGATGAGTTCGCATCATACGTCACAGGCACACATCCGGACGACACAGTTTTGGCTCAATCTATAGAAGAAGCTGGAAACGTGGTTTTGGCAAAATACGAAGGCACATCGTCAATAGAACAAATATCAAAATTCGCACTAGACGAAGGACTCGCAACAGGAGAAATATCACAATCAAATCTCACCCTAGCCATCAACGGAGAAGGAACTTTTTCACAAAAAATTGCAGAACACTTCTCAGGATCAACATACGAAGAAGTCCCTAATCCAATGTACGTCAACTACGTCGGACCGGCAGGCACCTACGAATATTACTCATTTCACGACATATATCTTGGCAATTTCGGATATTCAGACTTCAAAGACAAAATCGTCCTCATAGGAGTTGGCTCCCCAACATTACAAGATCACTACATGGTTCCAATCGGTACAAACAGCATGTACGGAATCGAGATTCAGGCAAACGCAATTCAAACAATCCTAGACGAGAAATTCATTGATCCAGCATCAGGATTCAAGCAAATCGCAACAATCTTCATGCTCTCTATTCTCGCAACATTGCTATTCATGTACCTCGGCACGGCAGCATCAATCATCTCAATTTTGGCGCTCGGAACAGGTTATTGGATCTTTGCCGAAGCCTCTTTCAGACAAGGAAAAATCGCCAACTTAATCTACCCATTCATAGCAATTTTAGCGATTTATATTTCGGTTAGTGGATATAAATTTTTTATTGAAAACAAAGAAAAAAAGTACATAAAATCAGCTTTTGGACATTACGTCTCCCCGGAAATCGTAGATCAAATCTCAAAAAATCCTGACTCATTAAAACTTGGTGGAGAAAAACGAACAATCACAGCATTTTTCGCAGACATACAAAACTTTACAACCTGGTCAGAAGGCACGCCGCCGGAAGAACTAGTATCACAACTCAACGAATATTTCTCTGCACTTTCAGAAATAATCATGAGGAATCAAGGAACAGTAGACAAGTTCGAAGGTGACGCGATCATGGCGTTCTGGGGTGCACCGCTCTCAGTCGAAAACCACGCATTCTTAGCTTGCAAAACAGCATTAGAAATCCGCACAAAAATTACCGAACTCAACAAAACATGGGCAGCCACAGGCAAAAAACAGATTAGCTTCCGCATCGGAATCAACACCGGAGAAGCAATCATCGGAAACATAGGATCAAAAGATCGTTTCGACTACACAGCAATCGGAGACACCGTAAATCTAGCTGCTCGCCTCGAGAGCGCAAACAAATTTTATGGCACACAAATAATGCTCTCATCCGACACGCACGAACACATTGGAATCGAATTCGAACTCCGCAGACTCGACCGAGTACGCGTCAAAGGAAAAGAAACTCCAATAAATATTTTTGAACTAATCGCAACAAAAGACAGAATCTCAAACGAAGCCTCACTTCTAATCAACGAATTCCACTCAGCAATCGAATACTACCGCAACGCAGACTGGGCAAACGCACTCGCCCGCTTTGAATCACTCGCACAAAAAATACCGAACGACGGCCCAACCAAAACTTACATCGAACGCATAAAAAAGCTTCAAATATCATCTCCTCCAAACTGGGACGGAATATGGACATTCGAAACTAAGTAGAGTACCATTGGGGCCTTTCACAAGCCCTAAATCATGTTAAGAGCACCAGAAAATCATCCTGGAAGACCTTTAATGCCAAATTGCCTCAGCAAATTAGCAGCTTTGGAGTACCAAGAAGACATCACTGTGCCTGACCAACATGAAGAACTGAAATACCCTAAATCAGTGTATGTAACAGAAGATTTATTTCTAGATTCAATAAAAGTCTACTGCGATCGAGCCAACATGCAAGGAATTCGAGGAGGAGACATCATTACCAGCCGAAGACGCTACAGCAGATGGCATAAAAAGAAAATTTTCGTCGAAGGGTATGACGAAAGAGGAAAACTTTGGGGAAGAGAGATTTCTGACCAAGGCACATTAACAAGAGAGGTCAGCAACTTTTATGGAAGAGCTAAGGATTTAAAAGTAATAAAAAAACGAGGACAGTACGTCCCTTTCAAAAAATACCATTTCGACCCCACCTGCCCATACGGTCGTGAGCTTAACAAATCATCATCGACATACAGATTGATCACAAACCCAGAAAGATGCAAAAAGGCTTTTCAAGAAGCTAGAGACAGTGCCAAACGTGCACCCGACTTCGATCCATATGGGCTAGAAAATGTTTTTGAACAATCTATTGCCGTCTTAATGCGAGGCGAGCTAATAGATTTAATAAGGCGAATACATAACGTATTCCCTCTCAAAAATCCGAATCTAATAATAAAACAACTTGAAGCCTGCACTACGAAAGAACAAGTACAAGAAATCAACGAACAGTTCATAACAAACTTAAGGACTTACCTGCAGGGAGAATATACAGATGCTCAAATCGTAGAAATATCTGATGCTATTGCAGAAAACCGAGAAGCTTTTGATTTAAAGGAGGTCCTAAAAAACATCATAAATTGGATCGGAGCATCACTTCATCGCAAAATCGGAATCATATGCCAAACCAAGCTTTCAGAAGAAAACCCAATTGAAGACTTTCCAAGAGCAATAAACGAAATTTTACAAGAAGTTACTGAACACATAACTCCGGTACTCATAGGAGACCCGAAGCACATCAATTCACTCATGCTGTTCTCAAGAAAACCAGCATATTTCCAGTATCTACTTGAATCATACGGACTAATACAAAACTACGACGACGTCATTTTTGCTGCAAAACATATAGTTGGAATTTGTCTGAACGGAGCTGTCGACATGATAGACCGCCAAATAACATACGATCTGAAACATGTAACAGATCAGGAGGGTGATACCAACTTAGGACATCCAATACACGAAAAAGTCCTCACTAAACTAAATGAGCCATCATTTCGAAATTTGTCCTTAACAAGCCAATTACTTCATTTTGACCGAGACATATACACAGTTTATCCATTTGCACCACCAAGTTCATCGGGGGGACACGTTTTGCGATTAGAAATCTCAACTGGGTGCAATTATGGAAAATGCACATACTGCAGTCTTTATGAAAACGAAGATTTCTCATTAACTAATTTCGACCAATTCAGGCGTCACGTTGATATGATACGAGACTATGTAGGAGAAGACATATTCGAATACCGTTTCCGCCGAATATTCCTAAGCGGAGGCAATGGGCTATCAATGCCAACAAACCGGTTGGCTGCAATTTTGAGATACATCGGAGCAATAAAACGTTTTTCAGACAGAACAGAAAGCTATGCAACAACAGCCGCAATCCTACGTCATGGCAAAAACGGACTTCAAGATCTAAGCGACGCAGGACTAGACCTAGTCTACTGGGGAATCGAAAGCTGTAACGACGATGTACTAGCATTGGCCAACAAAGGCTTCACACAAGAGGACATAATTAAAGCAGGAGAAATGTTAAACAAAGCGCTAATCCGTGCTTCCATCACAGTAATGCCAGGCCTAGGAGGCACAAAACATATGGAAGCTCACGCACAAGATACAACAACGATAATAGCCCAAGAACTATTACCAGAATATTTAACATTAATGGCTGTCCACGCACCAAACACGCAATATTCTCAAGACATAGAAGAAGCAGAAGACAACCGGGACCTAACAGAAGCCGAACTAATAGCACAAATGCAAAAAATGCGAGAACTATTTGAACAAATAACAGAAAGCCTGCCGATGTCACAAAGAGTAAGCACGCGAATAGCAGCACACGATCCCGAGACAACACCAGCATGCTTTAATCC
>CAZRWH010000056.1:0-5421 GCA_964603905.1 uncultured Candidatus Peribacteria bacterium | reverse complement strand
GAAACGGTTTTTCGTATGTCTTAAGTCTTAAGTCATACGTCTTATGTCTAACTCTCCGGATAAATAATTTCGTATTCCACGTTCATGATGCCTGAGCTTAGGTATCCGATTTTTTGGAATGCTACTTTTGATAAATCTATGACATGTCCTTCTGCGTAAGGTCCTCTGTCGTTGATTCGTACCTCTACAGTTTCGTCGTTTGCAAGGTTTGTAACTCTAACGATTGTGTTGAAAGGCAGAGTTAAATGAGCTGCTGTGTATTTGAATTGATCGTACTGTTCTCCGTTGGCGGTTGTTAGTCCATCGAAGTAGTCCGCGTAATATGTTGCGATTCCAAATCCTACTTCCCCTGAGAATTGATCTGCATGTTTGTGTCTGTAAATTAGATATGCAAGTTCTTTTCTAGTGACGAAATGTCCAGGATCGATGTTGTTGTCTGCATCAGCATAAATTAGGCCTGTGTCGTTTGCGTAGTTTAGGTAGCTTGCGTACCAAGCGTCTGCATTTGCGTCTGCGAAGAATTCTGCTTCAGCATCAGGCGCGTATGCAACAAGTTGGTATGTGTTTACCAGCATTTTTAGCATCTCAACTAGGTTGATTGAGTTTGTTCCTTGGAATGTTCCGTCTTCGTATCCTGATACGATTTTTCGATCTACTGCTTCTTCTATGTATTTATAAAACCATTCATCTCCATCTAGGTCGCTGAATACTGATTCAACATCTGTTTCTTCTGGGACTTCGATATTTGCGCTTTCAAGTAGCATTTTTAGTGCTTCTGCGCGATTTACTTCATTGTCTGGGCCAAATGTACCGTCTTCGTAGCCTTCGATTACGCCTTCTTCATACAAATAGATGATGGCTTCTCTGTATTTAGAGTCTTCGTCTACGTCTGGGAAAAGTGTTTCTTCCTCTGTTTCGGATGCTATTGCTGGTAAAGTTCCTAGGAATGTTGCCAGTAGCAAAGTTATTATTAGTTTCTTTTTCATTTTATCTAGCTAGTTTAATTGTAACTTGTCGATACATTCCTTGTCCTCTGCTTTCTGTCTCTAAATCGTCGAATTCAGGCTGTAGTAGATGCATGTGAACAACTCTTCGGAAGTATGGCGACATTGGTGGTAATGATTGGTTGTGACCTGTTTGTCTAACTTGGTCAGCTTTTCTGTTTGCCATTTCAATTACGCTTTCTTCTTGTCTTAGTCTGTAGTCATCGATATCGATTACTATTGAGAAATTTTTGTTTTCAGGGAATTTTCTATAAGTGATTAGCTTGGCGATTGTTTGTAACGCTTGCATGTTTTCACCGTGTTTCCCGATTAGCAGACTTGAATCTTCTGATTGAATGTTGATTCTGTAAGTTGTGCCATCCTCTTGCAACTCAACTGTAATTGATGAGTAGGGGATTGCCATGACTGTTAGTAGTTCATGAATGATGTCTTTGATGTCTAATTCCATAGGTACTTGTAGTTAGTAGTGGTAGTTGTAGTCTTGGTGTTTCTGCGGAGCAGAAACGAGATTCATATGTCTTATGTCGTAAGTCTTAAGTCTTGTCCACAACTTTTACGGTTGCCTTTCCTTTGTCTTTTTCGTTGTTGACTATGATTTGCTGGATGATTCCGTACGTTGTTGATGTTCCCCAGTAAAGACCTACACCAGAAGGTACAGATGCTGTAAAGAAGGCGATCATTAGTGGCATGAAGTACTGCATCATCTTGTTTGCTTGTTCCATCTCGTTTGGCTTCTGTTGTTTTTCTTTCTTTGCTGGTTTTTTCGTGTCGGTCTTTTTCTTTTTTCGACTTAGGCTTAGCTTCATTTGAGTGAACTGTAATAAACCAACTGCTATAGGAAATACATATATGTCGATTTTTGTAAGATCAAAGATTCCTAAGAAGCTTGGGTTGATAAGTTCTAATGAAAAGTCTTTTTGGAATTCGTATAGGAATGCCACCTTATCTGGCTCTAGTCCGTCTTTGACGGTGTAGAAAAGTGCGATTAGGATTGGGAATTGTATAAGCAATGGTAGGCAGCTTCCAAGAGGATTGGCTTTGTTGTCTTGCCATACTCGCATTGTTTCCATTGCGATTTTTTCTTGGTTGCCTTTGTATTTTCTTTTGATCTCTTCAAGTTTTGGTTGGATGTCTTGCATTTTCTTTTGAGATCGTATTGCTTGTTGTGAAGGTACCAGAAGGATGGTCCTTATTAGTAATGTTACAAGGATAATTGCCAATGCTAGTGAATGGCTTGGCAGTACGCTGATTACATATACTAATGCGTTGTATATTGGTTTATAAAAGACTTCTCTCCAGAACTTTGTGAAAAGTCCTGCCTCTGTGATTGTGAATTCGTTTGATGAAAACGTTTTTCCGTCAAGTTCGTATCTAATTTGATATCTTCCTATTTCGTCGAAAACTCCGTATGTCCAGTTCTGATAACTTAAGTTTAGCTCTTCTCCTGGAAGAATTGTGTAGCTTTCTTGGTCTACGCATTCAAGTTCGTATGTTGCCTCCATTTGTAGCCATTCGCCGTTTTTGTATTTGAATACATCTAGAGGTTCGCTAGGGCAGTCATTTACTATCAGCACATCTTCTTCGAAGTTGTTTTTTAGTGTGACTTTTACTTCTTTGCCGTATGCATATTCTATCTTGTTAGTAGCGAGTCCTAGATCGTTTTCTGCAAGAGTGGTGTCTATGCTTGTGTTGCCACCTCCGCATCCACGGCTAAATAAGGCAAACAAGGTGAAGATTGCCAAGATTACTAAGAAATTCTTTTTCATATTTTTATTTTGTAAATAATTTGATTAATTGTTCTTGTATCTCGTTATAATCCAGGTTCGATGCTCTCATTCTTGGTAATATTACGATGTTGCTAGGTGTTTTCATAGCTATTTTGTCAGAATTTAGCCTTATTATTTCGAATATTTGTCGTCTTAATCGATTTCTTATTACAGCTTTTTTTGAAAATTTGTTACTTACAACGATAGAAAACCTGTTAATAGGTTCTTCGCTTTCAACATATTTTATTACAAAATACGGCGATTTAAGCTCGTTGCCTTTGTTTAAGATATCTTTAATCTCGTCGGCTTTCGTGAGTTTGTACTTTTTTGCTAGCATTTTAAAGAAGCTGATGTTGCCCTCTTAATAAGTTTACCAGAAAGAATATTTTTTTTGCAGAAAAGGGCTTGCAGATACGGCGGAAATTATTTTTGGTTAGGCGTAAGTCTTTTGCGTCCTTTTTGCCTTCTAGCTTTTAGGACGTTCTTACCACCTGTTGTCCGGCTTTTTGCAAGGAAGCCATGACGTCTCCCTCTTCTCCTGTTATTTCGCTTACTTAACATGTGAATTCAGTTATTTGCCCGCGTATTCTAGCGGAACGGGTTTAGGAGTGCAATGTTTTTTTTAGTCAGTAGTCAGTGGTCAGTAGTCAGTAGCCTTATGTCTTTCTAATAGTCCACATGGTTTCAGGTCGCGCGTCAAACTTTTATTATTGCGATTTTCTTGATTAGATAGTATCTTTTCGCCGAGTAATAATAAGATTAATCATGTTAAAAAAGCCAGATTACCAACATATCTTTGTTGGAAAGGAGAAGGTGGGGTTCGCTAAGTCATATCAAACAGAATGGGATGAGGATCTTGGAGAAGACGCTGCGCAGTTGATTTTGAATATAGATATAAGGAGTACTGCAGTGCCAGGTCAGGAGATAGGGGATGCACTTTTCGATGCTTTTAAAAACAATTTTTTTCAAGATTTAGAAAAAGATCCTTACTATCGTTTTGAGGAGAGCCTTAAGATGATGAACGATATCATTGTAGAGAAAGAGTCTGAATATGGTGTTAAGTTTTTGGCAAATATTAGTGTTATTGCGGCAGTTATTACAAAAGGTACTCTTTTCTTGTCGCAACACGGTGATGCCGAGGCTTATCTTGTTAGGCAAAGGCATGTTAGTGTTGTGAGCGATGGTCTTCATGATTCAAATAGTGCTATAAAAGAGCTTTTTGCGAATGTTGCTAGTGGGGGAGTTGCTCCTGGTGATCGATTGGTTTATAGCACGGCACGTTTGTATAGATATGTGACCAAAATGGATCTTGCTAAGTTCTTCTCTGATTATGAAATCAAAGAAGCTCTTACCGAGCTGAACAATGCGGTTTCTATGGATGTTACTGAGCGTGTTTCTGTTTGTTCTGTGAAAATTAATGAGCAAGCTGAAAGTAGAGTTGTGGCTGACCTTGGGCCGGAATCTAAACCTGTTAAGAAGCCAGGTTTGTATTCGAAATTCTCTCATAAATTTGCTGATAATGGTCTTGTTAACTTCTTTACTGAGAAATCAGAAGACCTGTCTCACTTTTTGAATAAAAGCTCAGACAAGTCAGGAGTTGTAAATGAATGGAAAAGACTAGGGCGCGACAAGGTTTTGATGTCGCTCATTTTGGTTGTTGTGATACTTATTGGTGGAATTTATTTGGTTCGTAATCAGGGTCAAAAGCAACAGTATATAGAAGATCTCGAAATGAAGTTGGCTGAAGCTTCTGAAAAAGTTTCTGAAGCTGAGACCAAAGGGTCTTATGACAAAGATCAGGCTGCTGGTCTTCTTGATGATGCGGAAGAACTTGCTATGGAAGTTTTGGCTTCTGGTTATCTTCGAAGTAGCGCTAGTCAGCATCTGGATTCGATTCAAGAACAGAGAGATTATTTGGATAATGTTATTCGTGTCGAGGAGCCTGTGTTGCTTGCAGACTTGTCTGACAAGAGATCTACTGTTAGTGCTCTGGGACTTGTGCCTTACGAAGGAAGTGTTTATGCATACGAATATAATGGTCTTTATGAGGTGGAACTTTCTGAGGTGAAGGATCCTGTTACTATTGATGACGAGGAAATTGTTGTTTCTGGATCTTACTTTGAGGACCAAGATAATATTCTGTTCTTAACTGAGACTGGCGACATTATCGAGTACGATGGGTTGGTATTTAACTTTATGGATACTACTGCTGGTAGTTTTTATGCTGGTGTTCAAGCTGAACCTTATTCGAGCAGGGTTTATATCCTTGATCCGGGACGTGAGCAAATTTGGAAATATTACAGGCAGCGTGATTCTTATGGCTCTGCAGAAGGATATATTACGGATGGATCAGACATCAGTGAGGCTGTTTCGATGGCTATTGATGGTGCGATTTGGGTTCTTAACAGTGATGGAACTATAAGCAAATTCATCAGCGGTTTGTCTGTTGATTTTGATGTTGAAAGAGCTCCTTTGACAGATTATTCGGGTGCTACCAAGATTTATACTTCTTTTGAAAGCAATCAGCTTTATCTTCTAGATGCTTCTAATGATAGAGTTATGGTCTTTAATAAAGATGTGAATGATGGAGACCTTGTTTATTCGACTCAATATGTGTTCGAAGGATTATCTGGATTGCGTGATATTTACAT
>CAZRWH010000055.1:0-5457 GCA_964603905.1 uncultured Candidatus Peribacteria bacterium | reverse complement strand
CTCAGCAAACTTATCCTCCAGCTTGCTAATCTCAAGACTTTTCATGCACTCCCCAAGCCCTTCAGAAACCTCAGCAAGTTTCGCTGGATCATTGAAGTGCATTACAGCGTCAACGATAGCTTTTGCGCGAGGTGCTGGATCAGAAGATTTAAAGATTCCGCTTCCTACAAAAACTCCATCACATCCGAGTTGCATCATCATCGCAGCATCCGCTGGAGTTGCAATTCCACCTGCAGCGAAGTTTACGACTGGAAGTTCTCCAGCTTCAGCAACTTTTTTTGCAAGTTCAAAAGGAACTCGCATTTCTTTAGCAGCCGCTTCAAGAGCTGCGTCGTCCATAGTCTTAAGAGCTTCAAGTTCGCTTGTGATTTTTTTCCAATGACGAACAGCTTCTACGATGTTTCCAGTTCCAGCTTCTCCTTTTGTTCGGATCATTGCAGCTCCTTCATTAATTCGGCGAAGAGCTTCTCCCAAACCTGTTGCGCCACAAACAAAAGGAACTTTGAAATCCGATTTGTCGACGTGTGCCGCTTCATCTGCTGGGGTTAGAACCTCGCTTTCGTCGATGTAATCAACTCCGAGAGCTTCAAGGATTTGAGCTTCAACAAAATGTCCAATTCTGACTTTCGCCATTACAGGAATCGAAACTGCCTCGATAATACCTTTGATCATTTTTGGGTCACTCATTCGAGCAACACCTCCGTCTCGTCTAATATCTGATGGTACGCGCTCAAGAGCCATTACTGCGACAGCGCCAGCTTTCTCGGCAATTACAGCCTCTTCAGGAGTAACAACGTCCATAATGACGCCTCCTTTAAGCATTTGAGCTAAACCTTTTTTAAGGATTGGTGTGTTTTGATCTGACATAAAAAGTTGGGTTATATAAGCAAGGGGATTCTACTCGCATGAAACGGAAATGGCAAAAGATTAAAATCTGCGATTTCGTTGATAGCAATTTTGTACGTAAGGGGTGGTTATCCTCGTAATCAAATCCTCGATTCTGCGATCAAATTCAGCTTTGAATTCATCAGATTGAAGGCAAAGTCGACGACTGTCATCATCCAGGCTGCCGCAAACGCGACTTTCCGCAATCGCAAAAGGCGTTGGATTGATGCTTGTATCAGGTTGCATTTCTCTTACAAAATCTGCCTGAATGTCTGGATTATTATCAAGTCGATGTTCGGCGATACAAGCCTCCAAAACAGCGCGCCTTCTTGGCGTATCGCATTTGCATCCAGCGAGCATGAGCATACAGATAGCGGAGAGTTGAATTGTGCGAGATATTTTTACCTGTTCGTTCATAAGTTTTATATGAAGAGACAGAAGTAAACCACAAAAACCGCATCAATTCTAGATTTTATGGTCATTCAGAAGCGGCAAAAGCAAATTCAATCTGTTCTCGGCATCAAGAATCAAACTTTTTTTGACCTTGATAAGATCGAAAAGCTTCTCGGGTGGGCAAGGAACGAAATACATAACGCCAGAGCGTGACTCCACGCTAAAAACACCTTTATCGCAAAGTAGCTTTAGATGATTATAGGCATCTGTTCGTTTAACCTGAGATTTTCGCGCGATTATGCTAGCTGGCTGTGGTCCCATTTTTAGGCTGGCCAGGTACAGGCGTTCATCCTTCTCAGTAAGATCTAAGATCCTGAAAATCTTGGTAAGCATAAGAGTGGTCAAATGGTAGGAGGGGATTTTAGGCTCCCAGAGCGCAATTGTCAATACTCTTTGTCGCGATAACGCATAGGGGTGGTGTCAAAAAGCACCGGACTAAACCTAAAAACAATGTCACGAATCTTTGACAGTATCTTGCGTGTCAAAACTCTTGCACAAAACAGGGGCTTAATTAGCATATAAATATATTTCTGTTTAGCGAAAAAGTATCAGCAGTGCTGTGTATTAAAAATTCTAAAAACCTACCAACACTACCACTACAACTACCCACTACCACCACCTACGTACTCATCCCAACTCTTAATCTTCAAATCATCAACCTCGTATTTCGCCATAGTTTTCACCATTAGACGAGCAACCTGGAGATTCGTGATTAGAGGGATATTCATGTCGACTGCACGACGGCGAATTTGGTATCCGGCAGTTAATTCTTCATGACTGTAATTTCGTGGGATATTGATTACGAGGTCGATGCTTCGTTCTTTGAGGTAGTCGTCTAGATCTGGTGAACCCTCCCCTATTTTGTTGAGTTTGTGAACGCCGACTCCGTTTTCTTTCAAGAATTCTGCGGTTCCTCCAGTTGCAAACAATGTGTAGCCGAGATCTTTTAGTTTTCGAGCAGAGCCTAGGAAGTCAGCTTTGTCCTCGATGCGTCCGATTGAAAGAAGAATGTTTTTTTGAGGTAGTTTGAATCCGACAGAGATCATTGCCTTCAAGAAAGCCTCTTCAACGTCATCTCCAAAACATGCAACCTCTCCAGTCGAAGCCATTTCTACTCCGAGGACAGGGTCTGCACCTTTGAGTCGCGAGAAGCTGAATTGTGGAACTTTGACGCCGACGTGGTCGATGTCGAGCGTTCGGTAATAGTCCTTTTTCATTTCTTTCGGGCTGGCTCCGATCATCGCTTGTGTCGCGAGCTCGATGAAGTTGTAACCTGTTACTTTTGAGCTGAACGGGAAACTTCGGCTCGATCTCAAGTTGCATTCGATCACTTTGATCTCGTTGCTTTTTGCCAAAAATTGGATGTTGAAAGGCCCGCTGATATTGAGCTCTTTCGCGATTTTTTTTGTTACCTGTCTGATTCTTTTTATTGTTTCAAGATAAAGTTTTTGTGGAGGCAAGACTATCGTCGCGTCTCCGGAATGAACTCCCGCATGTTCCACGTGTTCCGCCATTGCCCAGATAACAACCTCTCCTTGGCATCCAACTGCATCGATCTCTATTTCCTTGTTTCCAGTTTCAAATTTACTAACAACAACCGGAGCATCGGTCGAAATAGATACGGCATTTGCAAGAAAAGCTTTCAGCTCGTCTTCGTTTTGAGCTACACGCATTGCAGCTCCAGAGAGGACATAAGAAGGCCTCACAAGAACTGGATAGCCCACATCTTTTGCAAATCTATAAGCGTCTTCAACCCGTGAAAAGTCTTTCCATTTTGGCTGGTCGATTTCTAGACGATCAAGCATTGCTGAGAACTTGTGTCGGTTTTCAGCACGATCAATGTCTTTCGGGCTGGTCCCCAGAATTTTTACACCTGCGGTATCAAGTCGAGTAGCAAGATTATTTGGGATTTGTCCTCCTGTTGAGATAACCATCCCTTCAGGATTTTCAAACTCATAAATATCCAAAACGCGCTCAAGCGAAAGCTCATCAAAATACAGCTTGTCGCAAATATCGTAATCTGTTGAAACGGTCTCAGGATTGTAGTTGACCATCACAGTTTCGTATCCAGATTTAGCCAAATATTTTGTCGCAGTCACGCAACACCAGTCGAACTCAACAGAAGAACCGATACAGTAAGGTCCGGAACCGAGAACCATAGCTTTCTTCTTTTTTCCAGGCTCAACGTCGTCAGTATCGCCGTGGTAAGTAAGGTAAAGATAGTTCGTACTCGCAGGCCATTCCGCTGCCATAGTATCGATCTGCTTAATCGAAGGTGTGATGTTCTGTTTTTTACGCAGGTTCCGAATATCCATCTCTTTTTTGCCAACCGCCATCGCAATTTGCATATCAGAGAACCCCTGCTTCTTAGCTCTAAGCATCAGTTCACTTTCGACTTTCGATTCTCGACTTGCGACTAATTCCGCATCAGTTTCGACAACGTTTTTAATCTTCTCTAGGAACCAATTATCGATCCCACTCAATTTGTTGATTTTCTCAACAGTCCACCCTTGCCTCAAAGCTTCAACAATCGCCAAAATCCTCTTTGGAGTAGGAACAGAAATCTCTTGTTTTAACTTCTCAGCAGAAATTCCAAGTCTCTCGTTCTCAGTAAGTCCATAAAACCCAACCTGGAGCATCCGCAGACCCTTCTGCATAACCTCTTCAAAGCTTCGTCCAAGAGCCATAATTTCACCAACAGACTTCATCTCAGTAGTAATCTCTTGAGAAACTTTTCGGAACTTATCAAGATCCCAACGAGGAATTTTGAGCGCTAAGTAATCTAGCGCAGGCTCAAAACAAGCTGTTGTATTTTTCGTAACCGCATTCTTCAGTTCCGGCAAACTGTAACCCAAAGCCAATTTCGCAGCAACGTGCGCAAGCGGGTATCCTGTAGCCTTGGAAGCAAGCGCTGAAGATCGCGACAATCGAGCATTTACCTCGATCACACGATAATCCTCAGACTCAGGATCCAGAGCGTATTGGATGTTACATTCACCCACAATCCCAAGATGACGAATTACACGTGTCGCAAGCTCACGCAATTTGTGATACTCGCTATTCGTAAGTGTTTGTGACGGAGCGACAACAATACTTTCCCCGGTGTGAATCCCGAGAGGATCGAAGTTCTCCATATTACAAACCGTAATACAGTTATCAAAAGCATCTCTCACAACCTCATACTCAACCTCTTTCCAACCCTTCAAATTCTCCTCGACCAAAACCTGTGGACTGTAAGCAAATGCAGTTTCAAGAAGAGGCTCAAGCTCTTTCTCATTGCTAGCAAAACCACTTCCCTTCCCTCCCAGCGCAAACGCCGCACGAACAATCACCGGGTATCCAATCTCTTTAGCAGCTTTCATTCCTGCCTTCAAAGAGTTACACGCCTTGCTCTTAGGAAATTTAACGTCAATCTCTTCCAAACATTTATTAAAAAGCTGACGATCTTCAGTCTTTTCGATTGTTTCAACAGGAGTACCAAGCACTTCAACATTATGTTTTTTCAAAATCCCTGCATTCTTCAATTCCACACCGCAATTCAGAGCGGTCTGCCCACCAAAACTCAGAAGCAACCCATCCGGTTTTTCTTTCTCAATAATCTTCTCAACAAACTCCGGAGTCACAGGCAAAAAATATATTTTGTCGGCCTCCCCTTTACTCGTCTGATTAGTCGCAATATTTGGATTAACCAGAACAGTGTAAATCCCCTCTTCCTTGAGGGCTTTGATCGCTTGAGAACCTGAATAGTCGAACTCACCAGCTTGCCCAATTTTGAGCGCACCGGATCCGAGAATAAGTATTTTTTTGTGTTTCTTTGCCATGATTTTGAAGGTTATAAAAAAATAACGCCCCTTCTGTGGCGTTATTACAGAGTAGTGCGTTTTATCGAAAAGATGTTTTTGATTTGCGTCATATTCTGCAGCCGAATATACAGGAATCGGAGTTTACGTGCAAATAAAATAAACCGAACGAAGTACACCATAACTACAACTACCACTACCTTTTTCGATAACTAAGAGCCTCAGTCACATGCCTGGACTCTATTCGCTTACTGCCCTCAAGGTCAGCAATACTTTGCGCAACCTTGATTGTATTGAAATATCCACGGCCGGAAATCAT
>CAZRWH010000054.1:0-5695 GCA_964603905.1 uncultured Candidatus Peribacteria bacterium | reverse complement strand
GTGCGCACGGTTTGGGACCGTGAGGTCGCTGGTTCGAGTCCAGTCACCCCGACCATTCTGGACAAATTTCCTCTCACGCCATGTTTCAAATGGCTCGTTTAAGGTTAGAGAAGCCACTTTTTGCTTGCCAACAACGAGGTTCGAGAAAAGTATCTCCGCAATTTGTCTTTTTTTGTGCACATCCGCCGTTTGCCAGTAATCGTAGGCATTTCTTGAGAGTTCGAGAAAGTCCTCAAATGACTCCGCAAGAGATACATCATCCTCCTCGAGTTCGCTTGAACGCTTGTTATAGACAGCTATTTCCTTCTTTAAACTTTGTGCTTTTTGCTTTAGTTTTTCGTATATTTCCTGCTCTATCTCTCCTTGCTTGCCCGCAAGTTTAGATATTTGGTCCAAGGTTTCGTCCCGTTCGCGTTTGGCATGTTCTCGCTTGGAGACTATGCTCCGTTTGGCGTATTCGATCTTCTCTTTTTCGTCCGCTGTATATTCTTTAAATGCGAAGAGGTATTTTTTGTAATCTGTTTCGTTGAATTGGAGACCTCCTGATAGGGCTTTTTGGATGGCTGGATAAATAACGTGTTCCATGTTTGTACCTCCTCTTTCAGGACATTCTTTGTTTTGGCACGTGTAGTGCACGATCCCTTTGTTAGAAGGCGTGTTTGGGTAACGGGACTTCCCGCAAGCACTACAAATTACTTTCCCGGCTAATGGCCATTTCTTGCGTGGCACTTTACCTTGGCTTCTTTTTTCATTAACTTTTTGGACCTCTTTCCATTCCTCTTTACTAATTACCGCTTGGAAATTATAAAATTCCGGCATATACACCTCGTCCACATTGCCATTTCTGCGGTGAATAACATACAGCCCATAGTAATAGGGGTCTGATAGATATTTTTGTAGTTTTTGCTTTGTAATCTTTCGAGATGCTCCGTTTTCGTTCATCCATTTTGCAATTTCTGCGTAAGATCGATGTTCAAGCCTCATCTCAAAAGCGATTTTTAAAAGATAAAAATCGGTCTCATGAGGAACCACATAGTCTCTATCTGGATCCAACACCTTATCAGATTTGCGAATCTTTCTATATCCAAATTTTGGCCTACCAAACACCCACTTACCTTCCTTGCTGGTGTTTTTCATGCCACGAGACACACTATCGCTCAAATGGTCTGAATATCCTTTGCTTCTGGCAAACTCCATAGTCAAATGCTCTTTGCCTGTTGCGTCATTATGAAACCTGTAACTAACAAACTCCATATCAAGTATTTCTTGATCATCAATCATCTGAATAATGACTCCTGACTCGTAGGCATTTCTTGATAGTCTATCTGGATGCCATGCTATGATTCCTCCCCATTTGCCTTGCTTCAATCCCTCTACCATTGCTAAAAATTCCGGCCTGTTATTCACTTTGTGAGCCGATCTGCTCTCCTTAATGATTTCACTTGCGTCGTAGTTAAGACCCATTCTTTCTGCTATATCCTTACACTCTATAATCTGATCCTCAATGGATCTAATTTGTCTTTCATCGTCATCCGTTGATTTGCGCGCATAAATCACATACTTCTCCGGCCTGACCTTTTTGTATGGATCTTGATGTTTCATTTTATTGAGGCTTTACGTAGCGCTCCTACCAGATCAACAACTGGTTTGAATGATTTTAAGATTTCATCTCTTGGCCCTAGATCTTCGCCATCACAAATAACGTGATTACGTTCGTCCACCGTATATTCGTATCCTTTTATCTTTTGAGCTTGGGAAACCATCAAAACAAACTTTCTGCGTGATTCCGTCGGGCGGAATCGAAATAAAGTAGTTGTTTTTAGGTTTACTTAATTGTATCAAAATTGTGGTGATTTTCAAGGTTTTGGCGATAGACCAGCTTTGGACATTTGTACTGCGAAAGAGTATTCCGGATCTGGTTTGTCTTTGGGAGGCGGTGTCAACTGCTGGACAATTCTCGCTATTAAAGCTCGCTTTTCGGGGTCTATATAATTGCCTTTTCGTGAGACTTCTATGCGCAACTTTCCACTTTCGATAATTCCCCATAGTCGCTCTAGCCTTTCCTCTTCTTTGCGTATTTCGGAGTTGAGGCGTGCTATTACGTTGTAGAATTGGATTTTTTGGTGTTGCTTGGCCTGTCTTTTTGCCCCTCTTGCATCTTCAAGGTCTTCGTTGAGCCTTTTAATCCTTGTTCGTGCAGATTCGACTAATACGTAAAGATAAGCAACGTTATGGCTACTTGGGGCCTCTTGGCTTACGCTATCTAGCGCCATGTAGACGGTAGAAGTGCTTACGCGGAACCTCCTTGCTATTTCTGCGGGGCTAGAGCCTTCGGTGTATGCAATGAAAATGGCTCTATATCGATGTTGAGTTGCTGGTCTTTGAGCACCTTGTTGTGCTCGATCGTGCTGCGATGTTGGTACTGGTGTGGTCATGTCATTATTATACCGATTTTTTCTGGAAAAGGCTCGTTTTTCGGCTTGTGTTAGAGGTTAAAACCAGAATCCATCTATACAAAGAATTTGTTGTGGCAGCTTTGGCAAAAGTATTGGTCTTTTTTAACGAAGGGGATAGCTCCTAGTAAAGCTATGCCGATCACCCAAACAACTGGTATGAGTGGAATCGTAACGACGAGTATTAGAAAAATAGGTGTCATACAGGACATAAATGTGATGCTCACTACACCAACTACTGCTCGCATGGGGGAGGTTTTGTAGCTTTTACAATTCGGGCATTGCACCTGTTTTTTAGGTTTGTTCATGAGTAAAAGGTTAAATAAACAAAAGTGGGCCACTAGGTCGCCCAACACACTTGCTTTCCGAGGAAAGTAGCCGATATTGGCTAGTGGCCCGCCTCCGCCCAATATCTGGTCGGGACGAGCGAACTAACCTCGGTAAAACTGCAATGTGTTAAGCGACGCCAATAGTTTAGCGTAGCTTCTGTATAAAGTGTAGTTCTCTTTTTAATTATAGACGAGGCAGGCGGTGTTCTTGTATATCGTAGTTTTTGTACTTACCATGTTGCTCATGACTGTAACGCTCTATATTTTCGAGTATATGTTTTAGGTTTTCTATTGTGAATTTGAAGTGGATCATATTGGCAATAGAAAACGCACCTCTATTTTTGAATCTAACCCAAGCGTGAAATGGATTTGGGTGTTTCTCTACTTTTTTAATGGTTTCCAATGAGCGTATTTCTTTCAGCAGGTTCTCCCGATTGGTTTTTATGTATAGGTGTTTTTTTAGTTTAAACGGTAATTGGTGTAATAGGCTTATATTGGAGTTTCTAAAAATTATTGGCATGATTGAGGTGCAGCCTGTTTCGTCTAGTATGTTGCTGAACCAAAAGTTTGCGTTACTCCTTTTTTTTATTTTTGACACAACTAGAGAGAAAACATCGTCTATTTCTAATTCACCCTCCGATTTTTTGAGTAGCTTCGAAATAGCTTTTTTATGCATCTCAAAATAGCTTTTTTCTGTCATAAACATCCAAAACAAATTTAATTGAGTGTCGTATTTCTTTAGTACTTTTTCTGTTGCTTCCCTTTGTTTTTGTAACCGTTTGGCCATTTTAGCATCTATACGTGAAGTTCTTTGCAGGTCCTTCGCTTCGAAGAAATGAGGTAGGTCAAATACAAAATTTTTGTCGAAAATTAGGATAATGTAGTCAGCTATATTGTATCTAGCTGCATAGTCGCTTGGGATTACTACAATAAAATTGTTGTCAGTTTTGAATAGGTCGTAGACTTGTTGCATCTCTTTAATTACATCATCTGGATTGTTGTCGTAGATGTTTACATGTGCTCGTTTCTCATCTGTTGCCATTGCTCTTATTTTTATGTTTAGTTCCGAACAAACTAGAGCTATTAAATCTAGATAATATGCAAAAACGTGACGAGCTTCTTTTGGGCTGTCATGCATTAGTCTAATGATTTCTATCACGAGTATTTGTGATTTTTTAAATAGCTTTTCGATCTTTTTGAAGCGTCTTTTTGTGAAATTTTTGTAAAAAAATGCTTGGTACTTGTTTTGCATAAATTCTCCTCTCCAATTTAGGAATGGCCTGCATAGACGTTTGAATTTTTTGTGTACGTAATCAATTGGTGTCATCTTCTTGGGTTTATAAGTTATAATCTGTTAGCCTTTAACATTTTTATTATGACAGAATTATCAGATAAAGTCCTTATCTTGGAGAAGCCAGATCCCTATACGGATGATGTAACTGCGGTTGTTTTGATTGAGATGCTTTATGACGATTTTGATGGTGTAGACAAAATTACAAGCGATTTGATAAAGGTTTTTCGAGATGAAAGAAAGGAGGGATATGCCGTAAAAAAAGAATCATCTATTTATGAGTGCGGGGCTAGCCATTGTGTAAGTAACGTTGTCTTTGAGGTGTTTGTTGGTGCTGCGGGGTCTATGCTTGGTGCTTTAGTGATGAAGGCATGGATCGATTGGGTTAAGCCTTGTTTCTCGAAGATTGAGGTTTTCGAGCCAGATTCTTGGAAAGAGAAGGTCCCCAAATTAATGGCAGATCATTTAAATGCACAAGGCGAAGTTACGATGAAGCGATACGAAGAAAGAGGAGATTTCTTTTATGCTAGCTATGAAGATGGGAACAAAGATGTTTTTAAGGTTAAAGGGGCTATTTGTGGAGGTCTTTTGAAGGTCGAGAAGAATCAATAAGTTCTCCTAGACCTTCTGCCTGTTTAGGGTTCTTTTTTAGAGTGGCTACGGTTTGTCCCATTGATTGCTCGTAGAATTTCGTTTTTGTAAGTTCTTTATACGCATCTTCGAAGTCTGATGTTAAGTCAAAATGATTTCTTGCAATCTCGCACATGCTTGCATTTATCATTGCAGCATATTTGAGCAATTCACCGTCGTTTTCGAATCCACTTGTGGCCGGTCCGCTATTTACTGAAAACGTTTGATTATCAACGTTTAATCTCACAAATTTGTCCATGGATAATCGATGGTTGTGTGGATACAGGCAAAGTTTGCTGTAAAACTCTTTCATTCTAGTTTTTATGTCATTGTCCTTGAAAACTTCATGTATTTCCGCAGATGGCCATTTCTGATTTTCATCGAAGGACAACCATTTGTTCGCTCTCTTATCTGAATCATCTTCGAGTATGTAGAACAGTAGTGTTTGTGCTTCATATAGGGTCCTAATGAGAATTTCTGCTTCGGGAAGGTTCCCCGATAGGATTAGCTTATATATGGCCCTTAAAAGTCTTTGCGCTTTGGCTATCATGAATATACAAACTCTTTGTTTTGGAGTTAGGTTTTCAGATGTTTTGTCCGATATAGAGCTGAAAAAAATTGCGGATAAATTCCACGAGGTCATGGTAAACTCGCACAAATCGTGGTTGCTTGCCATAAAACACATTCCATATTGTGTTTCTAGCTCTTCTAGATCTGGTTGTTTAGACATTTGTTTTGGTAGGTTACATTTTGAATACATTATATCAAATACCTCCGTTATATTTCGAGTAACTCAACCTAATACTCTCAACAACCCGCAGACTCTATTGCTAAAACGGGGTGTTTTTTCATCTGCTCAATTACTCCTTTCCACCTTCTAACCTGTCTTTGGTTTTCACGAAGCCATGTTATAATTGGTTCGAGGAGAGTACGAACTCCCCGACCAGAAGGAATTTTATTAGTTGGCTCTTTCGTGGCATCACTTCCTGTTT
>CAZRWH010000053.1:2402-5784 GCA_964603905.1 uncultured Candidatus Peribacteria bacterium | reverse complement strand
GTCATAAGATTCCCGCCCCTTTTATCTTGATGTAGTCCGCTTGAGGCGTAGTCGTATCGTCCTCGGGTAAATTTTATCCATCGAGTTGTTATGTTGTCATCCAGGTAGCCTGTTTTTCCTTTTACTACGTCGTTCACATATATGTCAGGTCCATGAAGCATTCGTTTTGTATGAGGATTTATTCCGTTGATATAGCAAACTGGATAATAGTTGTAAATTATTGAGAGAGAGCGGTCATCTGTTGGTCGTGAGAAGTGGTTTTCACTCTGTTTTGTCCCTGGTATGACAACTGCCGGACTTGGCGTGAGCCTTGCAAGCTGTTCGTATATTTGGTCTTTGATTTCTTCTATAGTGTCGCCTGGTTTTATGCACTTACATTGTAGAATTGATGATACTGTTAACGGTTCTGCGGTTATCTGATTTAAATCCAAAATGGCTTTGATAGGTTCCATTGCTTCATCAAGTTTTTCGTCTACTCTTTCCAGTTTTTCGGTTAAAGACCGTAGTTTTGCTGCTATTGCTAATTTTTGCGGCAGTGTAAGCTGGTTGAAGTTCTCTTCTGTTAATTTTTTCAGTTTTTTCTTTAGTTTTCGTATTTCTTGCAAAGTTTTGGCCCTTTTTTCACGAGCAACTTTTATTGCTTCTAAGAAGGTTGCCACAGCGGCAATGACCTTCAGCATGTTTTCTAGGTTTTCTCTGACATCTTCTTGTAGGTCTAGCTCGTGGCTGGCTGACCCTATGCTGATGTCGCCTAATAGCTCTTCGATTTTTGCATGTTGTTGTCTGGCAATATCTGACAGTTCTTCTTCTGTTATATATTGGATCGACTCTTGGAAAATTCGTAATGTTAGTTGTAGCAATACTTGTAATCTTTCGAAATTTTCGTAATTGAGAATATCGAGGTATTCGTTTAGTTTTGGGCTTTCTAGATCTACTTGAATGTCTTCGAAAGCTTGCATGCGAGCGAACTCTTTTTGCCCGACTTTAAATCTTAATATTGCATTGGCTATCATTCTTGGCACGGCCTTAACCAACCGTGTGCTTAACGATTCCTGATTTCTTAATGCGATTTCTGTGCTCATAAATGTTTTAAAAAGGTTGGAATTAAAGCATTTCTAGGCTGGTGCGTCAAGGTCGCTCAATCCTGTTTGTGTTTGACAACATTGCAGTCTTCCGAGTACCTTCTTAGCCGTAAATCGATTTAACAACCTTCATTAATGGCAGCTTCTAAAAACCTTGTTATCGTCGAGTCCCCGGCAAAGGCAAAGACTATTTCGAAATTTCTAGGAAGAGATTTTACGGTTCGGGCTTCGATGGGGCACGTTCGAGATCTTCCAAAATCTGTTATGGGAGTTGATACAGAAAAGGATTTTAAGCCTAAATATGTTGTCTCACAGGATAAAAAGAAAACGATAAAAGACCTGAAGGTTTTGATAGGAGCTGATACTGAAGTCTGGATGGCGACTGACCAAGACCGAGAAGGGGAGGCTATTGCTTGGCATCTTCAATCTGCTTTGGGACTTAAGAAAGAGCCAAAGAGAATTGTTTTTCATGAGATTACTAAGCCGGCGATTATGGCGGCGATTGAAAAGCCTGGAAAAATCGACCAACCACTTGTTGATGCTCAACAGGCTCGTCGTGTCCTTGATCGGCTTGTTGGTTATGAGCTTTCTCCGCTTCTTTGGAAGAAGGTTCGATACGGTCTTTCTGCAGGACGTGTGCAAAGTGTTGCGGTACGTTTGATTGTTGAGCGCGAGCGCGAAATAGAGGCTTTTAAACCTGAAGAATTCTGGAAAATTGCTGTTCTTTGTGATCATGAGAAGGGTGAGTTTAAGACTTTGGTTGCAGAAAAAAATGGAAAGAAGCATGTTATTGCAAATGAGGAAGAAGCGAAAGAGATCGCTGAAGTGGTCAAGAATTCAGATTTGAAAATTACAAAAATTACCAAGAAAGAGCACAAACGTAATCCGTCTGCTCCTTTTACAACATCTACTCTTCAACAGGAGGCGGCGCGAAAGCTTCATATGTCTGTAAAAAAGACCATGATGATTGCGCAGAAACTTTATGAAGGTGGGCTTGGAGATCATGGTTTGATTACTTATATGAGAACAGACAGTGTGAATCTTTCTGATCTTGCTGTGAAGCAGGCTCGAGAGGTTGTTACTTCTGAATATGGGAAGGAATATGCACTTGAGAAACCACGTTCTTACAAGAAAAAGAAAGGTGCTCAAGAGGCTCACGAAGCGATTCGTCCGGTGGATTTAACTATCAAGCCGTCTGACGTAAAAGACAAATTGGATAAAGATTACTATCGTTTGTATAAACTGATCTGGGAAAGAACTATTGCGTGTCAAATGGCGCACGCTGTTTTGAACAGAACAACTATTGATATTACTGCTGGCGATTACACTCTGCGTGCAAATGGTCAAACGGTTAAGTTCGATGGATTTATGCGTGTTTATATCGAAGGAAAAGATGAAGGCAACGAGAAGGACGAAGAAAAAGATGACGATAAAGAAAGACTGCTTCCTGATGTTGCTGAGGGAGATGATGTAAAAGCTAAGAAAATTGAACCGACTCAACACTTTACAAAACCGCCTGCTCGATACACAGAGGCTTCACTTGTTAAGAAGATGGAATCTCTAGGAATTGGTCGACCGAGTACTTATGCTCCAACGATCGCGACAGTTCAAGCTCGTGGATATATTGTGAAGAACGATAAGAGGCAGCTTGTCCCAGAAGATATCGGAAAGATCGTTACAGACCTTCTGGTTGAGCATTTTGCAAACGTAATTGATTACGATTTTACTGCTCAAATGGAGGACGATTTGGATAAAGTTGCGGAAGGTAAAAAGGAATGGGTTCCTTTGATCAAAAATTTCTACCAGCCGTTCCACGCTCTTATCGAAGAGAAAACCAAAACCATTGAGAAGAAAAATATCGTAGAAAAAACTGACGAAAAATGTGAGAAATGTGGAGCTGATATGGTGATAAAATTTGGAAGATATGGGAAATTCATGTCTTGTGAAAAATACCCTGAATGTGACAACGCTAAACCTGTTGGGAAGGATGAACAACAACAAAAAGAGATCGATGATGCTGAGAGAAAATTTGGCGGAAAGAAATGCCAAAAATGTGGCTCTCCAATGGAGGTCAAGAATGGGAGATACGGACCTTTCTTGGCTTGTAGTGGATACCCAAAATGTAAAAATATTCAGTCAATTGTGAAGCTGTCTGGAGTTAAATGTCCTGAGTGTAAAGAAGGGCAACTTGCAGAGCGTCGCACGAAGAAAGGTGGTAAGATTTTCTGGGGATGTAACAAGTTCCCGAAATGTAAGTTTGCTACCTGGAACAAACCGGTAAAGATTTGTGATAAATGTGG
>CAZRWH010000053.1:0-2302 GCA_964603905.1 uncultured Candidatus Peribacteria bacterium | reverse complement strand
ACTTTTTCGCTAAACCAAAAATCATACGTCTTACGTCATAAGTCTTATGTCTCATGACATTTGCTTTTTGCTAACCAATGTACCTCGACTTGCGGGTAAAAAAATGGTATAATCTTTAGATGAAAATAAAACTTTTACAGATGGGATCACAAATTAAATTCTTTGCATCGTCTCTGCTTATGTCGACATTGGTTATATCGATGATGATTTTTGCAGGTGTGGATGCTTATGATGAAGGCGAGTACAGCTGTGGATTGATTGCTGGTACTGCGGTTGGAAATAGCAGTGTTGGAAGCTTGGCATTTGATGGTAATCGGATGTGCGTTGATGGAGGTGGTGATTTTGATTATGGGCTTGGGACTTATGTTGAAAGTTCAAATATTGGACTGATTTATTTCGATAGAAGTGATGCAACGCATGATGAAGTTTCGATTGATGTTGCTGGGGCCGGGTCCGATGGGTTGGCTTATTGGTCAGGTTATATGTATGCGCCGATGAGTGCTTATGATGCTGGTTGGTCTTATGGAGATTGGATTGATGTGTCTGGTGCTTATACTGATTTGTCTACGGGTGAAACAGGCGGATATGCTTCTTCATCTGTTTTTGGAGAAATTGATATGTCTGGGCTGTCTCAGGACTTGGTTTTGGCCGAGATTCCTGCCTCTGTGAGGTTTGATAGCTCTGGAAATACTGTTGATGGTATTCCGGTTGCTGACGGGCTCAGTTCTCACAGAATTTTTGTAGATGTTGATCTTTCGGTATTGCCTTACGAGGTTGATATTGATGACTTTGGGTTTGAAGGGTCTGTGACAGCAAGTTCTAGTATGTACATTCATACTGACCAGATTGATAAAACAGGGGATGCTGTTTCGGTTGATTCGGACTTCAGTCTTCTGAGTTATGAGGATGGGCTTGCAACTTATTATTTAGATATTTCTTCTTACGCGCCTACATCAGATTCTCTTTGTACGAGTTTGCAGGATTTTGAGTACTGTGGAAGTACAGAAGAGTCTTATGGTTATATGCTTGATAGTATGGAGTTTTCGGCTTCTCTTGATCGAGAGTTTGCATGGGCTTTTGGAGGTTCGGTGATTGAAGGGGATGTGACTTATAGCTTGAATAGATATTTGTCTTTTGCTCCGATTGTTGAAATTGATGATTTGGCTATTGCAGGATTAACAATGACAAGTTTGGCGGATATGCCGACTATTGGAACTGGAGAGGTTTATAATTTTGAGGCAGATTTGGTTCACAATGGTGGAGATCTTGGATTTGTAGGGATTGAAGTTTTCTATGCTATTGATGACTCTGACTTTACGTTTGGAACTGCGGGCTGTGGTGACTCTTACTTTGCGTGGGGAAGCCCTCCTTTTGGATCTCTTGCTGGATATACAGCGTTTAGCGATATTGCTCTTTGTGGTGTGACTGGAGGCGATCTAGACGAAGGTTCTATTGCAACTGTGACAACAAGAATTTTTGTTGAGCATGGAGATGGAACATCTGTTTATTATCCTGGCGAGTACTTTGTGTTTGCGGATATTATTGCTGGTGTTCAAGAGCCGCGTGCTTGGGTTGAAGGAACGGCTAGTGGTTTGGCTGCGACTGATGATGTTACCGTTGTTGGAAATGTGAGCCGAATGGAGCTTCGAAATCAAGTTTTCCAACAGGTTATGAAAATTATTCGAGGATTAAGTGACCCTGGAACTGGAGGGTCTCTTGATATTGATGCGAATTGGTATGTCGATGGAGGTGACTCTCTGGTTGATGATACCGTGCTTTATTATTCTGGTGGCGCTGGAGATGTCGTGGTTGTTGACGGTGGAACTGTTGCCAATGGAGAAAGCAAAACCCTTCTTGTGGTTGGCGCTGATGTTGCGATTAACAGCGACATCTTTGCATCTGGAGATGGTGAGCTTGGAATTATTGTTTTGAAAGATGAAGAGGGGAATGGTGGTAATTTGTATGTGAATAAAGATGTAACCGACTTGCAGGTTACAATGTTCCTTGATGGATCGTTTTATCGAGCGAATTCTGCTGGAGTTGTTTATGACGATAGTGAATTAACAGATCAGCTTTATATCTTTGGATCTTTGATTTCTGAAAATACTATCGGTGGTTATGACGACAGTTGTACTCTTGGAGACGGAAGCCAAGGAGATTGTAATTTGGCGAAAGCTCAAGATCTTGAATATGCGAGTAGCTTCCAGGTTTGTTATCCGTACAGCTTTGATGGTGAAGAGTTTACGATTGATACTTCAACGTTTGAGCAGTGTCCTGGATACGAAATATCTTCTTACGATGA
>CAZRWH010000052.1:0-6347 GCA_964603905.1 uncultured Candidatus Peribacteria bacterium | reverse complement strand
GATTTCACTGGTGCCCGCGGCAGGAATCGAACCTGCGACACCAGGATTAGGAATCACCATCCCAGCCCCACAAGCTCACACATCTTACTGATTTCACGTCAGTTACCTAGTTCAGCTTTCCCTTTTTTTCATCTTCCTATGTGGCTTTTCCGGCCACTCTTAGGACTTTTCACACACTTTTTCACACACCGCTGTTTCAAACTAAAAGGAGAATTCCGTGTCTAATTCAAGGAGATTTAGGAGAATACTTTCCAGGAAGAGCCAGCAGAAAAACTCTACTGATGCATCAATCCTATCTGACTTTGTAGAGAAGTATATCCAAAATGCGATCAATGGCCGTGACCATCAGGCCATTATGGGGAATTTCTTTCTATTCTCTTCTTCTGGGGATGCCTGGTTACTCCATTGTGAAGACAAACTCTGTATCCAGATCGCCGCCCAATACGAAAGAAAACCATTTCAACTCGTAGAGGACGAACACAAACTCAAAATTGGCTGGGAACACTATTTCTGGGTCGATGAGTGTTTCACAACTTCGCCCGTTGACGATGAGACTAAAATCAGCCTTCACCCCAACTATCCCACCAAAAGGATAAAGGAGTATTGCCCCTGTGAGTAGCTTTAGCCTTGGCCAGGGCGCCGACCGTGCAACGATCGTCGCCCTGGCCAAGGCTGGGGCACTTCACAGAGATCCAATCAGGCCTTTCAGGTTCGTTGCGAAGTATTTTTTTCGCAACGAACCTGGAAGGTACCGAGCGCAACGGACGTACGATTATGCCCCAAAATGGCTTCGCGAGGTATGAGAACTACCTTGATTGTATATTATTCCTTGACACTCATAATGTATCAGCTATACTCTCATAAACAAACTATGAACTTTATGAGGGTACTATGAGAGCCAAGCATACTGACAAGATTAGAGCCACTTTCTACATAGACAAAGAACTATATCAACTACTTAAACGTTGCTCTGCAGTCGAAGAAATCCCCATGTCTTCAATCATTAACAATGACATCCTTGAGGAGAGAGTTGGTCGCTACCGCTATTCCTGTTTAGATGAATGGGAACATGAACGCTACGAGCTCCAACAGGAAAAAGAAGCAGAAGAGTTTTTCGGGGCTCTCGAAGAGGAGGCCGCCTCCCCAATAGGGAAACTCAAAACGCGGATAAAACAGGTGCAAGAAGCAATAGAAAAAAAGAAACTCTCTACTGCAGTAGGAAAAGTTAAAATCCAAGAGTTACAAGATCGCCTCAATAGAGTTGTAGAAGAGGAGAGAGCAAAATTGGAACTGAAGAAGAAGGAATTTGATGAACGCTGGAAACGAGCACTCTCTGAGATACCTCTCAGCTAGCTCAAAAAAAAGCCCCCCTTACCAAGCTTGCAGGCACGTAAGGAGGGCGTAACCCCAATGACTAAAGGAGTCACTATGAAAGTAAACAACGGAAGCAAGAAAGTCAAGGAACAGCAATCTCTTAGGGGGCAAGCCCGAATAACATGCCCCCCTCAACTAGCCAACAACCTCGACACATTAAAAATATCTTTTTGGATAGACTGGGACGATAACAGCTTTCACGAGGAGCTTGAAACCCTTAAACGGCAAGTCCAACTTTCCACTCACCACACTTCACTTCCTTATCATTGCCCAGGTGGTTTTGATTGGAATGTTGAACGTACAGGAACTAAATTATTTTCCTATCGACTCACTTCAGGCGATCTGGATTTGCTTATCAATTCCCGTGACCCCGAAGGAGATATCCCCAATACCCGCTTTGAAATCGGATCGCAATCCTGTTGGATGCCAGGGCATTCTGAAATATATAATCGTGCTAAACGATGGGTAACTGCTGTCGGTGGTAAAATTACCAAAGAGTTGATATCTGAAGTTCACTTAGCTGCAGATCTAATCGGTTTACCAATAGCCGACACCGGAATTGAAAACCGTGAGTCTTGGGTATCTCAAGCTCGTCTCTTCGACACTCACATTGTAGGGCGTGACTTTTCTGGTATTAATCTCGGCAAAGGCGACATCAGCCTACGAATCTATGATAAAGTCTTAGAGCTTCAACATAGCCATCACAAGCAAGAAACCTTTGCAGAAATATGGAAAACAAAAACCTTTGACGAAAAACCTGTCACCAGAATTGAGTTCCAACTCCGTAGACCAATCCTTAAAAACTTTAAAAGAGATGCCTCTGCCAAGGCGGGCATTGACACATACGAAGATCTTATCGAATCACTTTCTGTCCTTTGGCAATATTGCACTGAGACATGGTCAAAACATTGTTGTTCTCCCGTAGATCATAAAAACAATCATCAATCCAGAGCTATTTTATCTCCATTCTGGCAAACAGCCTCTTCTGTAAACTGGGGGAATTCATCCCAGTTCACAAAACAAAAGTCCCGCCCAAACAAAGATATTATTGCCCTCCGAAAGCAATTTAGAGGAATTGGGATGACAATAGCTTCTTTCTCAATGCCAAGAACCCAAGATTTAGACCACATAATTGGTGTTGCCCGGGAGGCTTTAGAAGATGAGTTAATCACTTTCTACCGCGACAATGAAACAGAGTTCATTAAAAGAATGGAAAAGAAGAAACGGGAAATTTTTGATGCCGTATCATCTCCTTTAAACAAACCAGAGGTCTGTTGTGACTGATGGCAATTTGCTCAAACCTGTAGATATTGCCAAGATTTTCAATCAAAGCTTGGCATGGGTCAGCAGAAATTACAAAAAGATTGGGGGAAAAAAGATTGGAGGTCGCGTCTTTTTCCCTCCAAAGGAGATACTATATGAGCGTCTATTTTGTGAAGAGCAAGAAAGGGTGGCGTTACGACTTCACAATGAAGAGAAAGAGGTACACCAACGCATTTTACCCTACCAAGAGGGAAGCAAGGAAGGCCGAACAAGGGAAACGACAAGAGTTGACTCTGGTGACATCAACCGACATGGCCTTTTCAGCTCTAGTGAATAAGCGCCTTGATGAAGTGAAGCAACGGTTGTCATATGAACACTATATGGACTCTGTCTACCATGCCAAAAGATGGTTTGCACGCTGGTCGGATCTGTCATGTTCGGAGATCACCCAGGAGGAAATAACAGTGCTCAGGAATGAGAGAAGCACAGTTTCTAATCAAACGGCAAACAAGGAACTTCGCTATCTTCGCTCCCTATTCAACTGGGGAATCAAAAAAGGGTTCATAATTGACAATCCTGCAAATCGTGTTGAAATGCTCCGTATCGAAAAACGGGAGAGGTACGTCCCCTCTTCCCAGGATATTGAAAAAGTCTTTTCAGTTGCCACACTAGAGCAGCGGGACTATCTCATATGCCTGCGTGATACTCTGGCAAGGTCAAGAGAGATAAACAATCTTTGCTGGGACGATGTGAATTTTGAAAACAGGACAGTTACCCTATATACAAGAAAGAAAAGGTTTGGCACCAAAACTCCAAGGCCAATACCAATGACAGAGCTATTATTTCAAACTCTATCAGTTCGATTCAAACAACGAGACAACACAAAGCCATGGGTATTTTGGCACAGCTATTTTTCACGAAAAGCAGGTACGAAAATTTGTGGTCCTTATCAGAATCGTAATAAGTTCATGAAAACGCTTTGTAAAAAAGCAGAAGTAAAGTACTTTCGATTTCATCCGCTACGACACGCTGGGGCAAGTTTGATGGATAGCATTAATATTCCAATTGGTGAAATCCAAGGGATTCTCGGGCACGAAAATCGAAAAACGACTGAGGGATACATCCATACTACCCATGGCAGATCATTTGAAGTTATGAGAGCATTCGAAGAGGCTCAAACAAATAACTCCTAAGCAATAGCCCAGGTAAAAGAAAATGAGTGAACCATCTAAAGTAACAAAAATACTCGTCAACAACATCCATGGGAAAAGGAAACAAGACAGTAAATTTTGGCAGAGTGAATTCTCTGAAAAGGATCCCCCCACCCCAAAGAAAAACAACTTCGTAAAAACTTTTACCCTTTTTCTACTCTTTTTTATCGGGTCAGGAGTTATGGGATACGGCGGTTTGTTTCTATACAAAAAATACTCTACAGAATTCACCAACAAGGAACATCCCACAGAACGAACAATAGTTGCAAACAAATCACCTAAAGCGGACATAGATGAAAAACCAATAACTAAAAAACAACTCGATAGAGCAATAAAAAAAGCATTTGCTGACAGATCTGGTGAACAGCACAACAACACCCATCAAAAAGCTAACAACTTTTATTATCGGGTAGAACTTACGAACGGTGGAAAAATCGAGGCGGAGAGTGCAACTAGGGACGGTAATTTGTTCACTATCAAAGACAGGAAAGGGCTCGTTTTTTCAGTCGACAGGAAATCGATTAAGAACGTGAAGAAGATTATGCTGTGATTTTATCATGCAAAACATCCTATAAATTCACACACCTTTTCTTACGCTAGAAATGAATAACAATTGGGGTCTGTCCCCTATTAGTTTCTCTATCTGTCGCCAGGAATATGGCGCAACTGAGATTATCACCTAGTCTCAAGAAAAAAAAAGCTGATGTCGAAAAAGAAAGCAAAAAAACAGAAGAGGAAAGCCTTAGCGGGGCATAAAAAAATAGGCTCCAAATTCATACCTCCAATGATGCAAATCGAAAAAATTCATGAGGTATCTTACCTCAATGATGCTCTTCCAAATCTTATTTGGATGGGGCTAATATTTGATCATTATGGTTACAAACAAGGGATTCGACTTATTGATTGCCTCGTATCGACGGCTTACGATATTTGCAAAGATGAAAAAGGAAACTTTAGTTATCTGTGTTATTACTCAATGCTAGACATTTCAAAAAAGGCAGAAATATATCGCGCATTAAAATCAAATGGAATTTTGTATCAGTTACAGTATGCTATTGCACCTTTATCTTGTTTATTTAGGTATTTTCCAGCTCTATTTTTGAAACCAGATTTTAAAATTGATAAGACAGATTTTATTCCAAGATTAAAACGAACAATAAAAGAAGTGACGGATCGCTATTCAGAATTAGCAACTGCAATACAGGTAACAACGCTTTATAATTCGATAACAAATGGAAAACTACATATAGACAGCCATATCGAAATGCCAGATCTAAATAGTATTTTTACAGCTCCTGATAGTGAAGAGGCCAAACGAGCCGCATCCTTCGCCAGATCAAATCTAAACGGAGAACTTGGTTTCAGAAGTGACGAAATTTCGAAAGGCTGGGTAAGAGACTTCTGGATTCAAATATACAAGCTCGAAGACTGTGAGCCAATGGAGATCAAATGAGCGTTGAACATAAGGATATATTTACCAAGTTCATAGATGATCTTATAGAAAAAACTATTGACGATTTTGAATCGAGATGGGCTCAGGTAGAAATTGATCTTTATCATTCTGAAACATTTGAGGTTATAGGAGGGTTGCTTTCAAGGCAAGCTACTTTATTAATCGAGATGGCTTCCGCTCCTGCGATATGGAACGGCAACATTGCACCTTTAATATTAAGGTGCATGACTGATTTACACATTACTCTAGCATGGATACTAAACTCTCCGGAAGAGCGAGCTAAGAAATATATCCTTTTTGGGCTGGGACAAGAAAAATTACTAATTGAACATTACAAGATATCCCTCGAAGAGCAAGATGAACCAGACGTAAAGAAAATGGTGGATATGAAAGAAGCTTGGCTAGATTCTCAACGGCGAGAATTTATGGTGGAGGTTAATGTGGGCAATTGGGCTCAGCTCGACACTAGAAGGATGGCTCAACAAGCTGATTGTGAAGGATTATATAAATTTGCGTATGTCCCCTTTAGTGCGGTAGCGCATAACGCGTGGAACCATATTTCAAGGTACAACATGATTCCATGCACTAATCCTTTACACAAAAATCATAAGATCCCAGCTATCCTAGAAATTCCTGTTGACATGGATTATCTTTTTCGCGCGACAAAATATTTTGACAAGACCATTCGATACGTTGATAGCAAAATGAAAATTAAACCTGATTCGAAATACCCACTAGATTGGTGGGTGGAACAATTTGACAAAATGCCAAACGACAAGGAACAGACTTAAAAATCTGTTATGCTTAAATCGTTACCGCAAAAGCAATGTCGAAGATAAACGTCTAACGAAATCCACACACCTTTTCTCACACTACAAACTTGAGCAAGAACACAAAATGACAAGAGCACAAAACAAAAAAAGGGACTAACAAGCTGTTTCTGCTCATCAATCCCTGCAATGCGTCTGGTGCCCGCGGCAAGAATCGAACTTGCGACACCAGGATTAGGAATCCTGTGCTCTATCCCCTGAGCTACGCGGGCATGC
>CAZRWH010000051.1:0-6733 GCA_964603905.1 uncultured Candidatus Peribacteria bacterium | reverse complement strand
TGCGAGGCGCAAATAGTCTAAGTTGAAGAAGCCAGTGTGGCCTACGGTAATTGTGCGCTCCCTCAAGTTGATAAGCTTCGGTTTCATCATCAAGAAATCCCTCTTCCCGAACTTTTATACGGGTATCCAGAGCTCTCTCAAAAAGCTCTAGGTCAAACAGGTAAGATCTTCCAACATTATTACCATCAACAAAATCCAGCGCTTCAGATTCTGACATGTTATGGTCGCCATAACCTTCTTCATCACCATACTCCCATCCGCAAGGTTGACTGAGGTCAACCATAGTAACCTCTGGTCTGTTCGGATGGTCTGTAACCGTTGAATGAGGGTAAATCAATTGAGGAGAAAAAGACACGGTTATCTTGTCTGGATCCATCTCAACCCCATCACGCTTTAAGTATTCAATAACTTCAGGTTTTTCGTAATACCTCAACATTTCTTCTGCAATAACGACAGGGAAGTCAGGATCCCTAAAATTATCAAGGTCGATATGCGACATAGTTTTCTCAATATCTACAGCGCGTGACCAATCTCCAGGGAAGCCAGCGATACTTGTGCGGGCGATAACCTGCCTTGCTCCAAGTGCTCTACAGGCAGACCGGACTCCACTGCATATATCAGGTGCAACGCCTCTTTCACTCAGATCTTTAAGGTTCGCCATCTCCATTGGAGGTATCAATCCAGGTCCCCATTTAGTGTTATTGCGCAGAAAAACCAGAGGGCCATGTTTTCCTCCCATTTCTTCGATATGTTGTCTTAACCTTGAATCCATAAAAACAAATTTAGGAGGGTATTAAATCATATTTGATGATAAAATTAAAGCAATGAAAATCCTCCCCGCAACAATCAAGCACAGTTACGACATGCAACGTATCCATACAGCTGCAGTCACAACGACGTGTTCAGGTTCATACACAGAGATACAGATCGAAGCATGGCTCAAAGGGCGATCTCCCGAAGGTTACCAGCCTGGCATAGAAAGAGGGGAGATGTTTGTAGCGGAAACCGAAGGTGAAATTGTGGGATTTGGTCATGCTGTACCAGGGGAGGTCTTAGCAATGTATGTTGATCCGGAATTCCACAAAAAAGGTGTTGGAGCTATGCTAATAGAACACGCAATTTCCATAGCTGCAGTAAATCACAAAAAGATTAAAGTAGAGGCAACCGTAAACGCGGTTGGATTTTATGAAAAACACGGATTCAAAGAAATCAGAGAAGACATATACGAAAGAAACGGAGTCAAAATGCCCAAGATAATCATGGAGAGACCGGCCTAGAAGGTCCTAAGGGTATCCAGCCATGTTTTGCCTTTGTACGGCAGGCCTGTCGGTTCGAGGGTGATTTTCTGTATCAAAATCAAAGTCCAGAAGGTGTTCATTAGATTCAAAAATCTTTGCGACCTCGGTCAAAGATGCGTATTCAAGCCCTTCCAGTTGATCAAGCTCAGTTAGGAATTCATCCCACCATTCTATCCTGTTTTCCCAGTAATCCATGTCGTTTGGCTTTGCCCACCAGTCTTCCGAAATCCCCTCAGTATTTGGCATCGCTAGATACTCGCGAGGATGCGTAAATACAGAGTAGGTGTTGATAGTGTTGGCTTGTATGCTTTCAATAGCCTCCTTGACGTACTCAACACTATTCAAACCTTCACCGTGCCCGATATGAATGTAGTCTCCCTCAGGATCATGAGTCAGCCAGTTATCTCGTGAAGGTCTCCAAACCCAGCTAGATATTTCTTCGCCAGCTCCATGACCTGCATTTGCAACTCCCCAGAGAACTTTAAATTTTGGATAAAAATTGTCTAAATACTCAAGCCTGCTATAAAACTCTTCCTCAGTAAGACCTGATACAACTTGTGTTGGTGTTCCTCCTGCATCAACGATGAAAGAGCGAACCTCGTCATATTCGTGGCAAGACCCGTGAGCATGGGAATCGATTTCATGTCCCATAGCTTCCATATCTGTGAAAAAAGAAGGATCATAGAGTTCAACCCCTTTTGCAAACGTCCAATCTGTACCGAAGTTAATTTTGGCTCCATGACTTGCAACCATCTCCCCAAATTCTCGCAAAACCATCGAAAAGTGATCAAAAACAGCTTCATCCCCGTCGTAATCAGGGATCTGTGGCTTAGGTTTCGTGCAGCTGCTGGTGTCCTCTTCAGTGTGAATCACAATTGTGAAATAGAGAGGCGATTCAAAGGTTTCCAGCGTTTCGGTAGGTTCCGAAGGTTCAGTTGGCTCAGCAGGAGTCGCATCAGGCCACGCAATGTAAGTAGCAGACCCCAAAACAATTAGGACGGAAATAGATAGTAAGATGATTTTTTTATTCATATGCAAATAGTAACTCAAGAGATGCAAATCACGAAGCGTTTAGCTTGCGAAGAACAGGGGTAACAGGTAGAGTGAAGCAGATATTTATTAAAACAAAAAACCATGAAGACCATTTTCAAAATTCTAAGCTGGATATTTAGCGTATTAGTAATAATCATAGGTGTCTCATACATGACTCAAGATATATTTGGAGCATTCATGTTTTTGACAGTCGGATTGGTATTTTTACCTCCTTTTAACGAGTTTATTTATAAAAAACACAATTTCAGATTGAGGATATGGCATAAGACATTGATTCTAATCATTTGTTTCTTTTTGCTCGGAGCTTTTGGAGTACCAAAAGAACCAACTGAAACATACCCTGCAATAGAAGAGGCTTTGCAAGAGCAGGAAGAGGCAGCTTTACAGAGTGAATGGACAGATGGGGACAAGGTAGAAAACGCTTTCAATGAAGTATACGACTCAGCAGTTCAATCAGATATAGCTTATGACAACATCAAAGCACAAATAGAGAAGCAGGACATGACAGCAATTCTTACAGTGATTCCGTATTCGCTAATGGTTATGGAAGAGACGATCGAATTGTACGAGGAGTATGAATCGCTAGATATAGAAAACGAGGAACATTCAGATAAATTTATGGAAGCCGTAAAAGACATGGAGCTAGGATACACATACAAAAAAGAAGGAGTGGAATCTCTTAAGCTGTATATGGAAACAGAGGAGATGACATACTTAGAGGATGCACAAACCAAATTTACAGCTTCAGACTCAGCAATTTATACCGCTATGACGAAGTTTGTAACCATCCTCAGTGCTTACGACTTATTAGGAGAAAACGGAGAGATTTTAAGGTAACTGAATGAAAACAACAACAATCATAGGAGGCGGTGCAGCAGGAATGATGGCCGCAGCTACAATTTGTGAGAGCGACAAGGACGCGCATGTTGTTTTGATAGAAAAAAACGCACGTCTCGGTCAAAAAGTTGCAATGACAGGAGGCGGACGATGCAATGTAACAACAGGTTTAAACGACATCAAAGAGGTACTTACAAAATATCCAAGAGGATCAAGATTCCTGAGATATGCGATGTATGAATTTCCACCAGAAAAAATGTGCGAATGGATCGAAAACCACAACGTACCCCTCAAAACCGAGGAGGACATGAGAGTTTTTCCTAAGTCGGACAAAGGTGACGATATCGTCGGAGTTTTTGAAGAAATTTTAAGGAAATCCAAAGCCAAAATACTGCTAAAAAACAAAGTTAAACAAGTGACCAAAAAAGGAAACAAGTTCTTGGTCGACGGCATGGAATCAGACAACGTGATAATCACAATCGGAGGTGAAGGGCATCAACTGATAGAGCCTCTAGGACACAAAATAACAGATTTGGCAGCGAGCTTAAGCCCCTTCAAAACAAAAGAGGAATGGACACACAAACTTGCCGGAGTATCTTTCCAAAAAGCCAAACTAAGAATAAAGAAGCACGAATTCACCGGGCCAATATTGCTAACGCATCAAGGAATCACAGGGCCTGCAGTTTTCGCAATATCAGCACTGGCAGCGTATGAAGATCTGCCGATGACATTGTTTGTAGATTTTCTTCCAGACCTAAATCAGGACGCACTTCGAGAAGAACTTAACACAGCAATAAAAAACGAGCCGCAAAAACTTTTCCAAAAAATCCTTGGCAAATTTGTGACAAAATCTTTCGCAAAAGAGATGTCCGACAACCGCACATGCGCAGAAATCGGGAAGAAAGATATCAACAAAGCTGTCGAAACAATCAAAAACACACAGTTAACAATCACAGGCTACACGACAGGTAAGGAGTTCGTTACAGCGGGAGGGGTCGATTTAAGAGAAGTCGACTCAAAAACCATGGAGTCCAAGATCTGCCCCGGACTATATTTTGCAGGGGAGGTCCTGGACATAGACGCATTCACAGGCGGGTTTAATTTGCAGGCAGCTTGGGCAACAGGTAGACTTGCGGGTAAGAACGTATAAAAAACAAAAAAATGCTAAAACAAATACTGATCGACGGAAAAATCCCTTATCTGACCTGGATTAGAAGAGCTCTTTTGGTTCTTGCTTTGGTTACGCCTTTGGCGATTTTCGCGATGCCTTACGAGTTCGGTGAGTTTGGTGAAATCGGGTGGCAAATGCTTATCGCCGTTATGGTTGTGAGGCCCCTTGCAGATCTTTTTCCTAAGATAAAGCTTTTGAGGACGTTAGTGCTACTGAGAAAGGAGATTGGGATTTGGTCGGCGTTGCTTATTCTTGCTCACGTTGTTGGGTATTTGATCGTAAAAGACATCTCAATTGTTGAGTGGATAATGCAGCCAAGTTCATGGTCGCTATCTAGTCCGATGGGATGGGGGACAATCGGTACTGTAGCTGTTTTACCTGTTTTGTTGACGTCGAATAAGTTCTCGATTATCAAACTGAAGAGATGGTGGAAAAGAGTTCAAAAGCTCACATACCTTTTCTTCATTGGAGGCGCTGTTCACATAATTTTGCTCGGAGAAGAAGAGGCATGGGCTGCCGTCATTTTGGTTTCTGGATTGATGTTTGCGGCTTGGTTCAAAAAGAAATATTTATCTCCAAACCCAAGCGCATAAATTGCATCCTCCAGATGTTAGTTTGATAGCTTTCGAAAGTTCGTATTGGCTGATCATCTCATTGAGAGGCTCTCTTGTTTCTGGAACTTCTGTGAAATAGCTTTCTAGGGTCGGAAGAGCGATTTCGTCACCCAGTTGGCCCAGCGCCCAGATTGCTGAGTTGCGATCTGAGAAGGAGGCTTCTTCATTATGCAAAACTGAGATCAATGAATGCACGCAATCTCCGTCATACAGTTCTTGTGCACTGTCGCAAGTAGCTTGTACGTTTTGGCCTATATAAAAGCATGAAGCCAAGAATATTAATCCGAACACCAATACTGTTATCGAAAAAGAAATTAATATTAATCTTTTCATAAAAATTATTTAGTTTCTACTTTTACAGTTTCGATGATAACCGGCTCAAGAGGCATATCTCGAGAATCTTTTTCAACAGAAGAGATAGAGTCTACAACGTCCATTCCTTCGTAAACTTGTCCGAAAAGAGAGTACCCTCCGTCAAGAAACGCTGAGTCGGATTGAACAATGAAAAATTGGCTTCCGTTTGTATTAGGTCCACGGTTTGCCATAGAAAGAGCTCCTCGAACGTGACTAAGTTCAGACGCGATTTCATCATTCAAAATTGTTCCTTCGCCCTTGTAGCTGTGTCCTCCAGTTCCGTTTCCATTTGGGTCTCCACCTTGGATCATAAACCCGTTAATTACTCTGTGGAAAGTTAGCCCGTCATAGTATCCGTCCTCTGATAGAGTTACGAAGTTTTTTGTAATTTCTGGCACCAAATCAGCAAAAAGTCTGATTTTGATATCACCCATGCTTGTAGACATGGTTACGACTGTGTCGCCGTCTTGCGGTCCTGAAAGTTGATCGAAATCTGTCATGGTTGTGGTTGAGTTACATCCTGTTAAAAGTAGTGAAATTGCTACCAAAGCAATCGCAAGTTTTTTGAGCATTTTGTTTTTTTGTTAAAAGCTAAAACACCGCGAATTTTAACAGGGAAGAGATGATTCTGCAACAGAAGTAATGAGGGTTGACAAAAACGCCAAAAAATGCAAAAATCATCTTCTTGATTTTAATCAATCAATGGAGAGAACCAAACGAATACAACTTGATAAGGCGGTATCCGCCTTGTATCCAAAAGGTCTTAGGCATGACACTTTCAGAAGTGTTTCGCCAAGAGGCCTTGTGCGGTCAAGAAGATTGATGGCGTTTGCGGCAAGAACAGCATTCAGTTTTAGTGATGGATTAACCCAGTTAAGCGGACTTAGGGTAGAAGACAACAGGCTTCGATTTCGTCTTGCAGAAAAAAGAGGGCAAGACCCGCTTATTGAAGAAGTCGATATTGATGCACTCAAGGTAGCTTTCGAGTCGATGACAACTCTTCCAGAGAGAATACTTCTAAGAATAGCAGAGACAAGAAAAGTGCTGGATATATTTGAGGAAGTTCTCGAGGATATGGTTGAAAGACCAGACCCAATCAAGAGGCTCCCGGGAGAAAAACCTTTTGGAGTCAGGATCAGAGAACACGCCGGAAACCTGTCTTTCCCAAAAGAAGATTACTGGGATATTTTGGCATTATTGATCGAAAATGCGGAGCAAGAAAGACCATCAAGTCTAGCCGTTGAAGAAATAGCAAAAGAACTTGGAGTGACATTCAATTCGCTTTCAAAAAAGTTCGGAATAATAGACAGAGAACTTCGAAAAATAGGATTAAGGCTCGAGAAAGGACAAAAGAGAATGGTAAGAGAGGATCACGGCAAAAAAGGATCCAAAGTTAATAGAAAAGT
>CAZRWH010000050.1:5624-6752 GCA_964603905.1 uncultured Candidatus Peribacteria bacterium | reverse complement strand
GAAGAAAGTGATTACCAAGACAAGAACTGCGTTAAATAGCCCGTTAAACACAACTTTTAGCGCTGCAAAAGTGTTACCTGCGACATTATTTAGTTGTTCTCCAAGTTTCTCTAGGGCACCTTGGATATTGCTGATTACTGTTTGCTGGTCGATTGTCTCTAGAGCAGATTGTATGTATGGGAACAATTGTTCTGAGAAAGGTAGTGTCTCAATAGATTTTCCTTCGACTAGGTTTGTAACGATTACCCCGGCATTTGTTGCAAGTTCAAGTACTTGATCAGCAACGATCGGTATGAGGTTTGAAATGAAGAATGCGACGATTCCCATTATCACCAAATAAATACCGAGCACACTGATTGGGCGAGGTATCTTCTTCTCCTGTAGCTTGTCGACTGTTGGTTCGATTGCTGCATAAAACAGAAGCGAAACGAATAATATGATTAGTATATCCTTGATCTCGACTATGAAGTTGGCCAGGACATAGAACAAGAAAATCAGAAGGATTACCTTGGTGACACTAGTTAGAGATAGGTCAACGATTACTTTTTCTGGTTTTGTCGATTTTTTTGGAGCAGCTTTTTTCTTTTTGTGGGATTTTTCGTATTCTTCGATTTTGCTTAGTTCGTCTATTTTTTTCCTTATTTCTGTCAGTGTTTTTGATGATTTCTTAAACCATCCGTGTAGTTTTTGTTTCATGATTTTTTATTAGTCGCGAGTCGCAGGTCTCGGGTCGCAAGTCACAAGTCGCAAGTTTGTGGTGCGCTTCGCGCAAGTTAGGTTTTATTTTTTTGCGATTATTTATGAGGTTAATTGAACTTGAATGATATTTACAATAATCCATGCGAAGCTTGCTAGTGCAAGTCCTCCAAGGGCGTACATTATCGTCTTTTTTCCTTTTTCTTTGTCCTCTGTGAGTCCTCCTGTTGCATAGAAATATCCTCCGACCATTACAAACAGCACACTTATGATACCTGCGATTCCTAATGCGAATTCAATCAGGTGGGTCACATAAAATGGAAGCATCCAAAGATGTATGTTTCCCGTTTTGATGCCGCATGAAAGGAACACCTCTTTTTGATCTGTCCCCATGAATGTAGCTCTTTCTTCTGCAGTGTAATTGTTGACCAT
>CAZRWH010000050.1:0-5524 GCA_964603905.1 uncultured Candidatus Peribacteria bacterium | reverse complement strand
CGTTTCGTCTAGTCAAAAAGGGCTCGGCCTATTCTTATCATTGTTGATCCTTCTTCGATGGCGATTTTGTAGTCTTGACTCATGCCAATTGAAAGTTCTGCTAGATTGTATTTGTTTTGTAGGAATTTCATCTCTGCGAATTGCTCTCGTATTTCTCCAGTACAAGATGTGTTCTTCGCTATGGCCATCAATCCTGTTAATTCTAGGTGGGGGAGTGATCTTATTACCTTGACCAAAGGGGCTAGATCTTCTGGGAGCACTCCGCTTTTTTGAGGTTCTCGGCTTATGTTTACTTGAATCATTACCGGCATTTTCTTGCCGATTTTTTTGCATTCCGAATCTGTTTTGCGAGCCAGTTTCTCTGAGTCGATACTGTCTATTGAGTCGCACAAGGAAGCCGCTTTTCCGACTTTGTTTGTTTGCAAATGCCCGATGAAGTGTTTTTCTGCATCTAAATGCGGGAATTTAGTTTCGGCTTCTTGGATTCGGTTCTCTCCGATGATCTTTATGCCTTTTGACAAAACCTTGTTTATCTCTTCGAGAGTCCGTGTCTTTGTGACTGCCATTATTTTTACTCCGGATGGGATTTCCATTCTCAGGAATTATTGGTGTTGATAGTATAGGTTCTCTCGTGTAAGATCGCTACTAGTTTTATTTAAATTTAAAAAAGATGCTGCCGATAGTGGCGATAGTAGGGAAGCCAAACACTGGGAAATCGACGATTTTCAACAGGTTGGTGGGAAAAAGAAAGGCTATTGAATCAGGTGTTGCCGGTACAACTCGAGACAAATTGATGTCTAAGACCAAGCTTCATGATCGCATGGTTTATTTGGTTGATACTGGTGGTATTAGCATGGCAGAAGCTGATGATATTGAGGAAGATGTTCGAAGTCAGGCTAAGCTCGCGATTGAAGGTGCTGATGTGATTTTGTTTGTGGTTGATGGTCAAAAGATGCTTACCACAGAGGATTTTCATGTCGCTGATTTGCTTCGTAAATCTGGGAAAAAGACGATTCTGATTGCGAACAAATGTGACAATCTTGATATTGAGAATCGTATTTACAATCTGTACGAACTTGGGTTTGGGAATGCTGTTGCTGTTTCGGCTTTGCACAAAGTTGGACTTGATGAGGTTAAGGATCTGGCTTGTGATGCGCTTGATGAACAAGGGATTGTTGCTGATGAGGCGGAAGAGGACAAGGAATCTATAAATGTTAGTTTCCTTGGGAAGCCTAATGTTGGTAAATCTTCATTGCTTAATGCGATTTTGGGTCGCAAAGAGGCGATTGTTTCGAATGTTCCAGGCACTACTCGAGATTCTTTGGAAGCTTATTACGAAAAAGACGGCCAGTCTTTCTGTTTTGTTGATACGGCCGGTCTTCGTCGTCGTGGAAAGATAGGTAAGGGGATCGAGAAATACAGTGTTCTTCGGAGTTTAGGAGCTATCGAGGAGTCTGATGTATCCGTTTTGGTTCTTGATTACTCTGAGGGGATTACCAAGCAAGATCTTCACGTTGCTTCATATATTTTGGAGCAGGGAAATGGGCTTCTTATTGCTGTTAATAAGACCGATCTGATGGAGAATATTGAGGAAGAAAGATATCACTTCATAGGTCGTGCTAGATATGAGTTTGATTTCCTTCCATGGGCTCCACTTGTTTTCCTTTCTGCGAAAACAGGCAAAGGTGTTGATGGATTACTTGAGACTATTTTGGAATGTAACCAAGAAAGAAAAAAGCGTATTACCGATTCTGATCTAGCTGTTTGGCTAGAAGAGACTGTTGCTAAGCACAGCCCGAAAGGAACTAAATACGGCAAGCTAAATCAGTTTAAATCGATATGGCAAGACGGTATTGAGCCACCTAGCTTTACGATTAAGACTAAGTTTCCTGACAAGATCCATTTCTCGTACCGTCGTTATCTTGAAAACAGACTCCGTGAAGAGTTTGGTTTTAATGGGACTGCTATTAGGTTGCGGTTTAAGTAATATCCTTAACCTTCTTCATCCACCGGTTTTTGTAATACTCTCGGCGGTCGATGTTGTGGAATTTAAGTATCTTGTCGCTGATTACGATTGAAGCCTCTTTTTGTTGTTTTTCATCCATTTCGTCTAGCTTTCGGTTCATTCGGTTTAGTTGCATTGTTTGAAGCTTCGATTCTATCCAGTTTCCGAATTTGCCGCCAAGTACTTTCTCCTGCATTCGGCGTAGCTTCCTTACCCAGCCGCGGTTAGATCTGTAGTGGCGTTTTTGGTAATTGATTGGTGCTGCGAAGAATTCTCCAAGAAGTGTTCGGTTCTTATCTATTAGATCGATGTAGGTTTGATAGTCTCCACACACAGGTTGCAAGGTTTTGAGCCAGTATGCGAGGTAAATGTCGTTTTGAATTGCGATTGGTTCCAGATTGAGATTGTCTTCTGTCAGATAGAAGCTCAAACAGAACCTTCCTTTGATTTTGTCATGATGTCTGCGTGTTCCAAGAATATGCGTCCAGAAAGTTATTAATAGTCGTGATGTAAACAGTCTTCCTGGCTTAGCTATGACTACCAGGTCGATGTCCGACTTCTTGGTTGGATTGTCGTATGCCAGGTTGTTTGCAACTGCAACTAGCCTTATGAACGGGATCATGTTGAACACTTTTCGAAATTTATTCATCCGTTTCCAGTATCTCTTGGCCATCTTTCTTCTCTCGTGCATTTTGAAAAAAGCTTCTTCATTTCCTTTTAAGCAATAAAGTCCGTCCGAATAACTCAAAGCAGGGCTGTTTTTCAAATAAATATCAATTTGATGATCATCCGGAAGCAATTTATACAGATACTCTTCGACCTCTCCTACAGATAGGGGATAGTCAAACATATCAAAAAAAGCGAACGTACTTAGAATTGCTTGTTTGAAATTTAGCTTCGGATTGATTACCATATGAGTCGTCTAAGTTATTCTGGCTTTATATGTTACCAGACATCGAAAAGAAAATAAAAACGATATTGAAAAAATTACCCGGCAAGCCCGGGGTTTATAAATTCATCGGTAAAGATGATAGCGTTTTGTATATCGGAAAAGCCAAGGATCTTAAAAAGCGCGTAACTACATATTTCAACAAAAACGCTAAGCATTCGATTCGTATCGAAAAAATGCTTTCCAAGGTTCATGGAATTGAATATATAACTGTTGATTCGGAACTTGAGGCTTTGATTTTGGAATCAAATTTAATCAAAGAATTAAAGCCAAGATATAACGTCATGCTTAAGGATGACAAGAATTTTGTTTATATAAAAATAACAGATGAAGATTATCCGAGGATTAAGGTTGTTAGAAGAGTGGAAAAGGATGGCGCGAAGTATTATGGACCCAAGACTTCAGCTAAAAAAACACGAAAAACTGTCGAGGTATTAAGATCGCTTTTCCCGATTCGTGATTGTGATCTTGATATCAAATCAAAAGGGGAAGATGTCACCGTAAGTAATAAGGTTATCAAATATCCTTGTCTTCAGCATCACATAAATACTTGCTGCGCTCCTTGTATTAACAACTGTGGTAAGCACGATTACGATTGGATGGTCGACCAGATTCTTAGATTTCTTGGTGGAAACGCTCAACACATAATCAAAACATTGCAGAATGACATGCAGATTGCTGTTAATGAGCGCCGTTTTGAAGATGCAGCTCGTGTTCGTGACAAGATTCAGTCTGTCGAGGCTATCTTGGAGAAACAGAAGGTTTCTGAAGCGTCAGACGTGAATCAGGATGTCCTTGGGTACTATATTGGAATCGGGAAAGTGTTTATTAATATGTTTATTGTTCGAGAAGGGAAGCTTGTGGATAGCGAAAATTTCTCCATCACAGTTAAAGACGTTTCAGACGAAGACTTATCCGAGGTTATCGAAGGATTCCTTCGAGACTATTATTCGAGATGTAGCTTTCTTCCAGACAGCGTTCTTTTGCCTTTTAATCTTGAAGGCGAAAAGCTTCTTTCGGAGATGCTGGGCATGAAAGTTCTGGCTCCTAAGCGTGGTGAAAAACATAAGCTTGTCGAGATGTCGAATAAAAACGCAATGCATTATTACAAGCAGATGATGGTCAAATGGGAATCTGACAAAGCTTATGATCCGCTCAAGGCTCTTGCTGATTTGACGAAGACTCTGGGAATCAAGAAAAAGATCAAAAGAATCGAAGGTTATGACATTTCACATCTTGGAGGTGAGTTCACTGTTGGAGCTATGGTTGTTCTCGACAAAGGGGAGCCTAAGAATAGTGATTATCGTCATTTTAAGCTAAAAACGGTGTCGGGAGGGGACGATTACGGTGCTTTGTCCGAAGTTCTGTCTAGAAGGCTTAAATACCTGTTTTCTGTTAATCCAAAAGGCATTACTGTCAGGCGTGGTCTAAAAAAAGATCTTAAGTCTGTTGAGAAGATTTTGACTGAGCATGGATTGCCGTCTGATGACCTAATCATGAAAGACTTTGTAATCTTGGAGTCTAAGAAGAAAATCATTGGTACTGGACGACTTGTTAATCAGGACAAGAAACGTGACGTTATCCAGTCGCTTTGGGTTTCTCCGAAAATGAGAGGTAAAGGTCTTGGACATGTTATTTTGCAAGCTTTGATTGATAAATCTAAGGCAACGCGTATTTATATTGGCTGTGATTCTGAAAAAACAGGATTTTATGAAAAATTTGGCTTTAAAATCCTAAAAAAAGTACCTGGATTCTTGAAGGATCTTAATGAGAACTGCACTGTTTCATGCAAACGTCTTGAATATTTTGTTTATGAAAAAATCACAGGCAAAGTTTTTGGAAAAACGCCTGACTTGGTACTGCTAGACGGAGGAAAAGGTCAGCTCTCTACCATTGCAAAGACTTGGAAGAACTTTGGAGCAGAAAAAATCCCTCTGATTGCAATGGACAAAAGCGGCAAGAAGGTTTGGAAACTAAAGGATGGCAAAGTTGTAGATTCTGGTTTGAATGCAGATTCTCAACCATTCTATTTACTTCAACGAGTCACTGATGAGGCTCATAGGTTTTCTAATCGATTAAGGGAAGATTTACATATTAAAAAATTAACTACATAACCAAATAAAAAAATGGCTCTACGTGAAAAAATTACTGAAGATTTGAAACAGGCGATGCTTGCAAAGGATGAAACTAAGGTTTCTACATTGCGAATGCTTAAGGCTGATATTATGAAGTTCGAAGTTAGCGGCTCAACAAAAACGGAGGCTACTGATGAAGACGTTACAACATTGATCAAAAGAGCGCTTAAGGCCCGAAAAGATGCTGCTGAGCAGTTCCGTAACGGTGACCGTGAAGAGCTTGCACTTAAGGAAGATGCAGAGGCTGCAATCCTCGAAGAGTACATGCCTGAACAAATGAGCGAAGAGCAGGTTAGGGAAGTGGTTTCTGGTGTTATTTCTTCTGTAAGTCCTCAAGGGCCTCAAGATTTTGGAAAAGTCATGGGTGCGTGCATGGGCAAGCTTAAAGGACAAGCCGATGGAGGCCTGGTAAACAAGGTCGTAAAAGAGTTGCTA
>CAZRWH010000049.1:0-7143 GCA_964603905.1 uncultured Candidatus Peribacteria bacterium | reverse complement strand
AAAAATCTTCAGAGACTTATACGAGCTTATGAGCAGTCTGGCGTTGATGAGCATCTTGTGATTGCAGGTGATTTTGATCGAGAAATTTTTGCAAAATACAAGCTGCCCGAGAGTGATAAAGTGCATTTTATTGGGCAGGTTGGGGCTTTGGAGAAAAAAGCTCTGTACGAGCGATCTTCGGGCCTACTGTATGTTTCTTTGTATGAAGGCTTTGGTCTTCCACCGTTGGAGGCTTTGAGTTGTGGTGTGCCTGTTTTGACCTCAAAGGGAAGTTCTATGGAGGAGGTTTGTGGTGATAAGGCTTTGTATGTTGACCCGGAGAGTGTTGATGAAATTGCTCAAGGTATTTGGGGGCTTGTCTCTAAGGATTGGGATGCCGATGAGTTGCGTCAGCGAGCAAAGTTGTTTGATTGGGGGAAGGCGGCGGATGAGTTGCTTGATTGTTTTGATGGATTGAGGTAGGATTCTCTCCTGATTTTTAATCAAAAATGTTATGGGGTCTAGAGGTTTCGGTGAAAGACTTGCTGGAGAGATTGTTCATGGAATTCCAAATAACGGTATAGCTGACAACGAAGCTCATATGCTTAAATTGTTGGAGCAAGGGAATAGACGATCAGATGACATTTATAACGCTATTTCAAATAGCCAATCTAGTGCTCCTACAGCTGAAATGATGAGGCAGCAATCTGAGCATATTGCTTCTGCAATGGCACCTGCTATTCAAGATGGAATGCATTCGGTAAGCAATGCTGTGTCTGGTTTGGAGCATCAGATGTCTGGCTTAGAGGGAACAATGTCAGAACAAACTGATGTACAAAGAAGTATAGATATGGGCGTTAGAGAGACGAACAATCATTTATGGACTGTCCGATTGCAAGGAGCTGAAGTTATCAAAAATCAACAAGCAGGAAATGCTACGAGAGAGCGTATTGAAGGGCATTTGTCGACAAGGGTTAGTCAGGCGGATTTTGCTGCACGTCAGAGATATTATGGAAATCAGAGGCTGGCTGAGATGAGTCAAAGTATGAGGGAGGTTTCTCGAGGAGTTGGCCGTATGAGTGTTGCTGCTGAGCGATTTGCGGACGGCGCAGAAAAGATGACGGCATCGATTGATCGTAATACAGAAGTTGGAAGGAAAACTGTTGCCGCTATTTATGGAAATACAGAGGCTGTTGACCGAAATACATCTGCAGTTAGAAGAAATACCAGAGCAACTAGGGATGTTGAGAGGGCGGTTCATGCAAATACTGGAGCTGTTATGGCGCAAACGGGTATGGACATGTTTCGTACTTTTGTAGAAATACAATCTGCTAAAAGGGAAGGAAAGCTTCTTAGGCAAGGGCTTCAAGAGCATGGATTAATGCTCGCAGATGAACAACGTCTTACAAGAGAGGTTGTTGTTTCGTCTTTTCATGATGAACAAGAACTTACTCGTCAGATTTTGGCTCAGGCTATATATGATCAGGTCGATATGTTTGGTGCGGAAATGGAGATTACTAGAGAAATGTTTGCTGATTTGATGGAGCGCGCCTGTTCAATAACTGTTGCTACTCTTAATCAAATTGGGTCTAAAATAGATCAGGTAGGAAGGGATATTGGCATGTCAATTGCTTCGGTTAGACAGGACATTTATATGTCTGCTGTTCTTGCTCATGATGACGTTGAAAGACAACTGGCTCTCGACAGAGAACGTAATGAAATCTTGGAATGTATTCAAGTTGCTGTGGAGATGCCTGATTCAAGAAAACAGTTTAATTACGCTTGGTCTTATGCAAAAGAAGCGTTGGCTGCGGACCCTCCTCTTGAAGAAGATGCAATGGATTATTACAAAGAGGCATATTCCCATTACAAGTTGGATCCTGAATTTAACGGTGAATTTGGATTGATCAAGTTAAGCACGGGGGATGCTGAAGGTGCGGAAAAATTGTTTTTTAAAGCTGCGGCTGGAGCTAAAGACCCTACAGAGAAGTCTCGATATCAGTTGCTTCAGGGAGTTGCTATGATTGATCAAGGCAAGCACGTTGATGCAGTTAGGATGATGAATGGGGCTGAAATGGCAGATAGGTCGAATGCTGAAGTGCACTTCTGTAAAGCTGTGGCTTACGCAGGCCTTGAGAAATTTGATAGTGCTATTGAGTCTATCAATAAGGCATTACAGATGGATGACTCGTTGTTAGAAAAAATACTTTCTTATGATGAATTTACACCTTTAGTTTCAAGGTTTAATGCCGAAGTTTATGTGCCTTTGGTTATGAATTCAGATTCGATTTCTACACCAACTTTGTATCGAATATTTCAATCTCTTTATTCTGAGGGTTATCCTAGTGAAGAATTGCATGATAAAGTTAGTATTCTTTGGAGAAGAAATATAAAACAGGCTTTGCTTGCAAGTCCTCTTTCGGCAAGAGTTGATCCTTTTCTTAGTTCCTATATTCAGCTTACTGGGAACGAAGCGCTTGTTGATGCTTCAGAGGAGTGCTTGAATCAAGACCTTAGCTATCAAACTCCTTATGAGTACTATTTCATGGCAGGTGTTTTTGCTTTAGGTAACAAAGATAGGAGCCCCAAGATTGCAGATTTAATTGCAAAAGGGCTGTTCTTAGACCCTAGATCCGATGATCCTAGTCGATTTGATGAACTTGTTATGGATATTGTTAATCTCTTAGGAAAAGGAAATGAAGTTAAGGTGCTAAGCTCTTTTATCAGAAAGGTTAGTTTTCAATATAGGGACTTTAAAAACTATCTACAGTATCGTATCAAACAGTAATGCAAATACACCCTCCTCGAAGAATCGAGCAAAGTAAAGGTTCGTCTCCTGGCAAGATTAATGCTAGGTATGTCATGGGCATTTCTGATGACCGAGGGATGTCGCTTGAAGGCGCCTCAGTTGTTTTGATGGACGAAAGTCATCGTTTTGAGGTTGCCAGAGGGATTGTTGATGAGAAAGGTGAGTTTGTTTTTGATATTTCTTTTGATGTCAGAAGATTTATTAGAAATAGGGTCTTGGTCGCACTTGTTGGCGGAGAACAGCCTTCTAGGGTTGAGGTGGAATTAGATTTGAATGATTCCGAAATCCAAGAAGTTCTCAATGGAACTAAAAAAAGGGCGCTCGTTGCTACTAGCAGGCGTGATACAGGGATTGTTGACCCTAGGTCTGGTCGTAAGTTTTCTTGGTATCCTAAGCAGGTTCCATTTGATGCTTTGTCTAGTGCTGAGGTTGAACGAATAATTAAGGATTTAGGGTTTTTTCCAGAGCAAGTTTATCGTGATTCACTCGATTTGCATTTGCATTTACGTATGGATGCTGCTCTAGCTCAAGTTGCTGGAGATGGGCGATTGATTCCTGGGTTTGGTGAGGACTTTGTTTTTCCTGTCGGCCGAAATGAACTAGATGCTTTAGCGCACGAATATGGTATTTTGCGTGATAATTTTATTGTTAAACCAAGTCTTGAGTTACAAGATCAGAGAATTCTTAGGCACGGTGGATTGAGTCAGTTTTTAAGGCTTATTGTGGGTTCTAAAGGCTCTTTTATTAAAATTTCTCCTGAGCTTAGGAGGGTTATTGAAGCGGACGATTCAACTTATCCGCTTAGATCTGTTGCACTTGATGAAATTGACATGATTGCTAGGCAAATTCGACACGTTGATGCGGGCACTACTGTGGCTGAGGTTGAAAGACGTTTTAGGAAAAATTTTGGTCGGTTAGTTGGACGTATTGCTCCAGAAGGAGAGGTGCGGTTAGTGCCTGTGCCTTTACCAAAACATATGCCAGGAATTGGGCATGCGTCAGACGAAGCGATGTCTCGTAATATGCCGATTTCTTTAGACCTTCCGAGTTATGTTTTACATATTCTTTCAGCCTTTAGAAGAAGATCTCGGGGGCAAAATGCTTTAACCGTTCATGGTGATGATTGGAGGCCTGTGTTTTTAAATGCTTCCGATGATGTTGGAAGAATTGTTAAATCAACTCCGATAACAGATAGGGGGAGGAATTATTTTGTTTTAGATTTAGTAGATTCTGCTACTGCTGTGTCTGTCGCAACTACAGCTGAGAGGTTTATTGTCGAGGCTAAACGTCAAAATGCTTTGCAGGCTCGAGAAAGGAGGCTTTTAGAAGATTCCAGAGCAAAAGCAGAGCGCAGAAGGCAGCGAAATGAGGCCTTGGCTCATATCGCAGACTTTGCTGGCAAGGCTGTTGTTGGCTTGGCGCTTTTGTATGCAATGGAAGCACAACGAAAGGCGGAGCTAGAAGAGCAAAAAAAACGTAAACAATTACAGGGTTAATATGCAATTATCCAATTTTAGTGAAAGATTGGCGGAGGTAGATAAAGACACCGAAATGATAACTGTTTTTCATAGTTTTTCTGTGAGAAATGAGCTTGGCGCCGGTTTGGTTGGTCGGCATATTCAGGTTTCAGATCCAGCTACCGGTTCTAAGCTTGCAGAAGTTATTACCGGGAAAGATGCTCGTGTTGAATTTAAGCTTGAACATGATGCACACAAAAAAGATATGCGTCGTCGTTTGTTGATTGCTCTTGATAAAGGACGGGAGATTCGTTATTGGAATTGCGATGTGTCTAAATCTGCTAATCCAGAAATACGAAATGCTATCGCTAGCATGGCGGCCCCTTATGTTATCGAAATATATGACGATGATCTTCCTGAACAGCCTGTTTTAAAGCCAGAAAACATTGAGCCTCTTCCCGGACAAACTCATCTTGTTCGTGTTGAAAGACCTGTTCTTTTTCCTCCTCCAGACAGTGAGAAAACGGCTTCCCAGCGAAATTTAGACGATGACTGGTATGGATATGAATCTATGCCTATGGAAGGTGAGTTAACGAGGGAAGAGCTTCATAGAGAATTAACGCTTTTTGGTCTTGACCCTGCTCAATTGTATGCCAGTGCGAAGGCTGTTAATGAGGCTTTGGGGCTCTCGACGGATGGATTGAGAATACCTAGGGATAAGCGTTCGGTCGACGCCCTAGGCCAACAAATGAGTGATTTTTTAGAGAATGTTGGGTTTTATCCATTGGTTGAATTGCAAGATCAGAGAATTCTGAGGGATAAAGATTTAATTGAACTTGCGACATGTGTTTTAGAGTCACAAACTGGAGACATTCTGTTTAGTGAAAAACTGATTGATAAACTTTTCGAATCTCAAGGAGAAAGTCTTCCTTTTAGATCTATTGATTTGAGTGGAGCCATGGAGGCTGTAGAAAGAGCTGCTGAAGGGATTCATGAGGGGGTTACAGAATCACAAGTAAAAAGTTTCTTTATGCGTATTATTTCTCGATGGGTTGGACCTATCCATAGCGGTGGTGATGTTAATTTTCATATTATTCCTCATAGAATTCCAACTGGAGGAAAGAGGCCGCTTTTGGAGGCTGATTATTCTCGTGTGGCTATCGATTTGCCTACGTTTCTTTTGCATCGTGTTGGGAGAGATGTATCTGGCCAAAAACAGCTTGATACATTGCCTTATCTAAATGCTTTTTCTGACGATGGGGAAGTTGTTACGGTCAAGGAAAGACCTACCGGATTTGTTGATTTGGACTTGGAGAATTCTTTTGAAATATCTGATGTTAAAAGAAGAGCTCTGGTTCAGATTAAAATGTTTCGTAAGATGGCTTTTGACAGGAGAGTTCAAGCTTCCAAGGAAATTCTTAAAAAAGTTGCGATTGGTTTAGGTGTTGCCGCTGTTGTTGTCGCTGCACTATTAACCTGTGGAGGGGCGGCTATTGTTGCTTTGGTGATATATATATTGTCACAAATGGTTGCAGATTAGTGCTTTGTTTTTTGGGGTTGTGGCAGTGGTGATTTGGTAATGGTTGACGCCCTTCGTGTTTAGGTGTATTGTTCTTTCCTTTTATTCTCCCGTACTATTATGGAACTTGCACAAAAACCTGTTGGAGTACCTCCAGTTGATATAGATGAAAATTTAAAAGAAAGAATTCGGTTACAAGATGAATTGAAGAATGTTAGGTCTGGAATATTTTTGCTTACTGATCCTTCTAATGGATTGATAGATAAATCTTCGCGGAATTACGCTAGATTAAGACATGCTCTTTTTGAGATGGGGCATGAAGTGCCGGATGATTACGATGCGAGTAGTTATTTGCAGTATCTTATGGACGAGAGGCAAAAGCCTGAAAACTCATCTGATATCTCTCGAATTGACGAAGTAATAAAACTAATATTGTCTCATTTGTCTCAGTACAAAGGAGGTAGTGGCGAAAGAGTTCTTAGGGATAAGTTGTTAGAATCGGGATTATCTATGCCTAAATTCCGTGGCTTAGAAACGTTTTTAACGGATTTGCGAGAAGAAGAGTCAAGACTTCGAATGGAGCTGTCTAAATTGCTGGTTGCAGATCATAATCCTCATGACCTTGATGATAGAGCTGATGAATTTCCTAATGTTCGCGGTTGCCGGCAACTTTTTGTGGGAAACATGATAGGGCATCCTTTGCTAACGATTGAAGGTAAAGAGTTGTTGGTAGAATTATTCATAGAGAATAGCTTTGATAGAATCGTGTCTATGGTTTCTTCCGCGGGTATTGATACCGAAAAAAAGAGGGAGGCTGTTTTGGAAGAAATTGCCAAAGGTGGTATTGGTATTAGAAAACAGGGTGAAAACACAGTGATTATTTTAGATCCCTTCCTTGAAGCTATGCTTCCTCAAGATGTTTTGATTAGGATCTTTAAAGAAATAGTTGAAATAAATATAGTTCAATCATTGTTTGCAAATATACGATATGAAGATAGAAAATGGATTGAGGCTAATCAGCCAAGCCAACGTGAGCTTTTTGCTTTAGCATTAACTATTAGTCAAAAACGCAGTCCTTCTAATAAAGCCATGGGCATATCTTTTCAGCAGATTCCAGGCGACAGAAGAATAGAACAATCTGATGATTTTGCAGGAGCAGATGTTCAAGAATTAGTTTTAAATGATGATTCGTTGACTCAGAAGCTTTTCGTGTTAAACAAATTGTCCGTCGAGGAGGCAGAAGCACATTCTGATGAGATTGCTCTTTTTAGGCAGAAAGCAGCAAAATCAGCAAAAATTATTTCTTCTCAGTCTGACAAAATCTTAGAGTCTATTGCTCTAATTAAGGGGTTAGAATTGGCACTTGCAGAGGCGGATGG
>CAZRWH010000048.1:0-7146 GCA_964603905.1 uncultured Candidatus Peribacteria bacterium | reverse complement strand
TGGCTGGGGCGGAGGGATTCGAACCCCCGATCGCGGGACCAGAACCCGTTGCCTTACCACTTGGCTACGCCCCATTGAGTTGTAATAAACCAACCTATCTTTCAAGCATTCTGAGGTTTGCTTTTCGCTTCCGCGAGAACAATGGCCCTAGAACCGCTTTCGCTTTCTGGGGCTGTTGGCTACGCCCCAATACTGCAGGCGCGATCTTACACGAAAAACATTTCAATTGCCAGATTTTGATAGCTAGCAGAAAAACATATATAATCGTGCCCGAAAACCTTTAAACAAAAACAAAATGAAAAAGATCACAACAGCCATTCTCATAACATTAATGTTTGCATCGTTTGGATGTGAAAACAAATTAGACGAAGAGGTATTAGAACCTCTAAAAGACACCACTTTCACAACTGAATACACCGGAGACGAATGGACTTTTAAATTCGATTATGTGGGTATCCAAGAATTGATACTGGCTGATTATATAGATGGTGACGCTGGAGATATAACAATCACATATAGAGACGGAACACTCGCTGCACTAGACGTTATAGTAATACCGGTAAATCAATCACATGCAGAAGACACAGTATTAGTAAAAGCAACTCCTAACTACAAATTTGGACTCAAAAAACAGTTCACCTCAGATGAACTATTCGAAATCGCAGTTAATTCTTTTTATGCCGAAGAACAATCCGATTACGAACCAGATAATAGTATGGAACCATAAAGGCTATAAACAGCCCAAATCCAGCAAAGTTATGGAAAACATAAATAGCAAACTCAGGTGAATATTTAGCACCTATAAAGGAAATCGCCCAAATCCTCAGTACATTTAGCCCAAATAACAGAACAAAGCCAGCAACGAAAAGAATATAATAGTTCAACGTGTGTAGGTTTTTCCTGCTCCACTGCAAAACACCATATCCTCCGTAAAACGATACAAACAACAAGAATGAAGTAATACCAATGCAAGGCAATCCAACTGCAACCTGAAAACCTTCATAATTAAAAACACCAGAGTACGGCAAAACTTTGACCGGAACATAGAACAAATCAGTAAAGAAATCTAACACCTTCAAAATCGCATAAGACACATACGTCCAGAAATACTGCAACAAAAACAAAATAGCGACCCCCACAACATAAAGTAGAGCAAAAAACGAAAGCTCGTATTTTCTCTTTTTCAAAAAATCATGCGGAAAAAACAGCAAGAAACTCGAAACCGCAAACATAACAAAAAACAGATGGTAAGGGATCAAAAATAAACTGTCATATTGAACCCAAAGAGCAACCATACTCACTATACATCCTATCGCTGCAATGCCAGAAAGCACCAATGCCATCATAACGTGGTGCACCTTATGAATCTTCTTTTCCCAATCAAATAACAACAAAAAGAAAGCAACAACTATAGGATACATAATTAGGAACTTATCAGCTTGCTGAAAAGACACCCTGCTCACCAATCTAATGGACAAGGCCAATACAAAATACGCAGCAGAAACCCACGACGTATACAGTATAAACGGCAATAAACGCTCTATTTTTTGTTTCATTTTTTGTTTGAAGTTTAAATTTCTTTTTTTACAGTTGAATCAACTCGCTCAATCAAATCTTCAGCCTCACCTGTCCTTGTCATCATCACGTAATCACACTCTTTTTCCCACTCTTTTTCTTTTAAATAACTTTGCCGACGGCTTTCCAGCTCCTCATCAGTTATAGACGCACGATTCAAAATACGATCCCTTAATTCATCCCACGATTCCACTGTCAAAAAGATTGAAAGCAGATTTTCAGAAGGAATAATTTCACGAATTGACTTAAGCCCTTGAACATCAACCTCACGAACAACAGTTTTCCCCTCTTCCAGAGCATCCATTATAGGCTTCTTGAGAGTCCCATAATAATTAGTTCCATGAACAACAGCCCATTCAAGGAACTCACCGTCTTCAATCATTTTTTTAAACTCATCAACAGAAACAAAATCATAAACCTCCTCACCCTTCTTGTTATCTCTGGGTTTGCGTGTAGTACAGGATTTTGGGAAGACCCAATCAGGATGACGATCGCGAAGACCAGCAAGCGCTGTGCCTTTTCCTGAACCTGAAGAACCAAGAATGAGAATAAATTTTCCTTTCATACAAAAAGGATTTTAACCGAACAAGGAGGATTGCGCAAACCTGAAAAATCAGGTATAATACTGGGATCGCTACTTTTCTTGGGCTCCGGCTTGCCCATCTAAAGTTCCCTCCTCTCCAAAATAGAGACGCGAGCGGATTAAAAAATCAAAACAAACTGAACAAAAACGCGAAGATTTAAAACTTATATAGTGGAGATCAACGCAACAGAAAAACGAAAAACAAAATCAGACTAGTGGTGATATGGTCTAGAAAAAACACTCACCAAAGAACGGTAGATGATCACAGGGCCAAACATGACCCAAAAGCCGGCATAGCGTCCACCGCTCTTTACACACTAAAGAGCACACACGCCGGGGAGGCAGTCTTGCCTCCCCTTTCTTGAAAAACCAGGGCATTATTTTGCCTTGCGTCAATACCCAGGCTTTGGTATAATGGGAGGATGTAAAATTAAAATAAGAATGACCAAATTCCTATTACGACTAACAATCTGTATATCCCTAACACTGGCCATTTGCTCTCAAGCTCAAGCAGCCGTTACAGAAACCTTCTCTGATATAGACGGGAAATGGGACGAAATCACAGAATTTTACCGAGCTACAGGAGACGTTTCAGTACTCTCCGAGGCAACAGGGCTATCCAATCCTAGATCAGGAACAATAACTATCGATACCATACCTGACGACGCAACAGTATTGCAGGCTTGGCTTTACTGGGGAGGTTTCACAATTAACGTTACAGAAACACAGTTGTCTAATATCACTTTTCAGGGAAAAAACATCAGTTACAGCAGCTCTCCTGCTACAGTCCAAGTCGGATACAGTAATATGCAACCAAACAAAAACAGATATTTTTATAGAGCAGACGTATCCGATCTCATAACTTCAGACGGAAATGGAACCTATAGCGTATCGGTGTCACACGGAAAACGAGACACTTTTGGAGCCAGCCTTGTTATAGTATACGAAGACCCTAACTCAAATCACGCAACAGTTGTTATAAATGACGGAGTTGTAATGATATCTGCATCGTCTAGCAAGAACCCACAACACGGAAATTCATATACATCTACTATAGATAACCTATCTTTATCTAATCCTCCAAATGGCCAACTTACAATCGTAGTATCAGAGGGAACAGCAACAGATGCAACTTCATTAACCTTCACAGGATCCTCTTCTCATACTTACGGAGATTTTACATCTAATATTGATGGGAAGGTATGGGACGATAAAACACTTGATGTAGCTAATTATATTAGTTCAAGCACAAACCAAATTCAAACAACCTTGTACGACAATGACTCGGCTGGAGCATATGTTCATTACTACATGAACATATTCAAAACAAACTACATGCAAGGTGACCTTGCACAATCAAGCATATCTGTTTCTGATTCAACTCCAAAGCCAGAACAAATTGTTGAGCTTAGCACAAACATAGTTAATACCGGTACAACCTACGCCGAAAACGGCATTTACAGAATAGACATTCCAGAAAACACAACGTATGTTCCCGGATCCACAACTGTAAACGGAGTACCTCAAACTGACAATTGTGACATGACTGACCATGCATGTCGTCCTGATTCAAACAGAATATATGTAGATATTGGAAATATCGCACCAGGAGAATCATATGCAATTGCATTCGACATACAAACAGATGACGGACTGGCACATAATACAAAAATAAGCCTACAAGGAGACATCACAGCAAACGGTATAATCGTATCAACTGATGGTGACGGTGATCCTAGCGATGGTATCGACAGACATCTTGAATTAACAATTACTGGAGGAGTTATCTCCTTCCCTTCTGGATACGCCACAAGGTTAAAAAACGCCACGCATATCGACCCTACATCAACACAACAAACAGGTGAGCACACAGTACAGCTCCTAAAAGACGGTGGAGTAATCGCAGAAATCGACATGGATCTTGACCAAGATGCAAGCATCAGCAACATCATTGGATTCTACGACGAATCAAACAAAAAAGCACTCTTCCATGGTATCGATCAGGTCTCAAGCAAAACAAAAGGCTCGTATACCCTGGTAATCCCAGGAGACGGCACAGACAGAGTTAGAATATGTCTAGGAGCACTTTCTCTTGATGAAATCCACGAAGGATGTGCAGACGCATATGAACATGTAACAAACGAAGTGGTTTTATACAGCGGACAATCCTCAAGTGGAATCACATGTAATAAAATCGGAACAGACTGGAAATGTAGCGGAGTAACAGGTTCTGGAGGTCAAGGAGAAGAAGACCCAGACCCGCCAGCTGCACCAGTAGGAGCTCCCGAATTTTCAGACTTGGCATACATCCTCACAGTCGTAACGATGATGTACCTGGCTAGACGAGAACTTGTTGTGAACCAACAAGAAGCATAAAACATTTCTGGGTCCAATCACGCATCCTTGTTTTTTTGTGTATAATACCTCTAGGGAAGCGTAGCGATGCCGCTGGGATCGCTACAAACACCAAAGACTACTCACTTCTCATTACTCATTACTCACTATCACCATGGCAGACTCATCAATGGACATAACCTGTGACTTCAATGTTCACGAATTAACAAACTCAGTAGACCAAGCAAGACGCGAAATCACAACAAGATACGACCTCAAATCACTAGGAATCGAAATCAAACAAAACGAAGACGACATATCAATTACAGCTCCTTCAGAACTAGCACTCAACTCAGCATGGGACGTCCTTCTCCAAAAAGTAATCAACCGCAACATCTCGCCAAAAATCCTCGAACGAGGAGAGATGGAAAAACTAGGAGGATCCAATGTACGCTTCACAATCAAGCTAACAAAAGCTCTCGACACAGAATCAGCAAAAAAAGTATCTCAACTTATACGAGACAACTTCAAAAAAGCAAAAGCTAGCATCCAAGGACAAACAGTCCGAGTCAGCTCAAAATCGAGAGACGAGCTACAAGCAATAATCACATTCCTAAAGAAAGACTCTTCAATCGAATTGCCGTTGACGTTTGGGAATTACAGGTAGTTAGTAGTCAGTAGGAATGAGTCAGTAGATAGTCGTGTTTTTTATATAAAAAAACTGTTTTTGCATAGCAAAAACTCCATTTGCTACTGACTACTCCTTACTGACTACTGACTACTGACTAAAACGGCAAATCATCCACAGTCACTTCCTCCTCTTTTGCAGGAGCCTCTTTCTTTTTGTCTTCGAACTCGTCGATTGTATCTTCACGATCAGTTTTGATACCACCAGCAGAACGATCAGCCATTGGCGCAGCACCACCTCTAGAATCTAGAAGGATGAAGTTCTCAGCAACGATTTCTGTTCTATATCTTTTCACTCCATCATCACCTGTCCAATCACGAGTTTGGATACGTCCATCAACATAAACTTTTGTTCCTTTCTTTGCATATTGAGCAGCGATTTCAGCTAGCTTCCCCCAACAAACAACATTGTGGAACTCAGGTCGATCTTGCCATTCTCCATTGCTGTCCTTCCATCTTGAGTTAGTCGCTATAGAAAAACTACATACAGCAGCTCCATTAGGTGTTTGTCTTAGTTCCGGATCACGAGTTAGATTACCGATAATTTGTGCTCGATTGAGTGAGTAAGCCATTTTCTTAGAGTTATAAATTGGTGGCTTTTAAAGTATCAAATGTGAGCACTAAAACCAACCACTAAACGCGCTTAAACGCTTGCGCTTGCGAATAAAACTGTTACAGTAACAGTCGCTTAATCTCGAAACATGAGTTACATATTCCATTTGGGGCGTGAAAAAGAACTTTGCCTAGCAGAATTAATTTCGATATATCCAGACACACAAGATCTGGGAGGAGGTTTTGCTTTGGTTGAAAGCACTGATCCAGAGATAATCACAAGATTAGGAGGCACAATAAAGATAAGCGAAGTTTTGAACGCATTGCCTGCAAGTCTTCCAACAAATTTTTCAGATTTAATAGGAGACAACATAACAAAATTCACCCCAGAAAAAGGTAAATTCAATTATGGAATAAGTATCTATCCTTCACAAACAGGACTTTTGAAAAGGCTATTAAAAGCGGCAAAACAGTCCCTGAAAGCAAACGGAACAAGCTCAAGATACATCAACCAAGACTGGAAGAATTTATCAAGCATTCAATCAGCAAACTGCACCGAACTGAACCTAGTATTCACAGACGAAAAAACATATTTATCAAAAACTGTCGCAACTCAAGACATCGCCCTATACAGCAAACGAGATTACGACAGGCCAGGACGGGACGACCTATCCGGGATGCTCCCTCCAAAACTTGCGCAAATGCTAATCAACCTTGCATCCCCTACCCCAGAAACCGTTATCTACGATCCATTTTGTGGATCAGGAACAGTACTTCAAGAAGCAATGCTAATGGGACTCAACTGCAAAGGATCAGACATAAGCGAAAAAGCTATAAAAGATTCAAAAAACAACATCAAATGGCTAAAAAGAGAATTTTCACCTGAAGGAAACTGCCTCGAAATCGAAGTAAAAGACGCAACAAAACTCACAGAAAAAGACTTCAGTGAGGCACCTATGGCACTTGTTGGAGAAAGCTATTTGGGGCCACCTCAAAAAGGCCTTCCAACAGAAGAAGAAGCACACAAAACATTAGCGAAGTTAGAACCAATATATTTAGGATTTTTAGGAAGACCAATCCCTTCAGGGACAACAATTGTACTAGCAGTTCCATTTTTCAATAAGGTCGAGGAAGCGAAAGCGATCCACGACCCATTTACCAATAAACCGTTTCGCAAAACGAAACACAATTCCAGACCAAAACCAGTATTTCTAGAAAATTTTATTGAAAAGACGAAAAAACTTGGATATAGTGTGCAAGCTCCAGAAGATCAACTCACCTATGCTCGAAGAAAACAGATCGTAGGAAGAATGATTCTGAGGCTCAAGAAAAACTAGCGTTCGGGAGTAGCTCAGTGGTAGAGCGTTCGGCTGTTAACCGAAATGTCGTGGGTTCGAATCCCACCTCCCGAGCCA
>CAZRWH010000047.1:5283-7150 GCA_964603905.1 uncultured Candidatus Peribacteria bacterium | reverse complement strand
ATTCTCGCTGTCCTATTCCTATTAACTGGCTGTAGCTCTGGTAGCGTCACTGCCGATTTTGCTAAATGTCTAACTGACGAAGGGGCAGTTTTTTATGGTTCTGATTCTTGCGGCCATTGTCTCGACCAAAAAGCGATGTTTGGAGATGCTATTTCTGAGGTTAATTATGTTAACTGTCAGTTCAATGCAGAGGAATGTTTGGAGGAAGAAATTCTGTACTATCCTTCCTGGAAACTGAACGGTGAATTTCTGGGCAATCCGGGTGTAAAGAGTTTTGATGCTTTGGCTCAAGCAACTGGATGCACCTTGGAATAATAAGAGGATTTGCGTCTAGGGGAAGGGATTTTTGTATCATTTGAGCGATTTTTTTGTTACAAAATATGTATGAAAAAATTTCTTGTATCACTAGTTTTGACTGCACTTATTGTCCCGCTTGCTCAAGCGAGTTTTTCGGACGTTGCAGAAACTGATCAGTACTATCCTGCAATAACCTATTTGAAGGAAAATGGAATTATTAACGGATATGAAGACGGGACTTTTCTTCCTGACAACGATGTAAATCGAGCTGAGGCTCTGAAGATAATACTTCTTGGGCTTGGACTTGAGGTTGAAGATCGCACAAGCTACGAGCTTCCTTTTTCTGATCTTGCGAATGACGCGTGGTATTTGAAATATGTTGCTGCCGCTTATGATTACGGAATTATTAGTGGATATGATGACGGAACTTTTCGGCCTGATGCGACCGTGAATTTGGCGGAAGCTATCAAGATTCTTACTTCAACTTATGATGAGGATGCGAGTGAAACCGATATTGATGCTGATCCTTATGAAGATGTACCTGGTTACGACTGGTACTCACCTTTTGTACAATACGCCAAGAATCTAAATATAATTGAGCCCGAAGACGACGGACTTCTTTATCCTAATCAAGCTGTAAGCCGTGCGAAATTATCGGAGATGGTTTATAGGATTATGTATATCGAAGAGCATCACATGTCAGCGTTCGACATAAGTCTCAACTGGAGAGCTTATCAAAATGAACTTGGCTATGAGGTTAATTATCCTTATGACTGGCAGGTTTTGACGATATCGGATGGAGGAGTTGTACTTTGGAACCGAGATGAAGAAAACAACCAAGCAGGTTTTGACAGACAATATCCTAACTCTGCTAGCGTTAGTGTTTTTGTGCATCAAAACGAGGACGGACTTGATGCAGGTAGCTTTTTCACACACGTAATGAGCATTGCTGATTATGGTGATGACGTTGAATACAATGAACTTACTGTAAATGGTTTATATGCTTTCCAGGTTTATTATGACGACGATGTTGAACCTGTTATGGATATGTATGTTTACCTTCCAAATGACACTATTCTTGCTATGTACGGCAGTTATGGAAATGGCGCACTGTCTGAGCATTCTCACGAAGAGATTTATTCAATTCAAACAAGCGCACTTTATGTGGCAGACGCTGTAACTACAACTACTGAATGGGAAGAGTACCTTGAAGAAGCGAGGACATACATTCAAGTCGACGGCATGGGAACTTATGTGCTCGGGCTGTTCGATGACAAGACCTTGATTGAAACAGACGCGATTGGTGTTGGAACAGGACCTGTTGATTACTACTACAGTCCTGGTGCTGATGCTACGCTTAAATACGAGAGATCGTTTGACGTGATCTTGGATGTTCAAGAAGGAGAAGGGTCGGATTTTTAAGGTAGTAGTAGTGGGTAGTGGTAGTGGTAGTCTTGGAGTTTCGCTAACGCGAAACGGTTTTTGAGCAGATTATTTATGGCTCTGGGACCGCTGACGCTTCCCTGAGCTGGCAGACAGCAAAGATTCGATTTTCTGTAATCTGTCATCT
>CAZRWH010000047.1:0-5183 GCA_964603905.1 uncultured Candidatus Peribacteria bacterium | reverse complement strand
CTGTAATCTGTCATCTATTATCTATTTCGTCGTGATTTGAACGATTCCAAAAGCCAAAAAGAAACAAAGAACATACGCAACCGCGAATGAAATCCAATGATGCTCTGGGAATTTACTGTTGAACCAGATCAAAACAACACTAAAGAAAATTGCCGCAATCGCACCGTAAATCCCACCCACAAGAAACTCTTTTGATGCTGTTTTATCAGCCATTGTGATTAGGACATACGAAATCGCAAATACGATTGGAATTCCTCCAATTGCTCCTGCAAGTTTTGGACCTGAATATTGTGCAATAAGCAGGATGATCGCTGTGACACCTGCTGAGGCGAGACTTTTTAGGATTATTTCCATGTTTTTAGTGGACAATGAATAGTGGACAGTGAACAGTGGGATGATTTTCTTATACCTGAAGTCTTAAGCCTTAACCACCCCTCTATAAACCCATCCAGCTTTTGTAACTGCGTCTTGGATTGGTGTTTTAAGCTCTTTTGTTGAGAATCTGTAGTTGTAGACCTCTCCAGGGCGGAGTTCCTCCGTGAATGCATATGCTGTACCGAATTCTACTGATTGTTGCTGTCCTTTGAAGGCTTTTACTGAAGCTGAGATTGTTGGGATTCCAGCTTTCCATTCGACTGTGAAGCGTTTGTCGACTGCGCGCACTTCGTTTTTTTCAGGGTCTAGTGTCATTTCGATTTTGAATGTGTCTTTTTTACCGGCCTTTGCGAAGATTTCATACCATTTTGCGTCAACTATTTTCCATTCTGCGATCAAATCTACTCCTTCCGCTTTTCCGTCACGAATTTGGTATGGGGCTGTTTCGCGATTTGCAGCTAGAACAGCTTTTTTTACTTCTTCTGCAGGAAGAACAGGCGTTCCTGGCTCAGGACGTTTAATGCTCATCATTGCATCTATCATTTTTCGAAAAATTCCCATGTTTTTGTTTTTAGAATATAATTTCTAAATGAATATTAACATTTTGTTATGATTTTTAGAATTTTTCTTGTTTCACTTCTGATATTCTTGCCGGGATGTGCCCAAAGCGAATATCAACTTCGAGATCCAGTTTCCCCGCCACTTGAGGGAAATCAGTCGATTGATGAGTTTTTTACTCATGGGGAAGCTATGAATTATGATATAACTACCAATGCCGTAGATAACCTAATGACTAACGTTTCCAATTTATGAATTTTGACGAAAGATCTCTCGAGGAACATAAAAAACACAAAGGCAAAATCGAAGTTTGCTCAAAAGTACCTGTCACAAACCAGGATGAGCTGAGTCTTTTTTATACGCCGGGAGTTGCTGAACCTTGCAGAGTTATCGCAAAAGATGCCGAGGCGGCTTATGAACTTACGCCAAAAGGTAATATGGTTGCTGTTATCACTGACGGTTCTGCAGTTTTGGGGCTAGGAGATATCGGCGGACTTGCCGGTTATCCTGTCATGGAGGGCAAAGCTCTTCTTTTCAAAGAGTTTGCAGGGGTTGATGCCATTCCGATTTGCCTGGATACCAATGATGTTGAAGAGATTATTTCTACTGTAAAAAACATTGCTCCTCAATTTGGAGGGATTAACCTCGAGGATATTTCTTCGCCGAGATGTTTTGAGATCGAGGAGAGGCTTGATGAGATTCTTGATATACCTGTTTTTCATGATGATCAGCACGGAACTGCGATTGTTGTTTTGGCTGCGCTGATAAATGCTTTGAAAATCACCGAGAAGTCTGATCCAAAAATCGTTCTTAGCGGAGCTGGTGCTGCCGGAGTTGCTATTGCGAAACTTCTTAAGGCTTATGGATTTGAAAATATTGTAGTCTGCGACAGTCGTGGAGCTCTTAACAGAGGTAGAGAACGAATGAACGACGTAAAAGATAAGCTGGTTGATCTTGTTGGAGGTGCTGATGGATCACTTGCAGACGTAATGGAAGGTAGCGACATATTCATCGGGATTTCTGCCCCTAATATCGTTACAAAAGAGATGGTTCGTTCAATGGCACCGGATCCAATCGTTATGGCGATGTCCAATCCGATCCCTGAAATAATGCCGGAAGATGCGCTTGAGGCTGGAGCCAAGGTTGTCGCAACCGGAAGAAGCGACTATCCAAACCAAGTTAACAATGCACTAGCGTTCCCTGGGGTTTTCCGCGGAGCACTGGATAACAGGGTCCAGTCTATTACAACCGAAATGAAAATAGCCGCTGCCGAGGCATTGGCTTCTATGGTTGACTCACCTTCTCCGGATAAGATTATCCCTTCTATATTTGATCCTGGCGTGGCTGAAACGGTGGCAAACGCGGTTTTATAGAAGTTTATATTTGTGCTCTAAACGGTGGCAGTCGCAATCCGATAGATTGTCTTATCTCTGCTAGCTCTGGATCTGTTTCCTTTGGCATCGGAATTGGCTTTGGAGATCTAACTTCGATACTTCTTTCAAAAGCTGTCTTTGCCCATCTTAAAATCGCTGGATCATCCTCGTCATCATCCGGATACATTATATCCATAAACTCTCTAATAAATCCTTTTTCTAATCCCTTGCTAAAAAGTTCCTGATCATGATTTTTAATGAAAGTTCTCCAATCGCTATCCTGAGAATGCATTGCAAAATATATGATCAGTTCGATCAATGCTCTGACATGTGGTTTCTCATTAAGTTCCTCTGCCAAAGCCCGGTCTTCGATTTCCATATCGACCATTATTTGCTCCCGACTTAAGTAGTCTACCTGGATTATTTGCATATTAATTTTTGCAATAAAAAAACGTATGAATGCCGATTATATTCACTTAAAAATTTTTCGCAATAGATTTTTAGTAAAGTGGCCCGTCCATTCTTTCCATCCAGTCATCTATATCATCGTGCTGAAGATCTAGCCCTGGTTTTTCTTCAACTACTTCAACTTTCACGTCAAGCAATCTTTGTGTCTCTGCAATCATCTGATTAACAGCTTTTCGTAGTTCTCTGTAAGCGTTGAAGACTTGGTCTATGTTGTAACCCTCATCTTCGTTAATCCCGTCGTATTCGGTGAACCTCCAATCTTCTTTCATACCTTCTTTAACTGCACGGATATATCCATGATAATCTGTGTACTCGTAACGAGTTAAGTCTTCCGCTTTAAGCCCCATCATTAGTGACGATGCATCAACCAAAACGTCTATCAGTCTCTCATCCATAAGTTCAAAAGCGTCATCCGATTCGCTTACCACAAGACCTGCTATACCTAGTGCTTTTCTAGCTTTTTCAAATTGAGCATCACCTGGTTCAATCAAGATATATTCGTCAATTATTCTTGTGCATTCTTCGTCTAAATTATCTTCCAATAGCATGTTCAACAAGCTTACTATTCCTTCTCCAATTTCTGGATCCATTCCTGCGATTACAGCTTCTATCGCTTCTCTTTTTTCTTCAAGTTCCGGATAAAGAATTAGGTCCGATCCTGATTGATTTTCTGGCTGGGTCATTTCTAGATGTATTAAAAATAAGGGCTATTTATACCTGATGGTTTTATATTAAAAATTGTTGGTGTTTCTACTGACAGACGAAATCTAGCGATTGGTTCAACTTCATCTGGATTAATCCCAAACAGACGAACGTACCAGAGGGGAGCCCCCTGTGTTTCATCAACAGTTGCCATGCATCTAGCCATCCTCTTTTCAGGAAATCTATAAGATTTTTCACCTTCTGTTATATCTATAATTGTAGTTGTCCCGCCTTCTGACCTTATATCATCAATAAATTTGTCTTTTTGAATTGAGTGCATCATCAAAACGAACATCCTTCTTAAATCAATTAAATTTTCCTCACCATACTTTGTTTTAACAATTTGATGTCTTTCCTCTAAGGGCAATTCTAAGTTATCCCCTTCAATCGAGCTAGGTGCTAATTCTCCTTCAGTTACAGCCACTTTCCAACCAACAATCACGTTAAGCATATCATTCCGCCAAGGTTCTTCTGGATCGCCTGATGCCATACCAGCTTCGTAAACAGACTCGTTATTAATATCTGAAAGAATATATCTATTTCTTTCAAAATTGCTTTCACTAAATGCCAGATTATAACGATATACTGTAGTAACAGGTATTAGCTGTAAAACAGGGCATTTCATCATTCCTACAATTTCAGCCTGTTGTGGCGTAAGCATATTTAGCGCTTTCTGCACTTGCTCCAAACTTAATGGAGGGTGGTCCAGGGCTCTTACCTGGTGGTGCTGACCCAGGAACGACTCTCCTATCTCACGATTAAATCCATTAGTTTTTTCAATAACCCCTAATGCCTCTTGATACTGTTCAGCTGCAAGTGCTTCCAATAATGGCATGCTATCTACCGCTTCTAATCTTTTATGTCCTGTCATATTACCTAACTCATTACTTATTAAAGGCGGCTATCCTAGCTGTATAACGAGGTTTTGTCAAGCTTTGGGTTTTGTTTCGTTTCGTACTATAATACCCCTGCTTTATTCTTTTAAATTTTTAAAAATATGTCAGGACACAGTAAATGGCACTCGATTAGACACAAAAAAGGTGCTGCAGATGCAAAACGCGGAAAGATTTTCACTCGGCATGCGAAACTAATCCAAATCGCTGCTCGTGATGGAGGCGGAGACCCTGACATGAACCCATCTCTCAGGCTTGCGATCGACAATGCAAAAGCTGACAACACACCTAATGTAAATATCGATCGTGCGATCAAGAAAGGTACAGGAGAAGACAAAAACGCAGCTCAACTTATGGAAGTGACTTACGAAGGATACGGACCGGCTGGTGTTGCCTTTTTGATTCAATGTATTACCGACAACAAGAACCGCACCGTATCTAATGTCAGGTCTATCCTTACAAAAAGTGGAGGAAGTCTTGGTGAAAACGGTTGCGTTGCGTGGATGTTTGAGCAAAAAGGGTTAATCTCAACTGAAATTGGAGAGATGGACCAAGACGAAGCTGAACTCATGGCTATTGATGCAGGAGCTGACGACCTGGATATCGATGAAGGCATGATGCAAATTTACACATCGGTTTCAAACCTCAGCACCGTTGCAAAAAACCTGCGTGAGGCTGGATTCAACGTAACTTCCCAAGAACTTACGTTTATACCGAAAAACACAGTCAAAATCGACGACGAAACAACTGAAAAAAGGGTTATTCGCCTTATGGAAACCCTTGATGATGACGATGATGTTACAAGTGTTAGTGC
>CAZRWH010000046.1:0-7467 GCA_964603905.1 uncultured Candidatus Peribacteria bacterium | reverse complement strand
GTCAATAAAACGACACAACAGTTTTAAAAATACGCCACCCAAACCTGAGACCCCTTTGTCAAAAAACATTGAAGGAACACATTTAAAAGACTACTATGATCTCCTAAAATAAAAAACAAAAACACTCTACCTACCATGAACCTTAAAGCCACTCTAATGTCCGAAACAGCTGACAAAGCACAAATATCGGTAATGACCGACAATGGCGACAAAGCCATCGTAGACTGTTGGCCTGTAGACTTCCTTCCGGAATCAATAAAGACCGGTGACACTTTTCAAATAGATGTTAGTAACGGACTAACACCAAGATCAGAAATAAGCGATCCGCAATCTGCGGAACAGTTGAGAGCGCTACTCTTTGATCTGATCAACTAAGGAGCTCCTCCTACGGAATCTGCGACAAAATCTCATCGACAACTTCTTGGGCGATAACAATTTTCAAACGGTCGATCTCAAAGAAGTCAGGGTTGTTTCTAGCTTTAAGCATCGTTTCAATATTTTCAGCAACATAATTAATAGACTTCTCAAGCCGCAACATCGAAAGATCTTCAGGAGGATGAACAATCATAGCCCCCATAGCCAGAATATGGAAACCACGAATACTTAATAGGAACTTTTTAAGAGTCTCCGGGTCAGTATTCCCAACAACAGAAATCGCAGCCTCAAGAACAGCACTGTTTTGTGCAATCTTAATTTGCACACCACTCTTACCACGTTCAAACATGAAGTGATCCAACCATGCAAAAGCACCCTGAACAGATTGAATATACGAAGGAATATTTTCGTCCACAGAGATAAGACCAGGAATGTCTTGCCAATCATCATGCGGCTTAGGAGATTGAACCATCCCAAACGACATAACGTTGCAGTTCAAGCTCCTTCCAATAATTTTTCGTATAGCTTTTTTCGCAAAATCACGATGTTTTTTGTCTCTCATAAATCTATCAGCTTTAATCATATTACCCTTAGCAACTCTCGCAAAAACACCATACCGAAGCCTTTGATTGATAACCTGCATTTCATCATCCCTTAGATTCTTAAACCCGCGAGAAATCGTTCCGTAAGCCTCGAGATCATTTTCTCGGATCCAGTCATTCCACTCATCAACCATTTCAACCATCGCCCGATCGTAATCGGCTTGGACAGGTTCTCCTTCAAGACTTTCCTTAACTTCTTTAAGACCAAGCTTAAACGCAGGATTTGATGTAAATCGATCCAATCGGTTCCAATTATCTGACATATAAGCAATAGAGCCCGTTATCCCGCCTACATGTTCATATATAAACGAAGGCGGAAACACTTCCATCAGAGCCATCAAAAGCATATGGTGATGACCCAAATGACTAGCCATTTTCTTGATAGTCGCACCATCTGTACTTCCGGAAACCACAGAAAAAACCATAAGAACCAAATTTTTCAACATAATCCCATGAACACGTCTTTCTTCTGAAGTATTACAAGGCAAATCAACCAACGAAAAAGACCGAACTGCATACATATGCATGATAGCTTCAACAGCATTCTTATAATCCTTATATTCAATATCACCAACCTTCAACTCAGCAGTCATAGCACCCGGCGGAGTCCCCTCCCATTCCAACACATCATCAAGCCTTTTTATCGAATTTGCCCTATCTGAATTAGCAAATGCCCTTTGAACAATCTTTCTATGAGTCGAGTCATCATTATTCAAAGAAGCCCTTTTAAAAACTCCAACAAACAATCTCTCGGCAAGAACACTATGAATACGAACATGATCCAAAGGCTTGCCATCAGCAACCTCATACCCAGGAGGAGCCCATTCATTCCATTCATTGATAATCTCATCAATAATTTTGCCGCAATCTTTTTCAACAGACTCCGATAGACCGTCCTCAATCATTTGAAACCTCTCAATAGTCACCTCGTCATTCAAAATACGACCAAGATCATCAGGATATTCCTTAGATATCTCCTCAAGAGTATCTCTAAAACGAGGAGCCTCTCTAACAAAAACAGAAGGAGGCAAATGCTCCATAAACGCCATGAAAATCGAATGCTGAACACCAACATGAGAAGCAACTTTTCTAATATCAGTTATTCCTTCATGAGAACCAATAACAGCCAACAAGCAAAGTAGCATGTGCTTGATTTCAAACTTATAAAGACGTCTCTCATTAAGTTGATTAGAAGGAGGTATACCATTTTTCAAAAAATCTTTTGGAACAATCGTATCCAATGCAGCCTTAACAAGTTTTTTATAATCATCAAAGCTAAGGTCCGACACATCCAAAGCAGAAGTCGCAACTCCAGGAATAGATTCAGAATCAAAATCCCAGAAACCAACATTCAACCTCCTAACAGATTTAGACTGAGGACTTTTAGCAAGTGCAGCTCTAGCCATCTTCCTATGATATTGATTACCGGTAATGCCTTGAAAACTCATATTGGCCTGTTTACCAGCCCTGGCAAAAACTCCCCATTGAAGCCTCTCCGCAAGAACACGATGAAGCCCTAAATGATCCAACGCTTCCCCCTCCAAAACCTCATAACCAGGAGGGGCCCACTCATTCCACTCTGCCAAAATATCAACCACAGCTTTATCATAATCCTCCTGAATCACCACGTTAAGATCGGCCTCAGGCCTAGAACCAAGTCGATGAGTAAGAAGTTTAAAAACATAAGAATTGTCATACCAACGCTTATCACGACGTTTCTTTCTGTGCTTCTCAGTAACAACACTGAAGAAGTTACAAACAGAAGTATAATCAAAGAACCCCTTATCTAAAACATCATGTCTGCGATCCATCAATCCCTCAGCATTTGCAATCCAATCTCCCTTGCACTGTTCATCTGTCATAGCCATAACAAAAGGAGCAAACCTAAAAAATTCCTTCGCAACAGGATCATCCTCAATTTCAGCAACAAATCGTTCAAACTTACCCCTAGCAACAAGCTTAGGAGCCCCATCTTTTTTACAAAACTCATTCCAAAAATCAACAGTATCCAAAAACGCTTTAGGATAATGGCAAGGAAGCAATTTTTCAACCGATGTCGAAACAGCCACCTCAGCAACCTCAAAAGCAGTTTTTTGAGCAACATCATCAACCCCATACATGAAGCCATTAAAGTCCCTAACATCCTCCTCAAAAATCGACGGAAGCAATGTATCCTCCTCAAAAGGCGTCAACGAAAGCCCCTGCAACGACAAAGATACTGTATCTGGCTTAACACCAATAGGAGCAAGGATATTTGGACCAAAACCGTGAGCCATAAGATAAGCCCTCAAAGATTTGACGCTATCATAAGCATCATGAGCCTTGCTATATGCAAACGGCAATTCAACAATATCCTCCCCTGCCTTAAGAGCATAATAAACACCACGCAAAAGCCGCTGATTAGACTTTTCCCCCATATAAGGAACTCTCTGTTTTACCCCAGCAACTTCGATATAATTTTTTACATTTCTAATATAAACACCACGAGGAACCTTAACAGGAGCAGCCATCGGAATCATCCCAGAATAATCCTCTTTCTTCACAACCATATCACTCCGATGTCCTTCAGCTTCAAGTACAACTCCATACATCCTCATCATATTCTTTAACAAAGTCGCATGTTGATCAGAATCAAAAATATCCTTTGCACCAACTACAGACCTAGCACTCATTTTCCCAAAAGAAAGAGATGATAGATACCCTCTTCCACATTTAAAATATTTTTTGGAGACCTTAATCCCACTATCATCTTGGCCAAGAAGGTTGATATGCCGAGCAGACCTCATCAGCATTGCATCTTGAGCAAACGAAACAACCTCTTCTCGCTTTTCATAAAAAGAGGCCAATTTGAATTGACAGCTATTTGTACGATTTTTATGAACATAAAGCATAATACCGTGAGCCCTAACAGCCGCTACAAAACGATCAATAGCATCAGGCAATTCACGAAAAGGAATTGCTGTTGTAGAAGCTGAATCAATCCAAGCCTTTTTGTTCAACCTATCAACTTCGGAAGCGGACAAGAAAAACTCATCTTTAAATGGATTTTTGGTGAAATACATCTTGATCGTATTCCAAAGCTCCATAGCAAAATGTGCATCAACATCACTATCAGGATCAGTCCAATCCAAATCAAACTGCTGAGAGAAAAGCAACTTCTTCAAATCAACATCGCCAGTATAAAACGGAGTATCAGGAACCTCAGGCTCTTCTCCAAACATAGGAGCCAAATCAATATGAAACCGACTATATCCACGAGATATAATAATGCCTTTTTTTCTTGCAGCTTCATAAAAACCCTCTACAGCTGATACGAAATTAGCTTGAAACTCCATACCCATCTCAAATTTTTCCAGTTCATCAGAAGCCATAACTTCAAAACTGTATCCTCTCCCATAAGACGCGAGGCCTTCTTCCACACATGAACAAATAAAATCCCAGAGAAATTTATTCATAGGATCATCAAAACTAACTTTGTTCACAAGTGACACAAGGTCGTCAGGCAATACCCCAGTCTCTTTATCTTTGAAACTTGTACAAGGAAGAACCATAAGCTCCAAATCGTGAATCGGAACATGCCATGCTCCATAAGAGTCCATCCAAACATCAACAAAACATCTAGTATCCTCGTTAAATTCAAGATCAGGGATCATCAAATCCAGAACAAACCTCTTTATAAACTCTCCATCTCTTTCAACTTCTTCCGGACTGAAAACAACATAATCCTCTCCTCTTCTCTTAGCCCTCTCAACCTTAGCATAAATAGCCCTGTTATAAGACTCTCCAAGTCTCTCAGAGAACTTCGTGTAATGCCTATCCTCCTTGCCAACTTTAGCACTCCATTTAAGTGAATACCTCCTAATCCCGATAACGCTCTCGCTCACCATCAAAGTCTTCTTAAACTTATCTGCAACATCCGCATATCTCTCCCATCTCTCCATTGTTTTGGTAGCATCAACTCCAACTACAATAGAATCTCTATCGTAAGGCTCTACACCAAAAACATGGAATCCATTGATATCAAAAATTTCAGCAATCTGATCCATCTCCATTTTATCCTCCAGCTTAATAGAAACAGATACTTTTCCACGATACACACCAGGCCTAGTAAACCCTTTCAAAAGATCTCTAAACACCTGATGACCACAATTCCCCATAGCAATCATCGAATCAACTCGGTGACGTGAAAACGGATGGCTAGGAATCTCTTTTGTACCCTCTTCAATTGGAGCATCCGACACAGCGTCATTGACCTTCCCTTTCACCTCTCCAACAAGCAATGCAACCTGTGCATAAGCGTAATCCTTAAGGTACGGATAAACTCCATACATCTTTGCCGCACCAATCGCATCTTTGAATGTTATTTCAAATTTACGACCGGTAGAAAGCTCAATCGTAACAGGAGAAGCTTCTATCCCCATATAAGATTCCGGGTATGCAACTAATGCAAAAATATTGGTCGAGAACGCTTTTGCAAAAGATTCAAATACTTGAAGTGCAACCTTGCGACTTTTCATAGCCTTAAGATCCATAATCGCCTCAGTGAAGTGAACCTCACAACTGTCAATTACAGAGTTATTAACATATGTGATATCTCCTTCAGCATCATGATCAACTGCCATTCCACGATTTTTACCAGCAGCAACAAAACCACCTTTTTTCGGAATTCTCTTGAACCCCATCATTCCAGAAACACTCTTTGGCGTCGATTCCATTGTCGCAAAATCATCCGAATCCATATTTTTCACAACAGAAACAACATCATGAACAAAAAACCTCTCTTTCCCTTTTCTACAACCACGTCCAATCCTTTGGAATGTACGACCAGGAGATCCACAAACATCCGCCAAAATAATATGCTCAATATCATCAATACTTACACTTTCGTTAAGAAGATCCTTGTTAAAAACAGCAAGCAGTTTGCCGCTTTTTAAATCTGCAAATATACGCTCTTTCTCCTTGTCAGACATATACCCATCAATATGCGCAATCAAATGTGCATACTGCGGATAAGTTTCAGAAAAATACCTAACAAACTTCTTAGAAGAAGAAACCGAAGGCAAGAAACCAATAGACTTCTGACCTTTCGCAAGAGATTCAAGAAGAATTTTTTCACAAACAGCAAAACGATGAGGCAAGTTATAAACCTTCTCCTCACTTCTGTTGCCTGCAACAAAACGACCTCCAACATAAGAAGCCTTATGAAGATCTTTTGTCTCAACATGATAAGGAACAACAATCATCTCAGGATATCCCTCGTTCTTAGCAAGTTGATGATAAGAATAATCGATAGCTTTATGCCCCACAAACATATCCAAACTCCACTGAGTATTCTCCTCTGTAGCAGTCATCCAAACCTGAAAACCATTAAAATGTTGCGGAACTTCACGGAACTGTTTCCCCATAAAACCGTGTGCCTCATCAACAACAATAAGATCGAAATGATCAGGATCAAGCAAGCGGAATTTATCGCTCTCATTAAGCATTTGAACAGTTGCAAAAACAATCTCCGTATCACCATCAAAACCTGTAACTGACCTCCTTCCTTTCAACCTTTTCGAGCTCTTTCCAATTCCACGCTTCTCAAGCTCCCCTTGAGCATTTTTTACAGCAAAATTACTCGGACAAATATAAAGAACCCTCTTTGCCTGTTGGATCAAAGACATAGCAATCGTTGTCTTACCGCCTCCAGTACCCAAAACCCACCTGGTAGCACGCTCACCATCCCTCATAGCCTGAATCGTATTATCAATACATCTCGTCTGATATTCACGAGGCTCAACACCATTAAGCTGACTCAATATTTCATGACCAGTATATCCGTTAATGCTTTCAAGAAGTCTGCAGCTAGAAGCTACATTTTCACAGGCGCCTGTTTGTACATCTACATCTCTATACATTATCTGGTAATTTTTGACATTGAATAAAGCATTTGAGTCGAAGCGCCATCCCCTTGATACACACCTGAATCAATCAAATCAGACTTTCGCCCCATCAAGCCTGGCAAAGCTCTGTTAACAGCCATTCTTAACTGAGCCCTTCTCTCAAAAACATCCATCGGCAAATCAACAAGTTTCTTGTAAAGTCGAATATTTTCGTACCTTCCTCCAGTACAAAACTTCATACCCAAAAAAGCGCTCGGCGCCGCCAAAGAAGCGACGACAGATTTAACCCCCTTCACATAAGGAGCCGTAAGCTTATCATCAGGATCAAAATTCATAGCCGAAAGCCTTCTTCCATGAAGCCCCTTCTTCAAATTCTTAGCAAACGTCCTAGCCCTAAAATCTTGCTCCACGACAATAGCCTGAGGATATCTTCTACGAAGATTTCGAGCACGACCCGGATCTCTCTCAACCAACACCATATCTTCTTCCGTAAACCCAGCCGCAAACCATAAATCAAGCTCTCTCCCCTGAATCCCAGGAAAACACAAAACAGCCTGATCCTTCAACAAAATCCCCTGCTTTCCATCTGGAAAACATGATTTAAT
>CAZRWH010000045.1:1278-7654 GCA_964603905.1 uncultured Candidatus Peribacteria bacterium | reverse complement strand
GTTACATAACGATATTTTGTACTTCTTCAAAAACACTTGCGGTTCGACGCCTGCGTCCATGGCATTTTCTGTCCTCTAGAATTGAATATACTATTTCGTCTTTTGCGATTGTTTCTTGGTATTGTATGGAGAAAAGTAGTCCGCACATTGGGCTTATTAGGTCGACTTCTTTGTTTCGTGTCGGTATATAAATTGTTCCGATTTTGTCGCCGGCATGTATACGTTGTCCGAGCTTTTTCTTGAGGGAGATTATTCCTGTGGCTGGTGCTTTTACACCGAATCTATGTTTAAGGAAGTACTGTTTTCGTGGCAGCTTGACTTCACCTGGGAGCATCTCGTAATGCCTCAAAATGTTTAGAATTCCCTCTAGTCCTTTGTCTACGAATTTTGGGAATAGTTTTAGTGCTCCACCTGTTTCTATTGTTAGTATAGGTAGGTTATATTTGCGTTCCATTTCTACCGCTATCATTCCTCGTTTACCTTTTCGTTCAACTATGATTCTTGATCCGAATGCTCTTGCCATTTCCCGGGTGCATTTTTTGCATTTGCTTTTCTCGCTATCATGAATCCTTGCGTGTGGAATTAGTACGTTCCTTCTTCCTGAGTCGTGGCAGTCCATGCCAAAGGTTGCTTGGCTGTAAAAGTTTTTTACTAATGCGTCAGCGATCTTGTTGCTTGCTGTTTTTTTTCTTTTGCTAAAGCTTCGGTTCAAATCTTTTTTGTCGTATTGTACGAATCGTTTTTTGTTCTCGAATCCGGAAGGGTTTAGTATGGGGAGTATGATTATTTTTCCTTTTAACTTCTTTTCGATTTTGTTGTTTTCGCAATAGTCGATAACTTTCCTTGCCAAAGCTATTCCATTAAGTTCGTCTCCATGCATTCCTCCTGATATGACGCATGTTGGTCCTTCTTTTTTGCCTTCAAAGACAATATATGGAATTCGTATTTCTTGGTCGCGACTGATTTTTACTTTTAGGAATTGCATTGTAGTTGGCAGATTGTTTTAAAGGAGCCATGGGTATGCGGCTTTGATCTCTGTGATTAAAGCTTCCGGTTTGAATATTCCGAGCTCTGAGATCATCCCTGTTAAATTGTCTGGAGAGCAAACCTCAAACGCTGGGTTGTGTATTTTTACTCCTGTTGGTGCGTCTTCCCATACTTCGCTTGGATCGCGTTCTTCTATTTCTTCGTCGTGGCCCATGATTGTTGCAGGATCGAATTTCCATGAGTCTGTGCATGAATATGCCGGGATGTCGTATTTCTCTGCAAATTCAAGCATTAACCTAGTTCCGATCTTGTTTATGATGCGGCCGTCTGATGTTATTGCGTCGCATCCGAAGAGGAATAGGTCACAGTCTCGCAAAGCTTCTGCTCCTGCAGAGTCAACGTAATGTTCAATTGGTATGCCGGCTTCTGATATTTTTTTTGCGGTTATTCTTCCTTGGAATTTTGGTCTGGTTTCTGTGTTTCGGACTTTGATTTTCTTACCTTGTTTATGGGCTTCTATAACCATTCGTTCTACAGTTGATGAGTGGCAATGCGTGAAGATTGTCATTCCGTCTTGAATTCTGTTTGCTCCGATTTCGGTTATTGCTTTTTTGGATTCTTCAAAATGTTGCATTGCTTTGTCGACTGCTGCTGGGTCATTTTTGTAGTTTTCTAGACAGTATCTTAGTGAATTTCGTAATGCAGGCTCTGTTGCGCGAGCATCTATTAGTTTTTGTGCGGCCACTTCAAGTTCTTCATGTGTTTTGCCTGATTTGATTAGCTCTCCAAGTGCTTTGGTCGCTTCGATTGCGATTGCTGTTGCGCCTTGGATTTTTAGGTCCTTTATGTCCTGAACTACTTGTTCGAATTTATCCATGTATTTTGTTTGTTATTTGAAATCTGTTATCTATCATCTGTGATCTGTCATCTAATATCTATCATCTAACAACATATCCTGTTTCGTTTTTTGTCATTTCTTTTGCGAAATCTAATCTTTCCTCATTGTTAGTGTGAATTTCGTACAGGACGTCTCCTTTTTTGATCTTGTCTCCAAGTTTTTTGTGTAAATATACTCCTGCAGCTTTTTCTAAAGGTGCTCCTGCGATTCGTGCAATTCGTGCGATCTTTTTGTTGTCTATGTGTGTGATTTTTCCTTCTTTCTTTGATTTGATTTGGTGTATTAGTTTCGCGTTTTTTGGGACTCGTTTGCGACCTTGGGCGTCTAGGATCTTGTTCATTTGTTCTAGGGCTAATCCTTTCTTGAGGATTTTCTTTGCTTTGCGATATCCCATTCCTGGCAGGGCTTTGTTTCCCATTTCTAGAAGTACTCCGGCCATGTATAGTCCTTTTTCTCTTAGGTCTGTTGGTGCGTCCGGTGCGTTTTCAAGTACTTTCATTACGTCTTGCGCTTCAAGTAGAGGCCCTATTCCGTTACCAATTGGTTGTGAGCCGTCTGAGAAGATTACTTTAACTTTTATTCCAAGAAGTTTTCCTATTGCCATGAATCTTGTACGAAGGTGTTTTGCGCGTCGCATGTCTTTGACTTTGACTTGTGGTCCAACAGGTATGTCGATTAGGCATCGCTTTGCTCCAACAGAATGTTTTTTGGCCATGATTGATGCAAGAAGCATTCCTTCTGGGTCTAGCGAAAGTGGATGACGAACTTTGATCATGTGGTCGTCTGCTGCTGCCAAATCAACTCCTCCTCCCCAAGTCATGAATCCTCCTACTTTTTCAGCTATGCGCTTGAGTTTCTTTGCGTCGTTTGTGATGTTTGCAAGAACTTCCATTGTGTCTGCGGTTCCTGCTGGGCTTGTAATTGCGCGTGAGGATGTCTTTGGCATTAATAGACCTGCTGCAGTAACTATTGGGATGATAACCATGGTTGTCCGATTGCCTGGTACTCCTCCGATGCAGTGTTTGTCTACTACAAGTTTTTTGCCGAAGTTTAGGCGTGATCCATGTTTGACTATCGACTTGGTTAGTGCGGCTGTCTCAGGATTGTTAAGTCCGTGAACGTAGCATCCTGACACGAAATATGTTAGTTCGACATCGCTTAAGTCGTCTTCTGTTACGTCTTTGATTATTTCGTCGATTTCTTCTGCGTTTAGGCGATGCCCTTCAAGTTTTTTTCTAATGTATTTTGTTGCAAGAGGCTTCTCTGCTACCGACATGCTGATTCGTTGTCCGCGTCTTGCTTTCAATGCTTTCCATGCCTCCATGTAAAGGCCGATGTGGCCGTTCTTTAGTCCATCTTCTGATATTTGTAGGATAGCTGTGATTTCATTTTTTCCGTTCTTAACTTTGACACGGTCTCCGATGTGTAGGTCGAGAAGGTGCGCAGTTTTCTTGTTTAAAAGGACAATGTATTGATTGCCACTTCTGATTTCAATTCGGTCTGGTATGAGTTTTAGCATGGTTGAATGGTTAGTTTTTGTTTTTATTAAGGCCATTTTACCAAACTAAAAAACAACTAAAAAGCTGTTTTTCTCGAAAAAACGTGATGTAAATTAACGATATGTCGACTTGTCCTGCTTCTCGGCAAAGCCGAGAACTCTGCCAAGTCGATCCTTTGGACTTGTTTTTCGTAAATTTTATAACTCACCGTACATTTAGTACGCCTCGTTATTTAAATTTATTGCAAAACTGCGCATCTCATTTAATTTTGATCACGTTTTTTGTCGGCTAAGACTGTTTTTGCTGCTGAGCTAATCGCCGTAACTGCTGGTTCTATGTCGAAGGATGCGTTGACTTCCAGTTTGTATTGGGCGGCTTCGTCGATAATCTCGCGCAATGTTTGTGTGCCTGGTTTTGTTAAGATTCGTGTTCCGCGTCCCAGGATTCGGCCGATCGATATTTTATTCATTTGAGATTACTTTATGTCCGTCTTTTTCTAGCAGGTCTTTAATCTTTTGTATTGATTTGTGTGTTGGCTCTTTGACTCGGCGTAGTTTGTATGGCTTGTTGAGTTCATTCCATTTGAATATGCCATTGCGATGGTAGGCGAGTAGTTCGATTTGTTCGAATTTGATTTCTTTTAGAAAGTTTCGAAGCTCTTTTATGTTTGAGCTTGTGTCTGTCCAACCCGGAAGAATCAGGTATCTTAGCCAAAGATTGGCTCTTTTTTTGCTTAAGTATTTTACGTTTTCTAGGATTGGCTTGTTTGTTACGCCAGTGAGCTTCATGTGTTTCTTTTCATTGAAGTGCTTGAGTGAAACCATCCATAAATCTGTTACTGGCATTAGTTTGTCGAGAGTTTTTTTTGTTGTGAAGCAGGATGTGTCGATTGTTGTGTGTATTTTTTCTTTTTTGCAAAGCTTGAAAAATTTTGAAACAAAATCTGGTTGCAAAATTGGATCTCCTCCAGACAAAGTGACTCCTCCTCCAGAACTTTCGAAATAAGGTTTGTATGGGCTTACAACTTCGAATAATTCTTTGGGCGATAACTCTTGATAATCGCACATGTCTAACATGTCGACGTTGTGACAGTATAGGCATCTAAGTGGGCATCCTTCCATGAATGCGACGAATCTTATTCCAGGGCCATCTAGGGCTCCGAAAGATTCGAATGAATGTATCCTCCCTTTGGTCGGATGGTTTTTTTTAGAGGGGGCTATGCATCTTTTGGATGCGCCCTGATGAATGCTGCCTTTTACTGTTTTACGGGTTGACATCTTGGTTTTAAGCTGTATAATCCTTTTCTGGAATCTGATTTCTGACAGATCCAATTATATATTAAATCTTAAATAAATTAAATATGGGAGGACCTGATGATTTTTTGGAGGATGATGAACTGACGTTGCAGACTGACTGTATCGATGACGGGGAAGAAGTTGTTCCTACTGTAGCTAGCAGATTGGAAGATGCACTGTTTCTTTTGCCGGCCGATGTAAGACAGCATAGTTTGAATACATTGGGATGTCTTTGGTATCGTTTTTCAATGGACGCTTCTAAAAGAGGGTATGAATTGGATTTGATGAGCGTTTATTCTTTTCCTGGGCCTGGGGTTGTAAGATTGATTTTGGAGTGTGGGTTCAAGAAGGATGGAGTGGTTTGTTCTTATCCAGACGGAAGTCGGGCTAAGACTGAGTTATCCGTTTTGATAGACGTGGCTACTGGTAGAACTACAGCTGATTTGTAATATTTTATTTTGAAAAGTAATGACAGTTAAGCTTAATTCTTTGGGAAATACAGAATCGTCTTTGAATAAAAAAGGTATTGATATTGCTGAATTAGAGGCACGTTTTCTTAGTGAGGTTTCGAGATTGGGATTGAATCCTAGTGTTTTTGATATTGAGATTGTTTTGGATCAATTGAAGCAGCGAGTCTCGGAAAATTTTTCTGAAGCTTATAAAAAAATGCTTGCTAGTTTTGATTCTAAAATTGATGAGCTTTTGATCTGTTTTTATCCAAATATGAATGGGGTGATCGTGAATTTGCGAATTGGGTTCTACAATCGTGATCAGTTCCTTTTTCAACGAGGAGTTATTCTTCATGTTGAGTTTAAAAACAACGGATACGAATTTAAATATTTTATTAATAACGAATAAACAAATGAATACACGTATACCTGAATCTGATGGCCTAAATACAGGCATTTATATGATTAACCATGATAAGGCAACTCTTTTGATAGGTGTTTCTGATTCTTTTGAGACTCTTGGTCTTGAATTACCTCATCAAGTTTTTGGTAATTTGATTTGGGCTAGAATTGAGAAAGAGATGGGTCGTGACCCTAAGCTGGAAGTTGTGGGTGTAGAAGTGTTTAACAGTATTGGTACAAAGGTTTCGCCTAGCTTTGATTCACCAGTTTTAAATGAGTCTTATCAGCAAGCTGTTCGAGGAGTTGTGTCTGTTAAATATTCTGATGGGTCTGTTGGATCTATTGGTGTTGAATGTCCTGTTGAAGGAGATCTTCAGCAGTGGCCTGTTACTATTAAAGAATTTTAAATATGGACAAACTCACTGATCCATCTGGAGATTTTCTTCCTGTTGCTGTTGAACATAGAAGCGATGTTTTGAGGACTATAATTGATATTATCAAAAGGGATGCTGGGATTTCTAAATTTGATCTTCTTTTAGATGAGGTTTCTGCACCTATTTTGGATAAAATTTATGAATATGATCTTCAGGTGGCTATGAATACTGGAAGGGAGCTTGAGATATATTCTGTTGAGCTGGATTCTTCTGCTGAATTTGATGGTTATACTTATTTTGAATTTGTTTTGATGGCTTATACCAAGTCCGTCTATCCTGACACTGTTTATGAAAACTTCAGGCCTGGAGATGTTTTCCGTATTGCATTAAGCGTCATGCATTTTGAAGATGGCGAATCTACGGACGTGCATCTTGATGCAGACCATGTTGGTCACGTTCACCTGGATAATCC
>CAZRWH010000045.1:0-1178 GCA_964603905.1 uncultured Candidatus Peribacteria bacterium | reverse complement strand
GCGTCTTCGAGAGTTTCGCGATTCAGGGCATTGATGTTGATATGTTGACCTCCTTTTTTGAAGTATCCGTCTAGCATTCCTCGTAGGTTTTTGATTCGTTGGTCTGGGTTTTTGCCTAGAGAGCTTGGTGTGATTGAGAATGTGTTTGAAATTCCGTCTCGGCAGTAATCGTATTTGAATTTTGCAACTGAGTTTAGAGAGGCGAGTGCTCCTGATTTGTCGCGGTTGTGCATTGGGTTTGCTCCTGGTGCAAATGGTTCGCCAGCTTTTCTTCCGTCAGGTGTTGCACCTGTGTGATGTCCGTAAACAACATTGGCTGTGATTGTAAGTAGGGAGACTGTGTGCTCAGAATCTCTGTATGTTGGGTATTTTTGCAAAGATTGTATGAATTTTTTTGTTACGTCGACCGCGATTTTGTCTACTACCTTGTTGTTGTTTCCGAAGGCTGGGTAAGAACCTTTTATTTTGAAGCTTTTGGCTACTCCTTTTCTGTTTCTGATAGGTGTGACTTTGGCATGTTTGATTGCAGATAAACTGTCTGCAACAATTGAAATTCCTGCTATTCCGAAAGCCATGAATCTGTGGATTTGCAGGTCATGTAGTGCCATTTGAGCAGCTTCATAATTGTGTTTGTCGTGGGAGTAATGAATGATGTTCATTGTTTCGACATACATTTTTGTTAGCCAGTCGATTAGCTTGAAGAATTCACGTCGTACTTCTGTATAGTCGAGTGGTTTTTGTTTCTTTAGTTTTGGAACTCCTTCAACTATTAGTTCATCATCTATTTCGTCACGTCCCTGGTTGATTGCGAGAAGCAGAAGTTTTGGCAGGTTGCATCGAGCTCCGAAGAACTGCATTTCTTTTCCGATAGCCATTGCTGAAACACAACATGCGATTCCATAATCATCTCCATGAAGTGGGCGCATTAATTCGTCGTTTTCAAACTGGATTGAGCTTGAGTCGATTGAAACTTTTGCTGCGTAATTTTTGAATCCCGCAGGGAGACGATTTGACCAAAGGACTGTGAGGTTCGGTTCTGGTGCAGGTCCTAGATTCTCGAGAGTTCTTAACATTCGGAATGAAGTCTTGGTTACGAGAGGTTTTCCGTTTTTACCCATTCCTCCGAGAACACACGTTACCCACGTTGGATCTCCTGCAAAAAGTGCGTTGTACTCAGG
>CAZRWH010000044.1:4509-7750 GCA_964603905.1 uncultured Candidatus Peribacteria bacterium | reverse complement strand
GTTCGTGGAGAAGGTTTTGGAGATGAAATTAAACGGCGAATTTTGATTGGAACTTATGTGCTTTCTGCAGGTTATTATGATGCTTATTACAAAAAAGCTCAGAAGGTTCGAACTAAGATTATTCAAGATTTTGATAGCGCTTTTGTGGATGTGGATGTGATTTGTGGGCCGGTTGCTCCGACTCCTGCTTTCAAAATTGGTTCTAATGTTAATGATCCGCTAAGTATGTATATGGCGGATGCTCTTACTATTCCTGCGAGTGCTGCAGGCTTGCCTGCTCTTTCTGTTCCTTGTGGTGATTCTAGCGAGGGGTTGCCGATTGGACTTCAGATTATTGGGCGGCAGTTTGATGAGGAGATGGTTTTGAGAGTGGGGAGTGCTGCGTCCTAAGTCTTGACTTTTGGCTTAAACAAGGTACAATCGCGATCTTGTAATTTTAAATTTTTGATATGGCTGTCGATTTATCTGAACTAGGTTTTGCTGAGGAAGATGCCAAATTGGTGCTTTCTGTTCTCGAAAACCAGGACTTTGAAAATGCTTTGTCTGCTGTAATTGTTGCCAAGCTGGAGGGGTCAATTGAAGGTGATTGCTTTGGTTCGCAGTTAGCGGCAAGTATTTATAGAAGAGGTATTGCTATTGCGAAAAAGGATAATAGTATCTTGGAGCTTAAGAGGAAACTGACAGGTTTGCGTAGAGATATTCGGACTTATATTATGCAAAACGCTGGGTTTTATATCTTCCATTTTGCGGATGAATCTGATGCTGGTCGTGTTGCAAGTTTTGCTGAGGAATTGGTTGCTTTGGGAATTGTTAGTCAGGGGAAAATGGATAATTTGAGATATAGTGATTCTCCAGATGTGAATATGACCAGGATTGCGAAAATTACTATGAAATATTTTGGCGGTCTTGTTGAAGAAGGTTTTAATGTTGAATCTCCGGAAGAGAGGTTTAGTTTTAGTCAAAAGGTTAGGCAAGGTTCTAGAGGTGATGTTATCCGTAAAATGATGGCAGAATTGAACGCTTATTTGAACGTGTTCAAGGCGGTTTCGGCTTTGTTGTTGGAAACTGAGAAAAAAACTGAGATTGAAGAGGCTCGAGATAAAACGTCTGAATCTTTGAAAGCTGTTGCTGATTCAGATTCTTCTTTGGAGCACTCTATTAAGAGAATGACAGAACACATGCCTGTTCTTGAAGAGAATGGTTTCTATCATGCGTTTTCAGTTGTGGAAGATTTAATTAATTTTGACTCTGATGATATTCGAACTATTAGACGTAAAGCTGATAGTTATCGTACAAAACTTCGCAAATTGATTAGAACTGGACCTGGACGTGTGATTTTTATTCCTATGAAACGTTGTGGAGGTATTGTAGGTTCTGAGTTGCTTGATTATTCTGATAAGCCTGGTTATTCACCGTTGGTGATTCTTAGAACTCAGCTTGAGCAAGCATTGTTTGCTAAAGGTATTGTTAGTCAGGATGACATTGAAGGCTGGAGGACGTGGACTCCAAAAGTTTACAATGCGCTGGTTACTCGTTATCCAGAAAGTGTTGATCATGAAAGCTCTACAATAGAGGATGGGACTTTGGAGGTTGATCTAGGGGCTAATACCATCAAGGCTGTTTATTATGAAGTTCATTACTTGTTGTTGGCTTTGCATATTATGGAATACAAATTGAACGATGCGCTTGATGCTAGAAAAGCCAAAGTGAAAGCAAAGCAGAAATCTGCTCGTAAGTCTAATACGGCTGCTGTTCAGTTGGTTGATGCTGAGCAAGATTCAGATTCAGCGTTGGAATGTAGTGATGTTGAGCCTCTTGAAGGCAAGAGGGTTCTGGTGTGTGTTTTGCCTGGTGGCGAATGCTCTAAGGGTATTGTTCCAGGTTTGGCAGAGAAAGGGTGTGAGGCTGTGTGTATTGAGTCTGATGATTCATTTAATTATCGTGCGGCTTTGCAGAAACAGGTTAATGAAGCTGGGGATTTTGATTGTGTGTTGGTTGTAGGTGGTGATTATGTAAATGATGCTCCTGTTGATCACAATGAGGCTGAGCCTGGTTTACAGAGGGAATGTGTGTTTTTTCATAAGTTTTTGTCGCATCGAGGAATAGATCCGATATTTGTTTCTGGTCGTTTTGGACGATCTTCGGTTGTTCAGATGATGGAGTCTCACTTCTCATGTTAAATATTTGACACCAGATTGATTTGCAGGGTATATTTCCCTCCTGGTTAATTTTAATAAAACAATAATGAAAGTACCTGCTGAAAATGTTACGGAATCTGTTGAGATAACTAAGCTTGGAATTGATGTTTTGGAGGAGCTGATACAATGGTGTCAGTCATCTGGGGAAGGTTCTCCGATAGCTATGTTTGTTCATGAATTAGGTTTGAGTGATTTGTATTTTGCATATACAGGGCCTGAGATGGAGCTTGCAGTTTTGAAAGCTCTTGGTCGTTTGGTTAACGGTGAAGGAGAAGTTGCGAAAGCTATCTGTGGTGGATTTCCTCAAATTCGAGAACATGTTGAGACTGTTAAAAGTCTTGGATTTCAACACTACATCGCTACTGCGAATGCGATTTGGGATTATCGTACTGATCACCTGACTCAAGGTGATGGTGATATTACAAAAGGGGATTTGGCTACTTCTGTTGCTCAAACATTGCAACATCCTGATGCTGCGTTGTTAGCTTTTCAAAAACAGCTTAAGGAAGTTGCGCCGCATTTAGGTCCAAAAGGTAGGTACACTAAGCCTCGCGAAGAGGTGACAGTGGGGGATAAAGACGCTCTTGAGAGGCTTGGGATTAAAAGCTTTACTGATCGTTGGACTTACTAGCGTTTTTCTTGATTAGAATCGCATCTAGACGCTCTGAGGTGTAGTCGGGTTTGACTTTGTATAGTATCCCGTCGATTTTTATCGTGAATCCGTCTGCTTGAGCGTTTAGCTCGTATCTTGATCCGTCTGGGCCGATGTATTCTAATTGATTGCCTGATTGGTTTAGTTGAACTTTGTCTTGTCCAAGTTGTTCTTGGAGTGTTTGTAGGGACTGGATTGTCATTTTAGCTATAGGTTCTGAGAAGTGATCTAAATGCTTGATTTTTCTTGTTATGTCTTCGTGAGTGTCTTGTGCGAAAACAATTACGTCCTGAACTGTTCCTTCAACTGGAACTTTGATTATCATTGCAGATTCTTTTGTGACGCTTATCTCAAAAGGTTCTGTGCGAATGGAGTTTACTTTGTATCCGAG
>CAZRWH010000044.1:2435-4409 GCA_964603905.1 uncultured Candidatus Peribacteria bacterium | reverse complement strand
TTCAACGCGTGGTGCTTGAGGTATTAATTTTCCAATATCAAAAAGTTTGCATGTTGCGGTACGTCCATCAGGTGTTGTCATTGTTACTACTCCTTGTTTTAGCTGGATCTTCGTTCCTGGGCGACTGCTTGTTGCCATGAGAACGACGTTTGCATTTACTCCTTGTGCTTTGAACTCTTCATAAACCTGTAAATATACGATTTCTGTTAGGCTTGGAACTTGTTTGAATGCCATGCTTAGCAGAGGGCTTTCCATTGCTAATATTGCGAGAAGTCCTTTGTTCCTGTATTTCTCTTGGTTTACTTCGAACTTTTCACCTCCTTTTGCGTCAAAGCTCTCAAGACCAGGCAAGTTGTCTGCGATTTCTTGTCCAAGTTGGTTCCTCTTATCGGCGTTTTCGTCATATACCTTTTTTTAGGTTTTCGGTATACTCGTCTGCAGATCGGGAAGACTCCAGATTGTTGTCTGGTGTTTTTTTTAGCCATTCTCCCTGAGGAGCTGGTATGCCGGATTGTTCTCCAAATTTTTCCATCTGTTAATTATACCATTTCTTGACAAATAATGGAATACCTATATAATCAATTACTCTGTATTTAATTTTTTTCAAAAATGTCTATTTCAAAACTAAATAATGCTCCAGGTAAATCTTTGAGAAACCTTGCTATGGTAGCAGCCTTGCTTGTTGCTGCGCCTGTTGATGCAAAGAGGGAGCCGATTTCTGAGCCACAGCAAATATTGCAAGAGGTTGAGATGAGAGAACTTACGCGAGATTTTAACAATCTTGCTGATGCGGATGATAAGCTTCGGTTTGTTAATACGCTTAATCCATATGAGAGAGAGCAGTTTATTGATCAATTGTCTCTTAATGGTAGATTGGAGTTACTTCAGGCTGAATATGATGCAGAGCGAAAGCCTCAAATGTCAGATTTGATGGCCAAGGTTTATCTAGTTGCAAATTTTGCTAATACTGAGGAGTATGCTGAAGGAATTTTCTCTCAGCATGAAGAGTTTCCTCATGTTGCAGTTGCTGAGTTGATTGGAGGTGAAGCGGTTACGATTGTTGATTCTGGAAAAGAGGCTGCTTTTGGGAAAAGATTTCAAATGACGATATCTGATGATAAGGCTGATACTCGTGACACTGTTATTGAAGGAGATGCAGAGAGGCTTCGAGATATGAGCCAAGCTATTGATTCTGCTATTAGAGCAGCTTTGTTAACTAAAAAGTATCGTCCTCAAACGCTTGAAGAGACTCAAGAACTTTACTCTCAATACCCTGAAGATTTCGATATTAGTAGTTACTTGGCTAGTATTTGGGCGTGTGCTACGAACGATTTGGACTTCAATATTTATGGAGAAACAATGTTCAAGCATGGTACTAACAGGATGAATATGCCTGGTGGGTTGCATGCTGTTATTGACGTTGTTTCTATTTCTGAAAAAGCTTCTAAGACGAGGTATTTTGTGTCGGTGTTTACAACAAGTGGTACACCTGTTGGAGTGACATTGCACATGGATATTAATGAGCTTGCTGATTGGATGAATGAGATTGATAATACGTGGGATCAGCTTCGTGATGCTGATGCATTTTTTGATGCTTTTAATCGTACAGTTGAAGAGCATATTCGTATTGATCGTCCTGAGACTGCTGATGAGGCTGCTGACAATCTTAGAAGGGTTATGAGGCAGTGTTATGGAGATGTTTTGGAGATTTCTAGAGAAGGGAATGCAATCTTGATGCATACAAAAACTGAGCGCCCTTACAGCATTTGGGTCCACGCTGATGTAACAAATGTTCTAGATCCTGAGACAGATGAGATCTTGGAGCAAATCCCTGTTTATATGGTTCAGTACGATCCGTTTGGAGATATTGATAAATACAACTGGGTTAAGCAGGAAGGTGTTTTTCATTCGCCGAATGATGTTGCGTACTGGTTGTTTACTCATTTGCCAGAATTGATTCCGGCGATTGATTAG
>CAZRWH010000044.1:0-2335 GCA_964603905.1 uncultured Candidatus Peribacteria bacterium | reverse complement strand
GCAAACTCCCACGCCATCTTAAATATGGCTCTCTGTGTGTCTGCGATTTCGCTGTTTTCGATGATCATGCCTACGAGATTGCGTCCGTATGAGACGATTGCGACTTTGTTGTCGTAGACGTTGATTTCGTTTGAGAAATCGAATTTATCTTTTGGAACTAGGCGAACTTCGCGATGGCAATCCCAGTCGTTTTTTTGAACTAATTGACCGTGCTCGTCATCAGGGGAGATTCCTCTGAGGTATATTCCTTTTTTGATGCGTTTTTGGACGTATTCGGTGTCATGTTCTGGCCAATATCTACGAATCCCTTCTGAGTCGGCGTAATTAAGAATCTCGGTTTTTGAGCTGAGTGTGTCGAGGTAAATCTTTTTGATGCCTTCCAATCCTTCGAAGTATTGTACTTGTGGATGGCTTGTGGCTCCTGTTATTCGTTTGAAGTCGGGGACAGCTTTTCGGAAGTCTCGAGCTCTTGCGCGGAAGTCTAGGGCGATTATTTCTGGGTCGGTCGCTGAGAAATGAAGCATCCCTTTTCGTTTGTGTTTGGTTATGAAGCCTTTTTGGAGTAGACGGTCGATTGTGTCGTATGTGGTTACTCGATTGAGGCCTGATTTCTTGGCGATGTGGGAGGCTGGTGCGGTGCCGAGTTCTAGTGCGGCTAAATAAATTTTTGACTCTTTGTCTGTGAGGCCAATGTTTTGCAATATTTTCTGTAGCATTGTCAACTTGTTTTTGTTGTAGGAATTTTCGACAGTCGAATTGTAGCTTGGTGTTCTGATGGGGTCAAATTTTTTGCTTTAAACCTTATTGTCGGGCGAATTTACCACTTTTTTCGGGGCCTAAAAAAAGACTTTTTTTGAGCCAAAATTAATGATATCTCGTTTGTGTCTAGCCACTTAACCCAAAACAAAATGGAAACCACTGAGGCAGCAAAAACCACCACTTCTATTTCTACCGACCCAATCACCTCAAGCAGGCATTCGCATTCTTACTCTTTTAAAAGAAGAAAAGGATGGACTAAAGAAGAGATTCTTGATGAATGTGTAAAGCAAGGTGTTAAATACGTGAATATGCAATTTGTGGATATTCTTGGTATGCCAAAAGCGATTACGCTGCCACTTCACAAGGTTGAGGATGCTATCGATAACAATGTTTGGTTTGATGGATCTTCGATCGAAGGTTTTTCGCGGATTCAAGAGAGTGATATGTATTTGAAACCTGATCTTGATACCTTCGTTGTTTTGCCTTGGACTAAGGATCGACGGGACGTGATTGCTAGAATTATTTGTGATGTTTACAAGCCGAATGGTGAGCCTTTTCCTGGTGATCCTCGAGGTATTTTGAAGCGTCAGATTGAAGAGGCTAAGAAGCTTGGATTCGAGTTTTTTACAGGTCCAGAGCTTGAGTTTTTTCTCTTTAAGAAAAATGGTGATGAGCTAAAACCTCTTCCGAATGATAAGGCGGGGTACTTCGATCAAACAAATGATCTGGCAGTTGAGATTCGAAACGATATGAGTTTTGCTCTTGATGAGATGGGGATTGAGGTGGAGGCTTTGCATCATGAAGTTGCGGCGGGACAACATGAAATTGCTTTTAAATACGATGATGCGCTTACAACTGCGGATAATGCGATTACTTTCCGAACTGTTCTTAAAGCGATTGCTGCAAAATATGATCTTCACGCAACTTTCCTTCCTAAGCCGATAGCTGGTGTTAACGGGAGTGGAATGCATGTTCACCAAAGTCTTAAGTATGCGGCTACAGGCATGAACGCTTTCTATGACCCTGAAGCTCAAAATAAATACGGTCTTAGTAAAACGGCACTTTCGTTTATTGCAGGTCAGCTTGAGCATGTTAAGGGTATGAATGCGGTTTTGAATCCAACGGTTAACTCGTACAAAAGGCTTGTTCCTGGATATGAAGCACCGGTTTATATCGCTTGGGCTCAAACTAACCGCAGCGCATTGATTCGTGTGCCTCATATCACAGAGGCGTCGGCGCCGTATGCGACTCGTTGTGAGCTTCGTAACCCAGATCCAACAGCTAATCCATACCTTGCTTTTGCTGTGATGTTGGCGGCTGGAATTGACGGGATCAAGCGTGGTCTTGAGCCTGTTGCACCTGTCGAAGAAGATATCTATGAGTTTAGTGATGCTGAGGTTGAGGCGAAAGGAATCGGTTGTTTAGCGGAAAGTCTTGGAATGGCGGTTGCTCGTATGGAAAAAGATACTTTGGTAAAAGAAACCCTTGGAGCGCATTTGTATGAGGCTTTCTTGAGGGCAAAGAAGAGTGAATGGGATCGTTATAGGTTGGCGGTGAGTGATTGGGAGATTGAGGA
>CAZRWH010000043.1:1470-8136 GCA_964603905.1 uncultured Candidatus Peribacteria bacterium | reverse complement strand
ACACCAAATTTCTCCTTAAGAGACATAATTGCAACCTTGTCATCATAAACGTTAATCTCAGGAGAAATAGAGAAATGAGGAGGAACAATATGAGTCTCCCTCATCTGTTCTTCATCAAGCCCCTTTATACGAAATGAATCCTTGCTATAAGCCAAGATACATTTACAAGGAATATCCCGCTTGGTTCTTCGTTTATAGTATTCAGGAATATATCCTGGATAAAAATCGTGTTGATGCTCAACTGACGCATAAGCAAGAATTGGCGTCTCAGAATTCAATGTGTCTTCATATGCGCTGATAATACCTTCAACACCTTCATAAAAACGAATCTTAAGCTTGCCTTCAGGGTCGTTATAAATCGTTTTAAGTTCAGGGACAACAGTCTCCGCCTCTTCTAATTGTCTCTGTTTATCAGCAATCTCCTCTTTAATCATTCGGATAATCCTTTCTGGACTCTCAGCAGAATAAATCATCTTTGTTTTCTCCTCATGAGAGTTCACAAGACCTCTCAGCTCAAGAGAACTCAAAAGATGATATGCATTAGTACGCGTAACTTTTGATTTCTTTGAAACATCAGTAACAGACGAAGGACCAAGCTCCAAAAGTGCTAAATAAACACGAGCCTCCTTCTCAGAAAGACCGAAATTGATTAATGACTGCAGCATAATTTATAAGGTTAAAAACAGTGTCAAGATACATTGACACTACCAATTATGCAAGCAAGTGTTATTTCTTAGCAACGTACTTCCAGGAAACCTCAGTCAGAGGATAAAGATCAATATCCCAAGAGACTTCTCCAAAAACACCTCGCAATCTTTGCTCAGAAAATCTCTCAGAAGTGTAAGTAACGCCATTTGCAGCTATCACGGTAACGCTTTTCTCGTCATGAGTGTGATAGTCCATATCAAGCCCTTTGTAAGATTCAACCTGAACATCTTTCGCATGCTCATTATAAACCGTCCCAAAAAGGAAACCTCCAGGCTTCAAAATCCTCTTAATTTCTTCGAGTAAAGGCGCTCTATCGCCAAGAACACTCAAGTTATTATAAAGCATAAAGACCCCATCAAATTCGCCCTCCTCAAAAGGCAGATCCTGACCAATTCCAAGTTTAGAATTAACCTTAGGATTATCAGAAAACTTTTCATTAAATTCATCAACAACAGACTCAACATAATCAAGCCCCCAAATCTCAGCCCCTTTTTCAATTGCTGGTTCAACCTCTCGCCCATCACCACTACCAATAAAAAGGTACTTACCATTAGGATCAACAACCTTCAACATTTCGGTAGTTTCAGCGCTATGAAAGTCTTTAACTTCTTCTGGCAATACTCCTACAAATTTCTTTTTTGCAACCGGATAATATTCGTGCCAAAACCTGTAATTAATTTCTGGCGTAAGGTCGTTCGAGCTTGTCATTGTAGTTTTTGTAAAAAGATACTGAGCGAGATTGTAATACTTTTTCGCCCTCATGTCAAGCCTGCGTACACAAGCCCAAAACACCACCGCTACTGACTACAGATTACTGACTACAGACTAAAAACCCTTGACGCAAAAAAATTAGCACTCTATAATGCCGCCTGCTAAAAGTCTCGAAGCAAAAGCAATGAGACCAGCACTAACCACTAATCACTAATCACTATGAGCCGAATCATCGGAATCGACTTAGGAACCACTAACTCATGTGTAACAGTCATGGAAGGTGGCGAACCTACAGTCATCACAAACGCAGAAGGACAACGAACAACTCCTTCTATCGTTGCAATCAAAGACGGTGAACGACTTGTCGGTGTAACAGCCAAAAGACAAGGAGTAACAAACCCAGAAAACACAATCTTTTCAGCGAAAAGATTTATTGGACACACATACAACGAATCAAAAAAAGATTGCGACCGAATGCCTTTCAAAACAACCGAGGGAAAAAACAAAGAAGTCGAAATCGTACTAGACGGAAAACAACACCGACCAGCAGAGATCTCAGCAATGGTACTTCAAAAACTAAAGGCTGACGCAGAAAAATATCTAGGTGAAACAGTAACAGACGCTGTAATCACAGTACCTGCCTACTTCAACGACTCACAAAGACAAGCGACAAAAGATGCCGGGAAAATTGCAGGACTAAACGTACAAAGAATCATCAACGAGCCAACGGCTGCAGCACTTGCATACGGCCTAGACAAAAAAGGAGACGACAAAAAGGTTGCAGTATTCGATCTTGGAGGTGGAACTTTTGACATTTCTATTCTAGAGCTTGCGGATGTAGACGGAGAAAAACAGTTCGAAGTGCTTTCAACCAACGGAGACACTCAACTTGGTGGTGATGACTTCGACGAAGTACTAATCGACTGGCTAATTTCTGAATTCAAAAAAGATCAAGGAATCGATCTTTCAGAAGACAAGATGGCTCTTCAACGTCTAAAAGAAGCTGCTGAAAAAGCAAAGATCGAACTTTCATCAACACATGAAACAGATATCAACCTGCCTTTCATTACTGCAGATGCAAGCGGACCAAAACACATGAACCTAAAGCTAAGTAGATCGAAATTTGAAGACCTAATCGCAGATCTTCTATCAAAAACTGCTGAACCTTGCCGAAAAGCTATGGACGACGCAAAAACCTACGCTTCAGACCTAGACGAGATCATACTTGTCGGAGGAATGACAAGAATGCCTGCAGTTCAAAAGAAAGTAGAAGAAATCTTCGGAAAAGAACCTCACAGAGGACTAAACCCTGACGAAGTTGTAGCTCTTGGAGCAGCAATCCAAGGTGGAGTTCTGCAAGGAGACGTAAAAGGAGTTCTTCTTCTGGACGTAACTCCTCTAACTCTTGGAATCGAAACAATGGGAGGGGTTCGGACTCCATTGATCGAACGAAACACAACAATTCCAAGTTCAAAATCACAAGTTTTCTCAACTGCAGCTGACAACCAACCATCTGTAGAAATCCACGTTCTACAAGGAGAAAGACCAATGGCAGCAGACAACAAATCCCTAGGAAAATTCATCCTAGATGGAATCCCTCCTGCACCACGCGGAGTTCCTCAAATCGAGGTAACTTTTGACATCGATGCTAACGGAATCCTAAACGTCAAAGCTCTAGATAAAGGAACAAACAAAGTACAAAACATCACAATCACAGGATCATCAGGTATGTCTGACGAAGAAGTTGAAAAACTAAGAAAAGAGGCAGAAATGCATGCTGAAGAAGACAAAGAAAAGAAAGAAAAAGTTGAAGTACGAATCAACGCAGAAACACTTGTGTCAACCTGCGAAAAAACACTAAAAGACGCTGGAGACAAAGTTAGTGACGACATCAAAAAACCTGTAGAAGAAAAACTAGAAACACTCAAAAAACTTCTACTTGAAGAGAAAGCTGACACAGATAAAATCAAAGCCGCTTCAGATGAACTTTCTGAAGAGATCCAAAAAGTAGGCGCAGAAATGTACAAAGCAGCAGGCGCTGCACAAGACGCTGCAGACTCAGAACAAAAAGGCATGGAAGATGACGAAGATGTAAAAGTCTACGAAAAAGACGACGCAGTAGAAGGCGAAGTTGTAGACGAAGAGAAAAAAGAGGATTAATTACAAATCCCAAATCCACAAAGCCTCCGCTTTACGCGGGGGCTTTTTTTTGGTAAATTCCTCCACCTATGCATAGATTCTACAAAAAATTAGACCGAGAAGAACAAGAAGCATATCGCAGACATGCCGCGATTATAATTCGACTAATCTCAGAAAATCCAGACACAACCCAGGAAGCACAAAACCACATACGGTACATCCGAGAAGAAATAGAACATTCACTCGGGCATCCACTGGAAGAAACAACAGACCAAATCGATGCCACCACAATATTAATCGCCAAAAATATGCGTGGTTGGTTCTCAGCAGACATCAACCTTTCAGGAGAAAAACGAAGTGACAGCGGGCTACTATCAGTATTTGCAAATATGCTACACATCCGCACAAAAAATTCGCGAAGCAGCAAATGGTGGTTAGAACAAGGCACTAGCCTAAGACAAGTTGAAACAAAACAATTGTCAGCAACAATCAACGATCTACCATCGCGCACCAGGATAACCCAGGCAACGACAATTCAAGACCTAAAAGACAATTACACCGACGCAGAAGGAATATTTAGCCTAAGCGAGCTTAAAAAACGACCTACAAGGATCGGACCAAAGAAATGGGCCACCATCACCAAAGTATTTCAAATATTAGGGATAATAGACGAACAACATAAGTGGCTAGTATAATAATTCAAGATATGACAGAAAAACCCCACAACCCAGGAATAGTCAGACACACGATAGAACACGCAGGAGAGTTACTACTCAAAGGACTCAACATCCCCAAAAGCGTCACAGACGGAAACACAGAGAACCTCTCACGACGAGAAAACATAGTAAGAGGTCTTAGAACAGCAATAGGACAAATCATAGACAATCTACTTCACCGAGATCCAGAAGAAGAGACACATACGCATGGATGATTGGTATTTAGTATCAAGTATTTTGTATCTTGTATGTTTTCGACATAAGACGGATGACAACACCCGAAGAGTACAAAACACCATAACTACAACTACCACTACTCACTACCACTGATGTGCGAAAGCACATCATCCGCGTGCCCCTTTGCCTTAACACCATCCCAGATTTTAAGGATGACTCCTTTTTCATCTATCAAAACAGTACTGCGAACAGTACCCATATATTCACGCCCCATGAACTTTTTCATCCTCCAAACATTATACTTTTTTTGCATTTCTGAATCGGGATCAGACAGCAAAGTTACCGCCAAATTCTTCTTGTCCACAAACTTGCGATGCGACTGGCAACTATCTTTGCTTACTCCAACTACAACCGTATTTAATTTCTCAAACTCCCCTTGCAGAGCTGTAAAGTCCAAAGCTTCAATCGTACAACCAGGAGTGTTGTCTTTTGGATAGAAATAAAGGACAACTTTTTTACCTGCAAAGTCTGACAAACAAACATCTTTTTCATAAGAATCTTTGAGGCAGAATTCTGGAGCCTTTTGGTTTTCTTTAATCATTTTGAATAAAAGTTATTGATAATCGTTATCAATAATATATAATTGTAATCCACATGTAAAGCCAGTAATCTAAAGTCATGCTAGAAAAAATCGAAAAAAACTTCTGGATATTCTTAGCCCTAGCCCTAATTTCAGGACTAGCATTCGGCAAATACGGACAATCCCTTCAATTCCTTCTAACCCCCCTACTAGGCGTCATTCTTCTACTAATTTTCCTCAAAACCGAGTGCAGGCAGGTGTTAGAACATGCAAAAAAGCCACTACTGTTAATTTACGTACTTTCCATACTTTTAATCGCAGTTCCAATTGTAACTTTTGTCATAACTAAACCTATAAATCCTGAGCTTGCAATCGGACTACTACTACTCGCATCAACCCCTCCAGCAATCGCATCACCACTCCTGACCGAAATCGCCAAAGGTAATACTTCACTAACATTAGCAACGGTCATCCCGGCATACATGATCGCACCATTTTTGATGCCATTTTTATTCATCATACTCGCAAAAGAATCGATCACTATAGACCCCCTACCGATGTTCATGACGTTGGCGACTTTAATATTCGTTCCCCTAATAATATCCCAGACACTCAAACGCACCCCTGCTGCATTTTTTATCGAAAAAACAAAGAAATACTACAGTGCAATCAGCATCCTAGTAATCACACTTATCATCTTTATTGCAGTTTCGGTTCAAGCTGAGTTTATAATTCAAAATCCAATCGAAGCACTAAGTAATCTCGCCTGGGTTTATGGATTCTTCATACTAATGCACATACTCGGATACTTGGCAGTTTTTTGGAGAAAGAAAGAAGACCGAATTGCGGTCTCAATCGTTAACACCTATATGAACAGCGCCCTCGCAATAGTACTCGCAGTACAGTTCTTTACACCAGAAGTAGTACTAATAACAGTATTAGCTCAAGCACCTTGGAACACCCTTTTGCAACCATTCAAATGGATAGTTAAGTCGTAAGTCTTCTTGCGACAACAAGAACTAACGCTGTAAACTGTCTGCAGTTGATTTTTAGATCCGCAAAAAACTTGCGCCTTGAGCCTTGCGCCTAAAACTACCAACTACTATCTACAAACTACCAACTAACAAAAATGATCGACCTAAAACTCCTCCGAGAAAACCCAGATTTATTCAAAAAAGCATGCCAACAAAAAGGTATTAATGTCGACGTCGATCAAGTTATCAAACTTGACGCAGACAAACGCGAACTACTCCAAAAAGTAGAGGCAATAAGAGCAGAAAAGAACACTGCATCCGAGAAAATCGCACAACTTCAAGGCGACGAGAAACAAAAAGCCATCGCCGAAATGCAAGCTGTCAGCGCAAAAGAAAAAGAGCTAGCGCCACAGCTTCAAGAAGTAGAATCTCAACTAGAAAGCCTTCTATTTCAACTACCAACACCACCATCAAACGAAACACCTGAAGGGAAAGACGACGAAGAGAATGTGGAGCTTTATAAATGGGGTGAAATACCTACATTCGATTTCGAAATAAGAGACCACGTCGCACTCGGAGAAAAATGCGACCTAATCGACCTTCCAAGAGGAGCAAAAGTTGGAGGATCTCGGTCTTACTACCTCAAAAACGAGGGAATGCG
>CAZRWH010000043.1:0-1370 GCA_964603905.1 uncultured Candidatus Peribacteria bacterium | reverse complement strand
CCGAAAAAAAGCTGCGGATTTTCAACATGCTACAGAAGAGAAGCCGGTACTTACGGAAAAGACACACATGGACTTTATAGAGTTCACCAGTTCCAAAAAATAGAGCAAGTAATTATATGCAAAAACGACCCTGAAGAGAGCCGAAAAATGCACGAACTACTACTGAAAAACGCCGAAGAAGTCCTACAAGACCTCAATCTTCCGTACCGAGTCGTGTCAGTATGCACAGGAGATATGGGACAAGGTCAATATTTCAAAAACGACATAGAAACATGGATGCCAAGCAGAGAATCTTATGGAGAAACTCATTCATGCTCAACATTCCACGAATTCCAATCACGTCGACTAAACCTTAGATATAGAGATCGCGATGGCAAAATCCACTTCTGCCATACCCTAAACAACACATGTATCGCATCGCCTCGCGTACTAATACCAGTACTCGAAATTTACCAACAAAAAGACGGATCAATAAAGATTCCTGAAGTATTGCAACCATACATGGGTGGCCAGAAGACAATCGACCCACGTTAGAACAGTTTACGAGGGGCCGGTTTTGTGGTAAAATAATACGAGTTAAAAACTATCTTGCCGGAACGGCACCAAAACTACAACTACCACTACTCACTACAACTACCTATGAAGATCGCTCTATCAACAGACTCTTTAAAAGGATACGGCCTATACCGAATATTTGAATTTGCAAAAGAAGCCGGATTCGATGGAGTCGACCTAAATCTCAACAAAAAGGAACTAGACACTTTGGATATAGATTACGTAGCAAGAATATCTAAAGAAACAGGTGTACCAGTTTTAGCAATACAAGGATTAGACAACTCAAAACAAAAAGACCTGGAACACGCAATAAAAATGGCCAAAAAACTAGACACAAAGGTAATAATCATTCAACCACCTAAAATTTTGGACCAAAAATACGCTTCATGGCTAAAAAAAGAGGTCCCAAATATCAGAAAAAAAGAGAACATCTCTATAGCACTAGAAAATGCTGGAAACAAAACATGGCTAGGATTCATACCTGAACGAGTAATGAACAACATGAGAGAGCTAAAAAAGTTCAAACATGCCTGCCTAGACACAGCAAGAGTAGCAGAGAAAAAAGAAGACTTGATGTATGCATACGGAACACTTCAAAAATTCCTTGTCCACGTACACATCTCAAACTTTTACAGAGAAAAAGGATACCAACTCCTAACAAAAGGGTCATTACCTCTAGAAAGCTTCATCAGCAAACTAGCAGTCGACGGATTCAAAGGAGCGATCTCCCTAAAAGTTGCGCCGAAATACCTCAAAGTCCGAGACCAAGAGAAAATGAAAGCTCTGCTAAAAGAGAATATTGAGTTTATAAAGAA
>CAZRWH010000042.1:4508-8170 GCA_964603905.1 uncultured Candidatus Peribacteria bacterium | reverse complement strand
ATTTGTAGTCCGACGAAGTTCGTCGTAATCCTTACTTTTTGAACTGTTTTTTTACTATTTCGAACAAGCTTTTCATCTGTTTGTTGATAAGTGGGTTTTCAATAATGACTCCGCTAAGGTCCTCAGGTTGGTATGAGAAGAATGCTGTTTTGTTGCCGTAAATTGCGAGTGAAAGTGTTAGGTCTAGTTCTTTTGGATCTACGAATATCACCTCGTCGTAAACGTCTTTAGCTTCTTTTGCATACTCGCGAGCTTGTTTGCCGTCGTGGACGATCATCTTGTTTTTATTAGAATGCTTTTTGGAAGCTGGTAGGTAAATTTCTTGGATGTAATCTTTTAGTTCGTTTGGAATTTGGTTGTGTTCGGATATAAAAAGCACGCTCTGGTCTTTTGAGGTGCAGTCGTCGACTAGGCGGCATAACCCTTGAACTCCTTCGAAAAATGTTACCTCGGAATTGCGGATTCCATTCTGTGTTAGGCTCGCCATGAGCGGCAAGATTTCCTTGTACTCTTTTAGTTCTTTCTTCGCTTTTGCAGATTTTTCTAGCAAAATATATTCGATCGATTCAGGACGGATTACGTTGAAGTAGGTTGTGTTTTCGCGCTTGTCTTTTGATGCGAAACCTTTTTTTATGAAGTCTTTGAAAACCGAGTTGATTGTGGATTTTGGTAGACCTGTTTTTTTCGCAAGAGTGCTTGTTGTTTGTGGTCCGTATTTAAGGCAGGTTACATAAAGCTTGATCTCTTTTTCGGTTAGGCCGATTGATTTCAAAAAACATTCAATTTCTTTTGTCATACTTGTTGTAAATGGATTTGAGTATGTAGTCATTTTATCGGAATTTTATAAAAATTGATGGAATATTAGGCGACGTAATTCGTCGCTAGTGCTTCGTAGTCTTCGAGTAATTGCCTGAGATTATGAACCATGATTAATGAAAATGAATTTGTGTAACCTAGTCCTGGTAAATGTTTTGCGATGGAGTGGATTACTCGTGCAATGTATTTCTCATCTGGTTCAGTTGAGAATTGAGGGAAGTCTGTATGCAGTGTTTCATGCGGTTGTCGTCCATAAATTACTTCTAGGATCCCATAACTTTTTAAAACGCTGTGCCACTCTGGGATGAACGACAGAGATTCTGCTACTTCAGCTGCGCATCTTAGGATTTCATAGTTTTCGAGTGTTTGCTGAGTTTCTGAATCGAGTTTTTGTGAGCCTTGAAGTCGTGTGAAGATGCCACGGTGTGTTGTTGCACTGAGTACTAGGTCTTCTTCCATTGCTTTGTATGCCGTTTGAATAAGCCCATCTACGATTTGCATTCTTGCTTCTTCTGTCCATGGTGTTGTTGTGTGTCCTGCGGCGAGAACTTGAGGTGGGATTGGAATTCCTCGCTCAAGTCCGTGTTTGATCCACTCGACTTCTTCTCTTGTTCGACAACCTACTGTTCGTACAGCTTGCCCCATTGTGATTAACTCGTCTGGGGAAGTTTGTGTGCTGACCGGTAGTCCTCGATAAGGAACTCCACTTGTTCCTGGGATTGTGTGGTCCATGAATCCGATTCCGTGTCTTTGTAAGTGTGGGAGTCTTGCGTATGTCTCTTGAGTCAGTTCGTTGTAAGGTTTTTCGAGCATGTGTCCTTGCTTGATTCCACCTAAGAAAATTGTTGTTGTAAGTTGATAAATCACATACTCCATTAGATCTTTTGCGACCCTCAAATATTTGCCTGACATTTCGGCAAGTGTTTTGTTGCGATGCTCTTTTGGGAATGCAAATTTTGGAATGCAGTTGAATACTTTTTCTGCGTAATCTGGGTCGTTTTTGACTAAGCTTCGAATTTCCTCTCGAACTTCATCAAAATATTCTTGATCACTTTCTATAATTTCGGATGCAAGTACTACAGGTATTCGTGGTAAATCGTGATGTTCCTGGATATGATCTTGAAGTGATTCATAAAAAAGCACCTTTCGTATTCCCATTAGTTCGGCTCGTCTTGTCGCCTCGCCTATGACAGTTTTTTCGTCAATTTCTATCCCGTTTTTTATGGCCTCTTCCCGGATGTAGTGTGCAAGATTTGTTTCTGCGTTTGCAACCAATAGCACGATCGGTGTTTCTGATGTTGTTGCTTGTTGCATAAGGTCTAAAGTCAAAGCCAATGAGTCTTTGGTAGGCAGAAAAGTTTCTGCAGGATGTTTCTTTCTTCGTTCTAGTCCGACAGGATAGTAGATCGCTCCTGCACGTATAACGTCTCGCATTTCTGCGGGGTCATATGTTTCGAACGATAATTCGTTATAGCTTGTTGTTTCTGGTATTGCGTTCATTGGATTTTATAACAAGAGTGGTATTTTGACATAAAATTGCTTTTTGGTCAATGCCTAGTCGGGTGCGAAAGATTTCGTTTTGCCTGAACGCTTCACAGGTTAAATTTTTGGTGCGATTCAAATCGTTTAAAAGATATTAAGGTTAGCGAAAAATGGCGCTTTTCGGTAATATATTTTTCGTGAATCTTTAAACCAAAAAAAATGATATCTAGAATCTCAAATCTGCGTGATCATGTTGATCAAGAAGTTACTATTCAAGGATGGATGTATAACAAGAGGGGGAGTGGGAAGATCGCTTTTCTTCAGCTTCGTGATGGGAGTGGAATGACTCAAGGTGTTGTGACTGAGCCTGAGCTTCTCGAGATAGCGGAGAAGCTTACGATGGAGTCTGCGTGTAAGGTGACGGGAACTGTTAGTCAGCATCCGAAGAAGGATGATGTTTTTGAGCTTCAAGTTACTGGGATTGATATTGTTTCGATTCCACCGGATGAATATCCGATTTCTAAGAAGGAGCATGGGCCGGATTTCTTGCTTGATAATCGTCATCTTTGGCTTCGATCGAGCAAGCAATGGGCGATTCAACGGATTCGTGATTGTATTATTACGGCGGTTTATGATTACTTCCACGAGAACGATTTTATCAAAATTGATACTCCGATTTTTACGCCTAATGCGTGCGAAGGGGCTACAACTTTGTTTGAGCTTGATTACTTTGATGAAGGGAGTGTTTTCCTTTCGCAATCAGGTCAGCTTTATCTTGAGGCGGCTGTTATGTCGGTTGGACGAGCTTATGACTTTGGGCCGGTTTTCCGTGCTGAGAAGAGTAAAACTCGAAAGCACTTGGCTGAATTCTGGATGATGGATGCTGAAGCTGCGTATGTTGAGCATGAAGAGAATATGGAGATCCAGGAAAATATGATTGTTTTCATTGTTGAGAGATGTCTTGAAAGATGTGCAAAGGAATTGGAAATTCTAGGACGTGATTTGGAACCTTTGAAAAAGATAAAAGCGCCTTTCACACGTATGACTTACTCGGATGCAATTCCTTATTTGCAAGAGCGTGGATCTGAAATTCAGTTTGGTGATGATCTTGGTGCACCTGATGAAGAACTTCTTACTAAGGATAGTGATGTTCCGGTCTTTATTCACAAATGGCCACGTTCAATCAAACCTTTCTACATGAAGGTTGATCCTGAAAACCCTGAAATCGTTCTAAACAACGACTTGATTGGAGTCGAAGGGGCAGGGGAGCTAATTGGAGGATCACAACGTGAAGATGATTATGAAACTCTCAAGGCTGCGATCGAACATGAAGGCCTTGAAGGTCCTGAATATCAATGGTATCT
>CAZRWH010000042.1:0-4408 GCA_964603905.1 uncultured Candidatus Peribacteria bacterium | reverse complement strand
TTCCTAAACTTAACCAACTTTAAAATGGGACTAAATAATATGGATCGCGGTTTAGAGCATGATGATGGCATGGATTTTGTAAATGCTCTTCTTGATAGGTGGAACGCTATGTCTCCAGATCAGCGCGCTGCTTCTACATTGCATGGGTTTGCAGAATTAACTGCGCCACAAAGAGGCATGGACGCTGGTCTTGGTAATGATTCTGATTGGGAGGGTATTCTTCCTTCCGTTTTGGATAACTCTTAATAGTTTATACCTGAGCTTGCTCTAGCCAATGATGATAGAGTCTTATTCTCTGTCTCATCTCCATTTCAAAAGCTAGCAGGCTTGTCCACATTAGATGGTCGTTGCTCATTGATGGATCGATAAGGCCGATTGCTTGTTCTGCCATTTTTACAGGGTTTGTGATGCCCTGCTTCCTCATAAGTCTTTTGAACTCAGGTCGTTGTGTTTTGGTGGTGTCGCTCAATGCTTCAATTAGCTTTGCTCTGCTCATGTTTGTTGGTGCTTAATTTTTTAAGGATGTGATCTTAGCGTATCATGATGATTGCTTCAAGGACAGGGTGTTGACTTGTTGTCGATTTGATTGTACTATTACTCTCTTGTAAAATTTATTTATGAAGCTTAAATACGATTTTGAGGCTAGTGTGGATTTTTGTCCACAACCTGTTTGTACGGTTGAAGATTTTGGTAGTGAAATTTTAAGTTTTATAAAAAGGGAATGCTGGGGGCTTGGAGCTCTGAATAGTGGTGATATTAACCCTGTAAAAAGTGCGGTTGGGATTTATGCGCTTGAGTTTTTTACAAAAATTCCGGAGGAGTACAGGAAGGTAGATGTTTCAAAAGTTGATGTTTTGCAAGAGTTTATTGAATGGATGGAATCGTTTACTTGTGTTGATCCTTCTCAGCAGGGTTTGGTTATGGGATTGCTGCAGGTTTGTTTTCAATTTCGTAAAATGGCTGATGCGCGTTTTGTTGATGTTGTTATGAATGACGTTACCGATTATCCGCATCATGTACCTGCGGTGGTGGGGAAGCCTGTGCTTCATTTATTTCCTGAGGATGATGACTTGTTTGAGGTTTCTGAAGGTGCGACGATTTCTAAATTTGTTAGCGAATTAGAAAATTTTGTTGCAGAGCTGTTGCCGAAAAAATGTATGGTGCTTCTTTATAGCTTTACAGTTTTTCCTGATATTGAAAAACGAGCTAGGCTTGAATGGGAAGGGGATATTAACAATATGCCTGTGGAGTTTGTTATATCGTTTTTTGTCGCTTATTTCAGTCAGTTTTCGGAAGAGGTGCGCAAGGAGTTTATGTTTTTTTTGGAGCAGTTTTGTTGGGAAAATCGCATAGATTGCGAAGCTTGCATGCCTGGCACAGAGGCTTTCTAGACTTGCAGGTTTCTCGTCCGTGGAAGATCATTTGCAGATGTAAATCGTGCCAATGTTTCTTTGGGACTTTGTCTTTTAGGCATTTCGAAGTTTGTGTTGCTGAGTTTGTTTTGCAAAGGCCTAGTCTGTTTGCGATTCGGTGTATGTGTGTGTCGACTGGAAAGGCTGGAGTGCCTAAGATTTGTGCCTGTATTACTTGAGCGGTTTTTTCTCCTACTCCTGGAAGGTCGGTTAATTCCTTGAATGTTTTTGGGAATGGCTTTTTTGTTAAAGCTTCCGAAGTTGCGAGTATGTTTTTTGACTTTGAGTTGTGGAGTCCGCATGGCTTGATTATTTCGCGGACTTTGTTGATCCCGAGTGCGACGATTTTTTCAGGTGTGTTTGCTTTTGCGAAAAGTACTTTTGTTACTTTGTTGACCTTTTCGTCTGTGCATTGGGCTGAGAGCATTACCGCTATCAAAGCTTCGAAATCCGAACTCCAATCCAGTGTTGGCTGGGGGTTTGGATAAAGGCCGGAAAGTATTTTTGTAATATTTTCTATTCGTTGACTTATATACATGTAACAGGTATTATCGCTCTCCTAATTTTAATTATAACATTTTATGACAAAATTATCTGGGACTCCTAACTCTGGTTTAGATCAAGTTGTAATCGATGTTTTGCGAAATGGTGCAGTCGAGCTTGACCCTGATGTTGCTGCAGACATTTTTTTTGGCTGAGGCGCCTGAAGGTATGTCATTTTGTAATTTCTGGGACTCGAGAGTTAATACTTGGAATGCGCCTAACCTTGATCAACAAGGCGAAGATCCTTTGAATGGAAGTTTTGAGGTTGCTTATAAGGAGGTTGGTGCAGAGGTTAAGAAGGTTTGTTTAAGTTTTTGTTCAGATTAAAATTTAACCCAAAAAGTTATGAAAAAAACACTGATCATCGCATCATTGATTTCGTTGATGATGCCTCTTTCCGCGTTCGCGTCGACGATTCAGATTGTCATGGCCAGCGCTGGTCCATCAGCTTCTGATGTTGCGATTAACTCAGATGATGTGATTCTTAATAAAATCATTTTTACTACTGATGGTGATATTGTGGTTGAGGAGTTTACGATTGATGTTAATGCGACTGGTGACGGTTTAATTGATTCGACTGGAAACGTGAACTTCAAAGATTGGAAGCTTGTCGAGTACGATAGCTCCTGGTCTACCGTTATCGGAACCTTGATGGGGCCGGTTAGTTTAGATCCTGGAGGGTCTGATTCTTCTCAAACGTTGAAATTTACTGATTATTGGAATGCTAGCAAAGGTACTGCTACATATTTTGCGATAACATGTGACATTGTTAATAATGTTGCTCTGGATGGTTCAACCATTTCTGCAGATTTTGGGCCAGTTGATTCTGCGACTGGTATTCGTGACATGATTTATGGTGATTATGTTACCGATATTGTTCCGTCTGTAGCTTTGACTGGTTATCCTATGACTATTCTTGCACCAGCGCTTGATATTAGCCTTGCTTCATCTCCGGTTTCTGACACTATTTACAGTGGTGATGAAGATGTGAATGTTGTTAGTTTTAACCTTGAGGCTGGGAGCGCTTCAGATTTGACTGTAACCGATATTGAGCTAACTGCTTATGTGGATGATGATATTGATGGGGTTTTTGTTCAAGGTGTAGACAACTCAGTTTATGCTGATGATATTTTGGGAGATGTTTGGATTGAAAACGCTGATGGAGACGTTCTTGGCACTGAAGCTATTACGTCTGCTGGTGTTGTTGAATTTTCTAGCATTTCTTGGGATATTGATGCCGGGAATACAGATGTTTTAAAAGTGTATTCTGACATTGAATGGCTTTTGCCGTTTGGAGGGGATGATGATGCTTTTTCTTTTGATGTGACTGATGTTCTCGTTGAAGATGCTGATGGCAACTCAATTACTCCTAGTGGTCTTGATGCAAACGGAGCAAGTACACCTTATGTTGTTATGACCGTTACAGAGCCTGCTGAAGGAGTGTTGACTGTTGCTGAGGATGCAAGTTCTCCAGACGATAGTGCTGTTGTTGCTGGTGAAGAGGATGTGCATGTTGCGAGCTTCAGAGTTGCAGCTTATTACGAAGATTTTGATGTAGATGATATAACTTTCACTGTTAATGATCCGTCTGTTGTTGATCAGATTGTTTTGAACTATCCGTCTGATCCATCGGATCTTACGACTTACGATGCTTATGCGGTGTCTGCTTTGGCTGGAGATGAGGCTGTGTTTAATTCTCTAGGATTGACGGTGCCTATTAATGAATATGTTGTTGTGGATGTTTATGTGGACTTTGCAGATCATATTCTTGATGGAGGCTCGGTTTCTAGTGGAGACTCTCTGGAGCTGACTTTGGAATCTTATGATTTCCAAGCTACTGGTCAAAACACTGGTGTAATTATAGATGAAGATGATATCTCTGATGTTGAGTTTTCGGGAACTACTTACGTTTATCGCTCTGTTCCTACTTTTTCTTCTAGCACAGGCTTGGGTTCAAGTTTGATTCTTGGGGCTGCTCAAGAAATTTATCGATTCAATGTTACAGCTGATAATAATGGCGATGTGTTGCTTGGTAATTTTGCTTTTGATCTTGAATCGAGCGGGGTGAACATGAGTTCGTTTTATATTACTGAATATGGTTCTTCTAGGCTGATTGGAAGAGGTAGATATATGCCTTTGATGGGGATCTTAAATGTTAATACAGCTAGGATACCTAGCCGAATTGCGGCTGGTTCTACAAAGACTTATTCGGTCTATGCAGATGTTTATGACGCAGATTCAAGCGTTTCAAACGAGGCTATTGCGATTAAAGTTCATGAAGACGATTATGCTTCTGTTGGCACTGTAAGAGGTGTTAAAGCGTCACTTGGTGGCTACGGTACTATCTGGTCTGATCTAGGTTCGTTAAGTGGTGCTTTCGGGAAGTTCGTACCGCAATGGACAAGTAATTATGCTACTCCGGGGATGCCTTTGAGTTATACGACTTTGAATTA
>CAZRWH010000041.1:4780-8674 GCA_964603905.1 uncultured Candidatus Peribacteria bacterium | reverse complement strand
GACTCATCATCGGCACCAAGTCCATGATTAACAATAACTTTGTAGCCTTCCATATAGGAAGGATACGATAGATTGATATTAAATGGAAGAACTTACGACTCTATTCGCTGTCAGTTTGAATTTGAATCATCCCACGAATTGCATCAATAACCTTTCCTACATCAAACTCCCTTTCCAATTTTACCTCCAATTCCGAATATTCATCTTCAGTTCCACAGGCACCCTCCATCTCAACTTTCAAAGTCACAATTTTAGATTCATCACCATCTAAGAACTCCTGCAGACTAGCAGTGCCTCTCAAAACAAAGCCTCTAATTTTATCATGGTCAATTGAATCAAAATACTCTTCCTCCTGCTGGCAATCCGCTCTCAAGTATGTAGCTGTAACAACACAAGGACCCGATAATTCCACCTCCGAAAAATGGTCATACTTCTTTACTTCCCCAGCCCCATCAACAACTGTAATCAGATCAGGGGCATAACTAATTACATAACCTCCTCCAGAACAGTCCAAAAGAAACTGTCTAAATTGCTCCGCCAAATTATCACCATCAAAAGCTTGCTGAACCTCAGTGTAAGGCTCAATAAAGACAGTAACCTCTCCAAACTCTTCATCAACATTTTCAAGCATATCATCAACATTCATAAAAAAACCATTGTCTTCATCAGTATGCATCGCAACTCCCTGAAAATTTGTCCTGGCAGCAATCGCTCGTGCAAACGCACTTAATTCCTTTTCAAAATCCATATCATCACCAAGCTCTAAAGATCCAAGAGGTGGCTCCATAAGTCCGAAATGATCTTCTATGCTAGCACTCAATCCACTAATTTCATGATCAAAAATAAGTTTTGCTTTCATTTTTTTAAACTAAAAATTACAGGGATAGATTCTATCATACAAACCAATTCATCAAAGCAAAATAAGATGACAATCTTTGGTAATTATTGCAGTACAAGACATACATTAAATTCCGTTTCGGCATTAGCCGAAACACCACACCGCAGGGAAGCGCAGCGATCCCAGCGGAATCACTAAAAATAACCATTCCGCAACGCGGAATACCACAACTACCACCACCACTACAACGACCACTCGCCTCTCAATCTCTCAATCTCATCCCTAATCTCAGCAGCTTTTTCGAATTCCATGTTTTGAGCCGCCATATCCATCTCAGCCTCCATCCCAGTAATGAGGCGTTCACGTTCTTCACGCGGAACCTTTTTGCCATCGTAATGTTTAACTTGCTTCTTAGTCTTGCGTTTTTCGTGCTCTTGAAGATCATGAATCTTCTTAATAATTGTTTGAGGAGTAATACCGTTCGCATCGTTGTAAGCCTGTTGTTTAGCACGACGACGCTCAGTCTCATCAAGTGCCGCTTTCATAGCTGGAGTAATGCTGTCCGCATACATCACAACGTGTCCATTTACATTACGAGCCGCACGACCAATTGTTTGAATCAAAGCACTTTCAGATCTTAAGAAACCTCTTTTATCCGCATCCAAAATCCCAATAAACGAAACCTCAGGAAGATCAAGCCCCTCGCGCAGAAGGTTGATTCCAACAAGAATATCGAACTTACCAAGCCTAAGATCACGAAGAATTTCGATACGTTCAATCGTATCAATATCCGAGTGCAAATAACGAACTTTATAACCTTTATCAACAAGGAATTTCGTAAGAGCTTCCGACATTTTTTTCGTCAAAGTTGTAAGCAAAACTCTCTCACCACGCTTAATCGCAGCATCCGCTTCTTTACACAAATCCTTCATCTGTCCTTCTGTTGGACGAACGTCAACTTGAGGATCCAAAAGACCTGTCGGACGAATAATTTGCTCTGCAATATCGGTCTTCTTGGTATGAGCAAACTCATATTTGCCAGGAGTCGCAGAAACATAAATGACCTGATTAACATGGTCTTCAAATTCCTCAAACTTAAGAGGACGATTATCATATGCAGAAGGCAATCGAAAACCGTGTTCAACAAGAGACTTCTTGCGTGAAAGATTCCCATTGTGCATAGCTCCAATTTGAGGAACTGTCATATGAGACTCATCAATAATCATCAAGAAGTCATCTGGGAAGTAGTCGAGCAAAGTTGCTGGCTGAACACCAGCTTCACGACCATTCAAATAACGAACATAGTTCTCAATTCCCTGGCAATACCCCATTTCAAGCAAAATTTCGATATCGTACTCCGTTCGAGTACGAATCCTTTGCGCTTCAAGATTTTTTCCAATTTTTTGAAGATGAGCAACTCTAAGCTCAAGATCCTCACGAATACCGGAAACAGCAGCCTCAACCTTTTCTTGAGTTGTAACATTGTGCTTCGCAGGGAAAATCGTAACCTCTTCAAGCTCACGCAACACCTCTCCGGTAAAATGCTCCACCTCCATAATTTGCTCAATTTCATCACCAAAAAAATCAATACGATAAACGCTATCCATGCCAGGAGGGAAAATCTCAACAACATCTCCAAGAACATGGAACATCCCATTGTTAAACTGCATATTACTGCGCGTATATTGCAGGTCTGTAAGATGCCTAAGAAGCTTATCACGCTGACGCTCCTCACCTACTTTCAAAACAATCTTAAGATCATCATAATCACCCGGATTTCCAAGCCCATAAATACAAGAAACCGACGACACAATCAGAACATCAGGACGACTCAAAAGATTCATCGTCGCATGGTGACGATACTTCTCAATTTCCTCATTAATCTGCGCATCTTTCTCGATATAAGTATCACTATGCGCAATATATGCCTCAGGTTGATAATAGTCATAATACGAAACGAAATAACCAATCGCATTCTCAGGAAAAAACTCTTTAAATTCAGAAAAAAGCTGAGCCGCAAGCGTCTTGTTATGAGCCAAAACCAACGTCGGCTTTTGAATCTTTTCAACAAGCTGAGCCATAACAAAAGTCTTACCGGTACCAGTTGCACCAAGCAAAGTTTGATGCTGCTTTCCAGCTTTAAGACCCTTAACTAGCTGAGCAATTGCGGTAGGCTGATCACCCATTGGGCTGAAGTCCGAAACTATTTTGAAATCAGGCATAATAAAAAAAGTTAGCCAAAAGATAGTATCACATATCTTTAAAGATCTCGAGCATTAAAGCCTTTAATGATTTTATTAATCTCAGCCTGATCCAAAAGACCACTACCAGCTTGAGTTAAGAACGTATCAACCTCAATTCCACTGAAAACACCAGATGAAGCAGCCTTATTAAGCTCTGCGAATGTTGTAATATCTTGTGGCGGAACCCAGTAACCATATCCCGCAACCATATCACGAAGCTGAGCATAAACTGTCTTATTATGAAGCTCCTCTGAGATGGCATCTCTCAAAACACTTGGTTCACTTTGATAAAAATCGTTAGCCAACACATCATGCACAGTCTCAATATCACCACCTGTAGACTCCCAAATTGTCGAATGACCAGTCTCAAGTTGAAGATCGGAAGTTTGTTCATCAACAACCGGAACCTCTTCAACTGTATTTTTTGTTAGCTCCGTAACTTCAGGGTTTATATCCTCAGCAGCAGGTTGCAAAACCGGCAATTCAAAATCCGAAGAAGGTGCAATTTCCTCAGCTTGAGGAGTTTGAACTTCTTCAGCAGGATCATATTCAATACATTGAGCCGGCAACAAAATTGCTGCAGCCGCCAATACTTTTGTAGCAGTTTTTCTCCACCAAGGCTTCTTCGTAGGTGCTTGCTTTTTGAGTGCTTTCTCCGCTTTAAACCTCTCCATTTCAGCCAAATATTCCTGCATATCAAAATCACCTTTCGAGAATAGATCTCCTTCAAACACAGGTGTAACTACTTGTACATCAGCTGGAACCTCACGATCCTCCTCAGACACAACCTCAACATCATCAGGCATTGCGAAT
>CAZRWH010000041.1:2350-4680 GCA_964603905.1 uncultured Candidatus Peribacteria bacterium | reverse complement strand
TGGAACCTCACGATCCTCCTCAGACACAACCTCAACATCATCAGGCATTGCGAATGCACGTGGAACATCTGACCCTATTATCTGATTCATATGAGCAACAGCTTCACGAGCTGGAGCAGGAACACTTCCCATATCATTCATTGTCAGTTGCTTAGGAGCAACCTCTTCAGAAGCATCAACATAATCACCAGTAACAACATCAATTATAGAACTTTCCTCCTCAACATCATCTGAATTATTAAGTCCCAAATCAATTTCAACTGGAGAAATTGTATCCTCAAAATAAACACCAGAGCTACCATTTCCATTTTCCCAATTTAAGTCGATTTCCTCAGATTCATCATCAGGAAGCTCATCATCATTAGGCCTGACAGGTTGATAAGAACTTCCTGCAAGTCCAATTCCAGCTATACTGTCCGAAACTTCTCCAGGCATCTCTAACATTTGAAGACCAGGAGCCCCAAGTTCATCCACATCCAAATCACCTTTTGGAAGATGATTAGGAATATTCACAGGATTAAGAAGACTTACAACAGTACTTTCAAAATTATTTTTCAAAAGCAAAACCTTAGTTCTAATCGGAGAATCCAAAGGCAGTCTCCTCATCCAATCCTCAAGAAAACGACCAATCGGAAGAATTTGAGTATGAAAATTCAGAAGAGAAACATGATTAACTCCTTCCTCTTGCAATCTTTTAATCATATCTTTTACCGGACCAATAATCCTGTCAACAAATCCATCCGACCCCGGAATATCTGCCATAGCCTCAACAAACTCTTTTTCAAAAAAACCAACAACAGCCGCAACAGAGTAAACCATAATTGGATTAGAATTCTGCGTAATATCATCATCTTCCCATTCTCCTACATCTAATAAAGGCTCCGCAACAACAACCTCAGTCTCTTCAGCCGGCTTACGAGCACTAGAAGGAACAGGCCCCATAGCAGCATCCTCATTCATCTCACCACGAGCATCTCTCATATCCCATTCCCTTCCTCGGCGAATGTTTACCGTAGAAACATCTTTGTCCAAATCACGAACCGAAACATCTGCCACAAAAATATCACCAGGAAGCCCATCTTTCTCAGGCAAATTTAGTCGAGAACGAGCATTTTTATAATGCATTTGCAGATTACCAACCTTCTTCTTGCTAATCTTGTTCCCTTGCTTCTTTAAATCACCAGTCAAAGTCCCCATCAAAGGCTGCAAAGTATCAAGCAATCCTTCATAAAGATCACAAAATGCAAAATCTGCATACAGAGGATTATTGAACTTTTTCCCTCCCCTCGTACAAGAATCAAAATCGTTTGAATTAAAAAATCCATTAAGAACATTTACAACCTCATTATTCAAATCACGAATCTCACAACAAACTCTTTGGAACTCAAAATCAGGAATCTTACCTTCTTCGTCCGCAGTCAAACTTTCAACATCAGGCATCCTGTTACGGATAGATTCAATCCTATTCAAAACAGTCTGAGTATTCTTTGATCGAGGCTCACGAGACAATAAATAATTAGGAATACGATCCACTGCCAAATCCAACTTCTTGTCAAAAGCCGCCATAGGCTCTTTGATCTGATCGAGCGTCACATGCATCTTGTCCGGGAACTCTAATTGTCCATCATTTTGTTGCTCTAAAGTCATATTTAATAAAGTTTAGTAGGAAGTTTTAAACTAAAATCTCGAACATGCGGAGCCGCAATAAGCTTGCCCTGCATCTCAATAACGTAATCATTCGCTTTCAAAAACAAAAGCGCATCAGCATATTGAGGATCATCTAAATAAGCACTCAAATTCTCCTCTCTAATACCAATATCTCCTCTCCGCTTAATCTCGCTAAGAAGTCTACGACGAAAAGGACCTTGTACACCAAGTAATTCCGCAGGAACATTAGCTGGACTAAACCTGTGATCACGCAAATCCTGGCATGCCGACCGAAGACGCATAGCCAAAAATGCAAGATGCTTATTAGTATCGAAATTCTGAGCATGAAACATACTCATCTCTGCTTCAAATCCATCAAGTAAGTCCAAAACCAAAAGCCAAGCATCTCTAGAAAGACTCCCTCCCACAAGTGCTCTAAAAATATTCGCAATCTCAGCAAACAGCAATTCCCTCTGATCATCATTCTCAAGCTGATCCAACGCCTCGACAAACTTACCTGGCACAAAGAACTCAACAACAGATTTCTCTGCCTCAGGCAAAGCACCTAACCTGTCCTGCACATCCAACTCAGTTCCTAACTCGATCATAATAATAAGTGGTTTTATAAGAGGCGAGATTGTAACCAAGAAAACCAGGTTTGGCAAGAGGAAAAGCTGTAAGAC
>CAZRWH010000041.1:0-2250 GCA_964603905.1 uncultured Candidatus Peribacteria bacterium | reverse complement strand
TGGTGCGCCCGGCAGGATTCGAACCTGCGACTTCCAGATCCGCAATCTGGCGTTCTATCCCCTGAACTACGAGCGCACGATTAAAAAGCAGGTGGATTTTAAGCGAAAACCAGCATTACCGCAAGCTTTCAATCGCCTCCCCCCTATTTTCAGATTTAAAAATATAACTTCCCGCAACCAAAACTGTAGCGCCAGCCTCTCGACACAACTTACCAGTCTCAGCATTAATACCACCATCAACATTAATCTCCCCCTCAAAGCCTTTTTCTTTTAACCATTTAATTTTATCCAAAGCTATCTCCATAAATTTCTGTCCTCCAAAACCAGGCTCAACACTCATCACAAGAACCATATCAATTTTATCCAAATAAGGTTCCAGCTCCTCAATCGCAGTCCCCGGTTTGACCGAAATACCACACTTCACACCAGCAATCTTAATGTCTTCAAGAACACCATCAAGCTGATCACAAGCTTCAAAATGAACAGTAATGTAGTTGGCACCAGCTTCAACAAAATCCGAAACATATTTCTCAGGATTTTCGATCATCAAATGAACATCCAAAGGCAGATCTGTCTTAATGCACTTCACAACTGGAGCTCCAAAGGTAAGATTAGGAACAAAATGCCCATCCATAACATCAACATGGATCCAGTCCGCACCCGCATCAACTACGGTTTGAACATCCTCATTAAGCTTTCCAAAATCGGCTGAAAGAATCGAAGGTGCAATTTTAATCATAGAACTTTGAATTTAGTATTTGGTATTTAGATTTTTTTATAAATCTACACTCTCTCTATTTTCTCAACTCTAAGTTGATGCCTCTCAACCCCAGAAAACTTCGTATCCAAAAATTTCCTCAGCATCTTCTCCGCCAAGTCCTGTTCTGTCGTTCTTCCACCAAAACAAATCACCTGTGCATTGTTATGCTCACGCGCCATCTCAGCCATGTATTCAGTCATACACATCGCAGCTCTAATACCTTTGTATTTATTCGCTGCCATAGACATCCCAAGTCCAGTACCACAAACCAAAACTCCTTTGCTTTCATCCTCAGCAGCAACCTTTTCGCAAACCTCCCAAGCAATATCAGGATAGTCACAACTATCTTCATTGAAGCATCCTAGATCTGTATATTCATATCCATTTTGTTCTAGCCAATCTTTAAGACCTTCTTTCATTTGAAACCCTCCATGATCGGAGCCGATGTAAACGTGCATATTGTTAGTATTTAGAATTTTGTATTTAGTATCCTGCCTGAAAGGCTCCATAGCTACCACTACTACAACAACTACCTAGTGTATGCCTTCGTAACACTCTTCCCTTGATGAACATTCTTAATCACTTTCGCAAGCATAGGAGCGACCGAAATCACTTCAAGATTCTTGATTTTAGAATCAACAGGGATTGTATCTGTCACGATAACACCCTTGAATCCAGTTTTATTCAAACGCTCAACCGCAGGCCCCGAGAATACAGGGTGAGTTGCAGCAACATACACATCTTTTGCCCCATTTTTCTTGAGGAAATCATGTGCCGCACAAATACTTCCAGCTGTATCAATCATGTCATCAAAAATCACACAACTCTTCCCTTTTACATCACCAACCAACGAAGTAATCTCAGCCTTGTTATGTTCAGGTCGAGTCTTACTCATAACCGCAATTGTAGTATTAAGTCTTCTAGCCAAACGATCAGCATCTTTCGCTGCACCTGCGTCTGGCGCGACAACAACAACATCTTTAAGTTTCTTTTTTTTGATATGTTGTGCAAAAAGCTTCCGAGCATTCAAGTGATCAATCGGGAAATCAAAGAATCCTTGCTGTTGCTCAGAGTGAATTTGAACAATCATCACATGATCCGCACCCGCTGCACCAATCAGTTTCGCAACAAGTTTCGCTGTAATCGGTTCTCGAGGAGAAGCCACACGATCTTGCCTAGCATACGGAAAATGAGGAATCACAACATGCACACTTTTCGCAAAAGATCTCTTCATCGAATCTATGATAATAAAAAGCTCCATAAGGTCCTCATTCACATCTCCAGTTCCAGTTTGAACAATAAAAACGTCGTCTCCACGAACAGTTTCAACAGGTTTTGCATAGATTTCTCCACAAGCAAACTTTTTAAGCTCCATTTTTGAAAGCTTAACTTTGAGCTGTTTACAAATAGCTTTCGCCAGCTCTGGATGCGATGTTCCTGCGAAAACTCTTAGATTTGAAGCCATATTATTTTTGTTAAATCCTCCGAGC
>CAZRWH010000040.1:0-9791 GCA_964603905.1 uncultured Candidatus Peribacteria bacterium | reverse complement strand
GTCATTGCAGGTTCAAGATTCACAACGCTTCCGACCTGTAGCTCACCAAGGTTTGTACGAGAAATCGTCTCATCCATAATATCAAAACTGCCATCATCTTTAGCGGTGAGGCAAACCCCATTAACAGCGATACTGTCGCCAGGATTCGATTCCAAGTCATGCGAAATCAACAGGTTGTTGTCTGCAAATTTCTCGACTGTGCCAACAGATTTTATGATGCCGGTGAACATGGGACTTATTTAGTGGAGTGAATTCTACCATTTCGCTACTTTGAACATCAAGCTCTATCGGTTTTCGACTTTCGGCTAAAAATAAAAAATGAGTCAAAAATGATTCCGTTCCCCCTCACGCTTCACAATGGGGGAATCTTCGCCTCATTTCAGAAATTTCTCTTTTTTGTTTGCACAAAAATTCGAGATTTCTGATTCGGCGTGCTTTGTTCTCGGAAGGCTCGACGGAGCTCGCCTTCCTAACACTCCGCACCAGATTCCTCGCCACTACATTATTTAACATTTATTTAACATCCAACTGCTACAACAGAGGTACTGTATTTCTTAACCCAAAACAAAATGCAGTTCCTAAACAAAGTTTTGCTACTGGGGCACCTAACGGCAAACCCAGAAAGCAAAAAGACCGAAGGAGGGCACACGATGACACGCTTCTCGGTTGCAACAAACAAATCTGTCATCAAAGAAGGAGGTGAGGTCGAAGACCAAGCACAATTCCACAGAGTTGTAGCTTGGCGAAAACTTGGCGACATTTGCGCTGAGCACCTGACAAAAGGAAGTCTCGTCTTAGTCGAAGGAGAGATCCTTTATCGGAACTACGAGGACAAAAAAGGCGTCACTCATTACATCACTGAGGTCAAAGCGAGCCGCGTGATTTTCTTGAGGATCAAGAAGAACGAAATAGAAGCAACTTCTGCAGAAGAACAGGAATAAAAAACAAAAATAGAGAGGGGAATGTAAGGAGCCTCGACTTTGAGGCTCTTTGCAGATAAAATCAGGCTGATGAACCAAATACCATTAACAGTAATAATCCCAACGTATAACCGCGCCGAAATACTCGGGCGTTGTCTTGAGTGCCTTGTTGAGCAAACATATCCACTCGACGAAATGCAGATAATAGTGGTCGATGACGGAAGTACAGATAACACAGAAGAGATAGCAAGAAGCTGGGAGTTTAGGTTTCCTCATTTGAAATACATAAAACAGGAAAACCAAGGGCAAGGAAACGCACGCAACAACGCACTGAAGCATGCGCTAGGAGATATAATCATGTTCATAGGGGATGATATTCTCCTTGAAAGAACCGCAATCCATGAGCACATGCTGACGCACAAAAGACACCCTGAAATAAGAGCTGCTGTCCTGGGACTGATTCTTTGGCATCCGGAGATCAACGTAACCGACTTCATGAACTGGCTTACTACGGGGAAAGAAGGTGGAACTCAATTCGCATATGACTTACTAGAAGGCAAAGAGAAGGCAGACTACAACTTCTTCTACACTTCCAATATTTCGATGAAGCGCCAACTTATTCAAAAACATAAATTTGACCCAGACTTCAAGTCATACGGATGGGAAGATATAGAGCTTGGATACAGAATGACGAAAGAAGACCAAATGGAACTTTATTACTGCAAATCAGCAGTCGGATACCATCATCATGAGATTGACGAGAAATCGCTCGCAAGAAGAATGAGGTCAATCGGGCGCTCCTCGAAAATTTTCAATCAGAAACACCCAGAACTCAAAAAAATCCCGCCACTTTGGAAAAAAGCAGCACTCTGGGCAATATCAAGGAAGCCTATACTTTTCATAGCGAAGCATACCAAAAAAAACTTCTACTATTACGCACTTTCCAAAAGATATTTGCTCGAAGGGTTGCGTAAGGTATAATCCAGGTTAGCAATAATTAAAAACAAACATGGAGCAATCAAATAAAAGGCCTAGTACAGGCTTAGCAGGCCCATTTCTTGGGGCTTTTGCGATGGTAGGTGTAGCTCAAGGAGCTACATGGATAGAGCAAAATAACGTAGTAGACAGACTTACAGGCGCAACCGTGCAAGAAATACATGACGTTGGAGGTGCACTAGAGGAGCAATCTGAAAGAGTGGCAGATGCAATTATTAGCCTGCTTGAGTCCCTAGAAAAACAAGATTAAAAATCACTCCTCGACTCGCGACTTGAGACCCGCGACTTGAGACCCGCGACCTGCGACTAGCGACCCGCGACTAACAAAAAAACAAAAATGAAAAAAAACATAGCCTTAATAACAATTCTTTCGCTTGTAATGATGGGGTTTTCTGGATGTCTTAAACAGCAGCCAACAACCACTACAACTCAAGTAGAAGACGTAGAATTGGTAATGTACGGGCTCTTCGACGACTCGGATATTTACCAGCCACTTATCCAGGAATACGAAAGCCAAAACAAAAACGTAAATATCACATACAAACAGTTTACAAACCCGGAGACATACCTCGACCTAGTCGTTAATGAGATGGCAGAAGGCGAAGGGCCAGATATTTTTGCAATGCACAACAGCTGGATATATGAACACGCTAAGAAAACCGCTCCACTCGAAGTAACATACGAAACTGCAAAGGAATACGACGAGACATTCGTAAGTGTTGTAAGTGACGACTTTTTATGGAGTTATGACGACGAAAGATACGAAATCTATGGAATCCCAATGTATGTCGATACAGTAGCTCTTTATTACAACGAGGATCATCTCGAAGACGCAATCCCGTCACGAGGACAGCCAGCAAATACATGGACTGAGCTCCAGGATGACGTTTTCAAGCTGACTAAGTCCGACAACAGCTTCGAAAGATTCGAGGTAGCCGGAATTGCAATGGGGCGTTCAGATAACATCCTAAGGTCTACAGACATTCTATATTCATTATTCCTACAATACGGAACAGCTTTTTATAACGACTCATACACAAAATCAAAAATCACTGACACCGAAGTAAGCGCGACAGAAGGCGTATTCTCGCCTGGAGAAGAGGCCCTCAATATGTACACATCGTTCGCAATTCCGAGCAACAAAAACTACTCATGGAACCAATATATCTCGGACGCAAACAGCGCAGAAAAAGAACTTCAGCCATTCGTTGAGGGCAAGGTCTCAATGATTTTCGGATACTCGTATCTTTACGATGATCTGCTAAATTTAATTGAAACAACAGGCAAAAAAGGAAAAGACACAATCGACCCAGGAACAGTTAAGGTGACCGAGATCCCACAGGTATATGATCCGGAAACAAGCACAGAAAAACGCGACGTATACGCAAGCTATTTCGCATACACAGTCTCAAGAACTTCGGATTATCCGGAAGAGGCTTGGCTATTTCTAGACTTCCTGTCATCGCAGGAGAATCTGCAGTACTACTTCGATGAAACTCACAAGCCATCATCAAGACGAGACTTGATAGAAGGCCAGATGAAAGATCCTATCTACGGAGTCTTCGCAACGCAGGTTGGTTATGCAGAAACAATTCCTGTGGCAGATGCACAGAAGTACGAGGAGATATTCGCAAATGCGATTGATTCAGTACTTTCTACAGTCAAAGTTTCGACAGCTCTAAGCAACGCAGAACAACAAATTAACGCAATAATACCTGATGAAGGCATTTTCCCTGAGCATGAATAGCCTCAAGTCGATAAGCTTTTCTCGGGTAGCCGAGCTACTGTTTTGTGCGGGCGTTTTTACATTGCCTTTTCAGATCTACACTATCATTTGGCAGCCCGAAATCCATCTCAGCGGCCAGTCTAATGAGTTCACTAACGCCTATATTTATCTCGGAGATCTGCTGTTTATGGCGAGTGCAGTGTTCTTTTTGTTTTCTAGAGAAAAATTTAAACTGGGCGACAAGGTCAAACTAACTATGTTCGCCGCTTTAATGGCAGTGGTGATCCTTACAAACACAGTTTTTCCTGAAACGTGGCTAGTGTTCAGGTTGATAATGCTGGCTGTTGTGTATTTGCTGATTGTGAACAAGGTTACGAGCAACAACAGGATATTCAAGACCTTGCTATTGTCTGTGGCAATGCAAAGCATAATTGCTGCTGTCCAATACATAACCCAGGGGAGTATTGGGCTAGATTTTCTAGGCGAGCCGAACTTAGCTTCAGCAGGAATTGCCAAAATAGACATGAGTATGCACAAGCAAGTCATAAGGAGTTATGGAACGATGCAGCATCCAAATATTCTTGGTGGATTTTTAGCGATAGCAATCATTCTGAGTGGAGGATTTAGGAAGTGGAAGCCTCTAATAATAACGTGCTTTGCAGGACTTATTTTTACGATGTCTAGGTCTGCTTTACTGGGGCTTTTTGTGGCGGGAATTCTATTTAAATTAATGAATATAAAGTCGGTATTTAGGTTTGTAAAAAACCATGCAATTACAGTTGGAGCAACAATCGCAGCAATACTAATTCTTGGCGTTTTTTACCACGTTGCAGCGCCGTTTGCGACACATCTTCAAAGCAGTTACGAAATCGAACAAAGATTAATGCTGGTGAATCCTTCTCTCGATATAATTTACGAAAATCCAATGGGGATAGGGTGGCAAAACTTCACGAACGTAATACAAGACCACCTCGACGAAAAACTAATGCCATGGGAATATCAACCAATTCACAACGTATACATACTGGCTACTGCTGAGCTTGGCATGATCGGAGCGATAATAATGCTGTTCCTATTACTGTATTCGATACTATCATCCAAAAACAAAAAGTCCCTGTACGCACTAATAGCATTAAGTGTAATAGGGGTGTTTGACCACTACTGGTATTCGTTTTATGCACCACAAGTACTGGCAATAATACTGGTTGCAACAGCTCATCATCCAAGCTTAGAACCCGCAAAGTCAGAATAACCTCTTGTGAAATCTGAGATAGACATCTCTTTCTTGCCTTCTATTTTTACGCGCTTGAGAATAATTGAGCCAGATTTTGAAGCGACATGAATTACTCCTTCCGCTTCAAAAACAGTACCTGGATCATCAGTATTGCTGGCGTCGCCAAGGGTTAATTCCGACAGTATTAGGCGCTTTCCGTCATATGAAGTAAAAACCCCCGGCCATCCATAAAAAGCTCTGTATTTGAGTATTACATCCTCTGCAGACTCTTCGTCAAAATTAATCTCGCCGTTACCCCTAGAAACCTTCTTGCAGTGAGTAGCAGAATCGTGATCTTGCTCTGCAGGAGAAAGCTCATCAAAACCATGCACGGTCTCAACAAGAGCCTCTGCTCCAAGATCAGCAAGCTCTTTGCTAAGTTCGATGAAATTCTTTTCGTCAGTAGCGGTCTTTTTCACTAAATAAACAGGCCCTGCATCCATCTTTCTGCGAACACCCATTATTGAAACGCCTGTCTCAGGATCTCCACTCAAAATAGCTGATTGAATAGGGGATGCACCACGATATCTCGGAAGCAAAGAAGCGTGTACGTTCAATATCTCCTTTTTAGCGCAGTCAATAATTTCTTGAGATAGAAGTTGGCCATAAGCAACAACAATAATGAAATCCGGATTTGCGCTGGTTAGCATCTCTTTTACGTCGTCACCGTTAACATTGTCAGGTTGCATGATAGGGAGTCCACGCTCCTGGGCTAGATCTTTTACAGGAGGTGGCGTCAGCTGGGCCTTCCTGCCAACAGGTCGGTCAGGTTGCGTTATAACAAGTTGAACATCAATTTCAGGGTCATCTACAAGGGCTTTCAGTACAGGGACTGCAAATTGAGGAGTCCCCATGAAGACAATTTTTTGCATAAAATTTCAAATAAAATACATCTTTGATTTTAACACTGCATTTGATAGATTTACAAAGACATCTAACAAAAAAACAAAAAATGATCAGAAAAATAATCGGTTTTATCCTGGTTATATCTATCTTAATAATAACCCCGATATTAAGCGTAATATACGCAGCATTTGAGACTTATTTAAACCCAGTTTTTTACAAAAGCCCAGAAGTAATCGAAGGAATTTATGACTCAGTTGCAGGGCTCATGGAGGCAAACCTAGAGCATATAATTGTCCAAGAGGAAGGACTGGAAATGATAGAGGATATAGACATCATGAAATACATGAAAGAGCTTATAACAGAAGAGGATTTATTAAGTATAACATCGGAAATATCAGATCAATTATCTCAAGAGGAACTTCCAGAAACAGTAGTTTTGGATATTTCTTCAATAGAACAAAAACTTCCAAAAGTCACAACGAGGCTAATAGCAGAATATGTAGGAACATGGGATGATTGCACGACCAGCGAGGTTACAAAAATGGAATCTGGAGAGACTCCTACCTGCATACCTCCAGGGATGACAGAGTCCGAGGTCAAAGACATGATAAACGCAAACTTCAACAAAGCTCCTTCTGTGGGTACATACGAAATAGACCTAACGACAATGTCTCCAGAAACAAAGTTGGCATTAACAAATATCATCAATTACAACTTCCAAATACGAGCCGCAATTGTACTTCTGTACTTAGCTCTATTGGGAGTCTTGTCGACGGTAATATGGAAACCGCTTAGTTCTGTATGCACATGGGTAGCAAGTACAGCACTGTGGGGAGGAATTATTACATGGCTAGTTGCGATGGTGTTAGGAACGCAAATTCCGTATGTAATGACCAGCGCGTCAGCTACAACATCTGAATCAGAAGCAGCAATACTACAAAGCCTAGCTACTCCAATAACAACAATGCTTGGGTTTATCACCGACAAAATGATCCTTCACGCAACAGAGTTGGTATTCGCAGGAATAGTACTGTTAGTAATAGGATTCATAATCCGTAAAAAACAATGATTACAATTCAAGAAATTGAGGAAAAATGTCGCGCATGCACGAAATGCGAACTGTGCAAAGAAAGAACCAACGTCGTTCCAGGATCAGGCAATCCAAACGCTGACGTAATGTTTATAGGGGAAGGCCCAGGCAAAAACGAAGATCAACAAGGAAAGCCGTTCGTTGGTGCAGCAGGGAAGTTTTTGGACGTATTACTAGAACATGCAGGTCTTAAGAGAGAAGATGTTTACATTGCAAACGTCGTCAAATGCCGCCCTCCAGGAAACAGAGATCCATTGCCAGAAGAAATCGAAGCCTGCTGGCCGTATCTCGTAGCACAAGTTAAGGCTATCAAACCAACATTAATAATCACTTTAGGGCGCCATTCTATGAACAGATTCCTGCCTGACTTGAAGGTTTCACAGGTTCACGGACAGGCCAAACGTTACAAAGGAATTGATGGAGGCAAACAAGTTTATTATCCGATGTACCATCCTGCAGTTGCACTGTATAATGGGTCGTACAGAGAGGTGTTAATCGAGGACATAAAAAAAGTCCCTGCATTACTCAAAAAAATAAAAAAAGAACAACTCAACGAACATGACGCAACCATTTAACCCAGAACAAAGATATATCCAGCCATTAATCATGGCAGGAGGAATAAGCTGGCTAAGCTGGATCGTAGTTATCCTCAAGCTAAACCCTTATGAATCAACAGGCCTAGCGCTAGCATTGTTCTTCTTGAGCCTGCTAATCTCTTTGACATGCACATTTACCCTGCTGGGGTTTTATCTAAGAAAGTGGATCACAAGAAACGAAATCGGAGTCAGTTATATCAACACTTCAATAAGACAAGGATTGTTGCTGTCACTTTGCACGCTGACGTCGTTAGCCTTCCTAATGCTGGGTGTTTTGACCTGGTGGAACGGGCTGCTTGTTGTTGCGATCATTGTTTTGCTTGAGTTTTATATTACGAGCAAGACGTATTAATTGCATGATGGAAGAGCGACTGGTATCATTTTCTCCCATGTAGATTTTTAACAAAAACAAAATGCCTAAAAACAGACCAGATCAATGGACAGAGATAAATGCTGACATGCTGTCAGACATGTTAAGAGTTTCTGATCCTGAAGGTGACGATAAAGCGATTGAGGATTTTTTAAGAACAACACCGCCTTCTGAGCGAAAAGCTTTTGAAGAAATGACCCGATATGGAGTAAAAGTAAAAAGACTGGCAATAAAACTCATAGAAGACCTTAATCAATGGGAAGAGCTTTCCAAGGACCTCGCTGACTACGAGCAGGTATCGGTACTTTGTTGCGCGGAAGACGAGCTGTTATGGGAGCAAGAAAAAGGACTAGACGTTGCAGAGAAGATTGCCGAGCTTAAACAGATTCAGGAACTATACCTGCCAAAAGGAGTTTTGGTTGGCATGCAAATGCAGAGAACAGCAATAAAAGTGCTAACTTGGTGGAACAACCGGGAAAAAGCTAAAGCAGCATAGCCCCCATAATCAAAACCCCAAATACTAGATACCAAGTTCTAATATTCATAATCTTCAATCATCCTGAGTTTGCTAATCGGCCAAAGAACAACAAGTCCTTTTCCTTCGATTAGATTTTCAGGCAGAAAAGCATCGTCGTGCTCACAGTCAGACATACCGAGACAACGCCTAGAGTCGCTACTTGCTCTTCGATTATCTCCAAGAACGAAATAGCTGCCTTCTGGAACTAGGAATTCATCTAGAGAAGTTGTAGAAGGATAGGTTTTGCCATAATTGCTTTCATTCAAATATTGCTCTTCTAGTTTCTCTCCATCAACATACACATCGCCGTCCTTAAGCAATACAGTTTCTCCAGGGAGCCCTATAACTCTTTTTACATAATACTCTCCATCACTAGCCTCTGGCGGGGAGAAAACAACAATGTCACCACGTTCATAATCAGACAGAGACCATCCAAAAATATCGACGTAAGAAAGCTTATTAACAATCATGTATTCGCCATTGCCGTGCACGCAACTCCCATTGAAATAATTCAAGGTGTCGCACATAGAAGGCCCGCTAACCTGAAAAGGAGAGAATACGAACCCGCGGACAAACCAGAACAGAACAATGATGACAACAACATTCAGTCCCACATCTACAAAAAACCTTACAGCGTTTTTAAGCATATAACCTAACTTTGAAGAGCCATCGTATGTAACGTCGTCATCAATCATATTTTATTTTGTTTGTATTAGTTTCGCAGGTCATAAAATACACAATCACTACAGGTGTTTACAAGGTTATTTTTTTTCTGTAAATTTGATTCAGCAAAACAAAACAGAAACAAATGCTGGAAAACATATTATTTAGGAATTATCTAAACGCTGGAGAGAAAATATATTTCGTAGCGCACACGCATCCGTTTGTAGCATACGGAACATTTTTCAAGACGCTGACAATGGGAATCGCTATCCCTTTAGGATTTAACATACTAATGCCTCCATTCCAAATCGTATGGCTGGTATGGATGATAGTGGGTGTTTTAGCATTTATATATGAACTGCTAGACTGGTATATGGATGCATGGATCGTAACAAACGCAGGGATTATAGACCTGCAATGGGACGGATTTTTTAGTAAATCTTCAACTCGAATCGAATATCACACAATCGAAGGAATAACCTACGAGATCAAAGGATTTTGGGGAACAATCATGAATTTCGGGAACATCATGGTAGAAAGACTAGGAACGGGAACAGTTGTAACTCTTGAAAACGTAGCTTTCCCCAAGAAAGTCGAAAGGGAAGTGCTTCATTATCAAGCGAAATTCGTAACAGACAAGAGCCTAAAAGAAGAGGCGGCACTCAAAGATATGTTGGTCTCAATGATACAAAGACGCTAATGGCTTCAAACAAAACAATAATAGGTATCACAGGTAAGGCCTCATGCGGAAAATCTTTTGCAGGAAGGTTTTTTGAAAAAGCAGGCGGAACCCA
>CAZRWH010000039.1:8107-10132 GCA_964603905.1 uncultured Candidatus Peribacteria bacterium | reverse complement strand
GATTTTGAGAATTGGAACTGTCATAAAACTTGCAAAGGAGTATATGCCAAAGCTAGACGAGGACAGAATACTCAAGGCTTATGATTTTGCTAAAAGAGCACATGGTGACCAAAGACGTAATGATGGATCGCCTTATATTCTCCATCCAATAGCGGCTTGCTCGATCTTGCTTAACTACAAAGTTGATGTCGACACACTGCTGACTGCACTCCTTCACGATGTCCCCGAAGACACAGAGTATACAATCAAAGACATCGAGGAAGAGTTTGGAAAAGAGGTTTCTTATCTTGTTGAAGGAGTTACCAAACTTTCGAAGGTTTACTACCAACACGATATGGCTGAGCGTCAGATCGAATCTCTCAAAAGGCTTTTTATTCATAGTGCCAAAGACCTGCGGATCATCCTTGTTAAACTTGCGGACCGTCTTCACAATATGCGGACTCTCGATTTCATTGATAAACCTGGCAAGAAACTGCGGATCGCAAAAGAGACTCTCGAGATTTATGTGCCTATTGCGAACCTTCTTGGAATCTGGGATATCAAATCGGAAATGGAAGATCTGTGCTTCAAATATATTTATCCTGCCGATTACGACAAAACACGATCTTTGGTTGAGGAAAGCGCAATGCAAAACGACAAAATCCTTCGAGAAACTGCTCGTAAAATCAAGTCCTCACTGCGTAGCAAAGGTATCCGAGCAGAGATCCATGCACGCAAGAAAAGTCTTTATAGCATTTTCAAAAAAATGCTTCATACCGGAAAAACTTTTCATGATATTTATGACCTAATCGCCCTCCGAATAATTGTAAAAGATGTGGACGAATGCTACCGAACTCTCGGAGTTGTACATCAAACTTTTCGACCTAAACACAAACGAATCAAAGACTATATCGCCGTGCCAAAAGTTAATGGCTACCAAAGCATCCACACCACTGTTTTCGGAATAGACGGAACCATAACCGAGTTCCAAATCAGAACCCGTGAAATGCATCTCGACGCTGAATACGGAATCGCGGCACATTACTTTTATGACTCTACTCGCAAACCTGGAAAGGGCAAGTCTGACACCCCAGAAGTTTTCAAAAAACATGCTGAATGGGCAACCAAAATTCTCACCATTCAAAAAGAGGTCAGAACTAATTACGACTTCGTTGAAGATCTTAAATTCGACATATTCCAAGATCGCATTTTTACCTTCACTCCAAAAGGTGCGGTTATAGATTTACCATACGGTGCGAACGCCATCGACTTCGCGTATCACATCCATACAGACGTTGGTAACAAAGCTGTCTCTGCCGAGATTAACGGAGAGCGACTTCCGCTAGTCACACCTCTTGAAACTGGAGCAACCGTCAAAATTTTGACATCAGAAAAAGCTACTCCAAAACGCGAATGGCTTACAACCGTGAAGACCGGAATGGCCAGATCAAAAATCAAAGAATACTTCCGACAACAAAGCGGTTCTCGTAATTATAAAGCCGGCCTAACACTTCTAAACGACCAGCTCGCAATGTTCGGAAAAACCAAACTCAAGAAGCCTTCAAAAACACTTCTTGAATCTGTTTTGACTGAGTTCGAGGTCAAAAACATGAAGGAATTAGTAACCTCAATTGGAGAAGGATCTATAAGCGTGAAAAACGTCATACACGCCTTCTATTCACCTGAAGAACTACTCGGAAAACCTGCCGAAACTGAGAAAATCATAAACGAAGAAATGCTTTCGAAAGATCGAATGAACAGAGCAATGGCCATCGTACTTGGAAATGAAGAACTCAAAGAAAAAGCGAACAAAGAATCTCTAAAAATCTACCGTGTTGATATCGCAGTTGATGTTAATGACCGTGTTGGACTTCTGCGTGATATCACAAGAGCGCTCTCATCACTGGGAGTAAACATCTACAAAGTCGGCGTCGAAAACACAAAGACCCTTGAGATAAAACGAGTCACCGTAAAAGTTGAGGTCTACGACTTAGCACATCTTGAAAGAGCGCTTAGAGCACTTTCGGCTGTTAAGGATGTGATTAA
>CAZRWH010000039.1:5301-8007 GCA_964603905.1 uncultured Candidatus Peribacteria bacterium | reverse complement strand
ATTCCGCCTGAGCAATAAACATCTACTTTGCCGTCGAGTTCGTATACAAGTTGCTCGATCATATCGAAGTTTGGATGGTAGAGAGATCCTTCCGCGTCCATGTCTTTGTGAATTATTGTTGTGATTCCTGCTTCGACAAATTTGGCTGCAAGTTCTGTAACTGTTGGCGTCTCCCCTTCCATTGTTAGGTCTGTTTCAACAATGTCGTCGTGGCTTTTGATCCCCATGATGATCTTGTCTGGGCCGTATTTTTTGATTGCGTCTTTGAGAATATAAATTGATGAAACTCCAAGGATTACTCGCGCAACGCCTAGTTCGAATGCCGCGTCGAGATGTTCCATTGTTCGAATTCCTCCACCGAGTTGTACTTCCGCTTTCACAGATTGGCAGATCGATTTGATTATTCGGATGTGCTGAGTTCCGCCTTGAAGACTTCCGTTTAGATCAATTACTTGGATCTTTTTTGCTCCTTGTGCATCAAAATACCTTGCCATGTTGAGAGGGTCTTTGACGTAGGTTTTCTTCTGTTGGTTTTGTGTGCCTTTGTACCAAGAAACTATTTTCCCGTCCTGAATGTAAATACTCGGAATAATTTCCATACGAATCTATTGCTTAAGTTTCACGTTAGGATAATACTTGTATTCGAACAGTTTTTTCAAATACAAATAAAATGTTTTTAGATTTTCTATTGTTAGGACTTGGACTTGCCGGATTGTGGCTTGGGTCTGGCCTTATCATTGATTCTGGTAAAGCTATTGCTCATCGTTTGGGTGTCTCGGGACTTTTGATTGGGCTTACGATTGTTAGTATTGGGACAAGTTTGCCGGAGATTATGGTTTCGGTTTTTTCTGGGATAGATGGTGCGCCGAGTCTTGCTGTTGGAGCGATCGTGGGTTCTTGTCTCACTCAGACTACCCTGGTTCTTGGTGTTGCGGGGTTGATTCACAATATTCATGCGAATGAAAAGGCTCTCAAGATCGACGGGATGATGATGTTGATTGCTGCTGTGCTTTTTTGGTTAGTGGTTTATACCGGTGATGGAGTGACTCGTATCGAGGCTGCCGGGCTGATTGCTGTTTATATTGGTTATCTGGTTTATACAACAAAGCACGACAAGCTTACCGAACAAGCTGAGGAACTGGCGGATCACGAAAAAAAAGGTCTTCCTCTCTGGTTGAGGTTCTTGATTTTGTGTGGAGGTATCGGCGTTTTGATTTTTTCGGCAGATGTTGTTCTTGATAAATCTCTTGTGTTGGCGGACTTCTACGGAGTTACAGAGAGCTTCGTCGGCGTCATGATTGTTGGTGTTGCGACCTGTCTTCCTGAGCTCAGTACAGCTGTTGCTGGTGCTGTCAAAAAAGCTCCTGGTCTTGCGATTGGTGCTTTGATTGGAAGTAATATTACAGACCCACTTCTGTCGATGAGTAGTGGTGCTTTGATTAATGGGTTTGAAGTTTCTAACGGGCTTCTGATGTTCGATATTCCATATTGGATTCTTGCGTCTGTGCTTGCGTTGCTTCTGTTATTTAGAAAAAAACTAACGCTCTTCCGCGGTGAAGCGTTGGTTCTTGTCTTGGTTTATGCGGTTTTTGTGGGGGTGAAGGTTTTTGCCTAACTCGAAAACCTAAAGTGCATCACATCACCATCTTGAACCTCGTAATCCTTCCCTTCTAGGCGGAGAACTCCTTTTTCTTTGGCTCCGGTTTCGCCACCGTGCTCGACGTAGTGGTCGTAGTTAATTACTTCGGCTCGGATGAATCCTTTTTCGAAGTCTGTGTGGATTACTCCTGCAGCTCGTGGAGCTTTGTCTCCGGAACGGATTGTCCATGCGCGGACTTCTTGTACTCCTGCCGTGAAATATGTTCGGAGGTTTAGGAGATCGTATGCGTGTCGAATTAGTGAGTTCAAACCTGTTTCTTCAAGTCCCATGTCGCTTAAGAACTCTTTTGCTTCTTCTGGGGTGAATCCGACAAGTTCTTCTTCGATTCGAGCTGAGATTGGGATGATTTTTGCTGATTCGTGAACTTGTAATTTGTCTCGTAAAGAGTTGTGACATACCGTTGCCGCTTCGTCTTCGTGGACGTTTGCGATGTACATGATCGGCTTTGCTGTGAGCATGTGTAGGTCGCGAAGTGCTACGAATTCTTCCGGTGTTAGGTCGAGGTGGCATGCAAGTTTGCCGTCATTGAGGTGTTCGAAAACGCGCTCGACGAGATTTGCGTATTTTACTGCGTCTTTGTCTCCGCTTTTTGAGGCTGCCTTTGCTTTTGCTAGGCGGTTTTCGACTGTTTGTAGATCTGCAAGAAGCAGTTCTGATTCGATTACCTCGATGTCTCGTTTTGGGTCGATTGTTTCGTGAACGTGTGTGATGTTTGTGTCTTCAAAAGCTCTTACGACCTGTGCAATCGCGTCGCATTCTCTGATATTTGCCAAAAATTTATTTCCAAGTCCTTCCCCTTTGCTCGCACCTTCGACGAGACCTGCAATATCGACGAATTCGATGATTGTTGGGATCGTTTTTTTAGGGCTAACGATCTCTGCAAGCTTGTCGATTCTTGTGTCAGGAACTTCTACGATTCCGACGTTTGGTTCTATTGTACAGAACGGATAGTTGGCTGATTCCGCTCCTTTTGTTCTTGTTAGTGCGTTGAAAAGTGTTGATTTACCGACGTTTGGTAGTCCGACGATTCCGATTTTTAATCCCAT
>CAZRWH010000039.1:3770-5201 GCA_964603905.1 uncultured Candidatus Peribacteria bacterium | reverse complement strand
GGCGCATAGTATAAGTAGTTCCCCAGCTTTGGCGCAAGTATTCTTGTGATTTTTCCGTTCTCCCCCATTCCTAGAGTGATAATTGATTGCCCGTCTTCCCTTGCGCGAATTATTAATTTAAAAAGCTCTCCGATGTCGTTTGGCTCCTTAATAAAAGTTGAAAACTTGATGATATCCGGCTTGAGCGCTCGCATTTTTTTATAGGTTTGAGCGAGATTCTGAGGCGTTTTTTCGAAGTTGTGATATGAGAGGATTTTCTTTGTGCTTTTGCATTTTGAAAAAAGCTTTTTGACTAACTTTTTGTCCGTTCGGATATCGATATCCACGTAATCTGCGACTTCTAGCGAGTCGATCAAAACTTGCACTCTATCAGATTCAGATCCTGTGAATTTGCCTTTTTCTCGTTTGCCTTTGCAGACGAACAAAAGCGGTTTTTTGATCTTTTTTAAATCTTCCAAATCGTCTTCGAGATGATCCAACCAAATTTCGACAATATCAGCCTCTTTTGAGACTTTTTTTCGTATATCCGCAACCGTTTTTCCCCTGAGGGGCTGGCAATAAAGTGCTTTCATGTATAGAATTGGTTTCGCTATGAAAGACTTTAAAGCAAAACTTGTCTCCAGGGAAGAGCTTACTCATGACGTTGTTAGGTTTGTTTTTGCACCTGACAGCTTCTTTGAGTTCAAACCTGGACAGTTCGTAATGATAAAGGTTGATGACGACAAAGATCCTGCTGCTAATCGTGCTTATTCGATCGCTTCTCGACCTGGTGAACGAAATTTTGAGTTAGCCATCAAGCTTCTTGAAGGAGGACGAGGAAGTGAATATCTAGACGACCTCAACGAGGGTGACTGGATTGATTGCAAAGGGCCTTTTGGACATTTCATACTTGATGAAACTTCTGAAAAAGATGTCCTTTTCGTTGCAACTGGAACTGGCGTTGCTCCAATGAATTCAATGCTCATGCCTGCGCTTGAGAATGGACGCAAAGTTACTCTTCTTTTTGGTGTTCGGCATATCAAAGACGTTTTTTGGAAAGAGCACTTTGAAGATATTGCGAGCCGGCACCCTAACTTCGATTTCAAACTTACACTTTCTCAACCAGAGGATGAATCATGGACCGGATTAACCGGTCGTGTAACAGATCATTTGAGCAATTTTGACCCTTCAAATTTGCAAGTTTATATTTGCGGAAACAAGTCAATGATCGACAATGTAAAAGACCACTTTTTGGAAGTCGGTGTCCCAGAAAATGACGTCAAAAATGAGGTTTTTTGGAATTTTTAACCAACAAAAAATGAAAAAGATACTAGCATCTCTTATCCTAATCTTGATATCAGGATGCACTAGCCAAGTTGAAGTTGATGAAATGAGTTTTTATGAATCTTACACAACTCAAATCCACAGCCTCGGACTTGAGCTGATAATGAC
>CAZRWH010000039.1:0-3670 GCA_964603905.1 uncultured Candidatus Peribacteria bacterium | reverse complement strand
TAATAAACCCCATTCCAGATACCTCCAGAAGTCAGATCGTGTGCTGCATTAAGGACGTTGTCGATTTCATCTTGTAGCTCGTAATATGCTGGCTCAACATATAGACTTGAATCAGAAATATCATAGCTATCACCGTATACGCTTACTGCATTGCTATAATCTTCATAATCTGCGATCGACAAACTTGCGCTCGAGGTGTTTTCGTTTGCCGGTTTTACGAAATTTTGAATCAAATGTTCTTTTACTGATCCATCTTCAAGGACATCGTTTTGTGCATAACATCGCACCGTTCTAACAGATGTTGTTTCGTAAGGCATCCATAAATCTCGCTCATGCATCTCAACGTTGTCTCCAAAAGATATTAGTAACCATCCGTGCTCATAATTTTCGTCAACATGATACTCTGCCGTAACAGTTGCAGGCACTTCCCCATTTCTGATGTCTTCAATAGTTATGCTAGAGTCGCCTGATGCGTCTTTTGCCGCATATTCAATTTCGGAAATGAGCCAGGAAACCTCGTGATTAACTTTTTCTACACATTCTGCGACTTGAGTACCAGATGAAAGCTCAACCGGACATCCTGACACATCAAGTCCAGTACACGCGTCAATAACGTTACTGAAAGGATAATCAGGAATATCATCCCCTTCCTCATCAATTGGATCTTCATGCCCCGTGTCTTCTGGTGCTTCAGTATCGTCGATGTATCCAGTGTCGTCTAAGTACGCTGTGTCTTCATATGTTTCTGACTGTTCTGCTCCGGGATTTACATCGTTTTTGTCTCCAATAAATTCGTAATCCATGTTACATCCTACTCCTGTTGCAATCGCTAGTGCCGCAAGTGTTTTGGGTGTGTTCATTTGATTGTAGTTATTGACAGAATGCGATTGTACGTTGTTTTTCTGTTTTTGTCAAGCCCGCGATTTTACAGGTTAAGGAAGGGAGCCAGCTCCCTTCTCACAGGTTTACCTGAGACAAGATTTAAGAATAATTATCACTGCTTTCAAAAGCTTCTCGCACTTTTGGCATACGAGCTAAAGCTTCTTCATTTCGACCTACCAAATAACCAGGCATTCCCCCGTCTGCGATAAACTTCAATGCTAATTCTTCATTCGCAAGTCCAGATAGTCGAGCTAAACACGAAGGTATATCTATTTTGTACTCGTATCTTTTTTCATAAAGCTTCATTTGTGCATCTGCATCAGTTCTAGCTTCGAACAAAAGCTTAAGTTGTGGATTAGCCATAATTCCCTCCCTTACCTCCCCTTCATCAACATTAGCCGTCAAAACCGCAACCTCTGTAATATCGTTATTCGCCTCTAATAACGCGTTCCATGCCTGAGGGCACAATTGCCCTTTGCGGATAGATGAAAATAGGACCGTATCATAATATCCGTCATATTCACGATCTTTAACTCCTTCCACAGATGCGACTTGCATTTCAGGACTAAACACTACTTCTTCTTTCTCTCCAAATTCAAAAGGATCCATGTCTGCAATAAATGTTCCTTGGTCTTTAGGTGCATCATAATAATATCTCATACCTAGGTCTCCATCACCTGTTCGTCTCAGCAATTCTCCGGCTTCAAGTTTTAGCCCTCCGCTTGGGTCTCTTTCACATACTTTTTTGATTGCTGCTCTGATTTTTGCAATAACACGAATTTCCTCAGGTATTCCTTCTTCTGGACCAAATGCCAGTGGGTACTCTCTAAGCTGATATGCGTGCATATCGTCTTCTGTCCAAGCTTTTTCACCTCTACTACTTTTATCCATATTCCATTCAGGATATGGGCTGTTTTTGGTTGTCGCTTCTGCCATAAGCTGAGGCCTGTACTCTACCATTGCGTCGTCTGCGTATACTGAATCTAAAAGAGCGTTAAATGCTTCTGCAAAAGGTTTTGAATCTCGAAGCATGCTAACTATTTCCTGGTTATCGCAATCTTCAATTGCTGCAAGTCTGATTTTTTCCATTTTTATTTATTTAAAATACAGGAATTGATCTTATCCAAATAATAAAAACGGGGCAATTATAACGAATTGACCTTGTGTTTGTTTTATATTGGAATCGTGGTGCCGAGGGGCGGAATTGAACCACCGACACGAGGATTTTCAATCCACTGCTCTACCACTGAGCTACCTCGGCATTATGTTTGTGCTCCGCTAGTTTATATAAAACGCTTTTCGAATTCAATAGAGTTTTTTTGTAAGCGTCCAATTGTGATATGCTTTCTGGTGATGTTTTTTATAAAAATCAAAAAAATGAATAAAAAAATCCTTATTCCTGTTGTTGCCGTCCTTACTCTTGCGATTGTGGGAGTAGCAAGCTTTTTTGCTTTGAATAGCAGCGACACACCTGATACCGATACGCCTCCAACACCTGTAGAACAGGATTCTCCTGTTGAGGATGTACTTCCGGAACTTGTTTATGATGGGGATGCCAAAATTTATGTAACTTTTTACTCTCACAACGAAGATTCCTGGGAATCTTTGGTAAAAACAAAGCCAAAATATGTTGAGTACCGTACAGATCTAATCGACCGAGCCGAACTCATGGCTCAATATAACATCGATTGGAACTGGCAAACTGATCTTCCGGTTGTTGAAGCGATGGCAAAATATGAAAACGACCCTGAACTTCTGGAGGATAGCGGAGGAATGCACGTTTTGCAGTATCTGGAGTCACTTGGTGCTCAGTTAGATCCTCATGCTCACAACAATAATTACGCTGATATCGCTCATGTTATTTCGGAAGCTGGGGCAACACCTTCTAACGTAATCGGTGGAACAATTTATATCAAATGTGGACGCGACTATTTGGACTTCTTGGATTTTGATAGTTGGCATAAAAATATTGGACTTATGCCTGATGGATTCGTTCATGGAGACATCTATCCAGATGCTAAGTGGAAACCGCTCGTCCTATCTGATCCAGGTATCGGTGGACATTACTTTGATGATTGGACTTCTGGAGTTTGGAAACCTGGTGATGGAGATGATTTTTATAATCACTATCCAGAAAATGACATCGTATACATTGGTGAAGGATACCCGCATGACACACTTCTGATTACTCATGCTCAAACAAGTGGTGCAGAAATCTATTCGACCGAGGCTCAATACATCAAGGAACTTGCTCAAAAAATCCGTGATGGAGAGCTTCCAACAGGGACAACCGACGGAGACAGGTTTATGTATACCGCATCAATTCACATGAGAGACCAAAAAACTGTCACAAAAGATGGCGTAACTGTCTCTACTCTCGAAGGCGCGGAGGCTATCATCAAAGAGCTTCTTCCTTATTGGGAAGTTTACGGAGAAATCGAGTTCGTCGACTTCCAAACCGCAGCAGAGATCTGGGAAACCGAGTATAACTCTGTTCCATGGCAGGTTGATCTTTCTTCATTCTCTTTTTATGACGATGTAAAGGATCAAGCTGTTGATCATTGTGAGTCGCGCATGCCTTAGGGGGGATTTTGGTCGATAGGCTTTTTCACTAGTCGAGACACGTTCCTTCGCCTATCGCCAAAATTTATTATTACTGATGGTATTTTGCCTGTGGCAAAATGACTTTTTCGCTTAACAGAAAAATCTAATGTTCCTGGTGGTGTTTTACCCGCAAGCGAGCATAAATGCTTTGCAAAAACGTTACGCCTTTATACTTGCGCTAAAT
>CAZRWH010000038.1:2248-10299 GCA_964603905.1 uncultured Candidatus Peribacteria bacterium | reverse complement strand
TTCATGCAAGAAAAACTAAACAACTTGGTCAAAGAGACTCTCAAAAAAATATCAGGGCTCTCAGACCTCAACCAACTTCAAGAACTTGAAGTTAAGATTATTGGAAGAAAAGGCGAACTAACAGGAATGCTACGCCTCCTAAAAGACATGTCTCCAGAAGAGAAAAAGACATTTGGACAAGATGCAAACAAGGCGAAAAACGAACTACAAAATGCATTTGAAGCAAAAAAAGCAGAGCTTGAAGGAGCTGCAATGAGCGCACAATTAGAAGGAGAAGATTTCGACATAACAGAGCCAGGAATCAAACCAGAAACAGGTTCAATCCATCCCCTATCAAAAGTTCAGTGGGAGGTTGAAAACATTTTCTCTCAAATGGGTTTTGCTGTCATGGACGGACCTGAAGTAGAAAGCGAATATTACAACTTCGAAGGACTAAATATCCCTGCGCATCATCCAGCTCGCGACATGCAGGACACCTTCTTCATAGACAAAAAAGCTGACAAAAAACACGGAAGATTAGTTCTCAGAACACACACCTCTCCTGTTCAAGTCAGAACAATGGAGAAATACGGAGCCCCACTAAGAGTAATCGTTCCAGGAAGAGTATTCAGATACGAAGCTACTGACGCCAGTCACGACACAACTTTCGACCAAGTTGAAGGACTACTAATCGATAAAGACATCTCTCTTGCTCACCTAAAAGGAATCATGCAAGAATTCCTAACTCGCCTATTCAAAAAGGAGGTAACTGTAAGATTCAGACCAGGTTACTTCCCGTTCGTAGAACCAGGGCTAGAGCTAGATTTCTCATGTCTGATCTGCAAAGGAGCAGGATGTAGAGTGTGCAAACATAGCGGATGGGTTGAATTCATGGGAGCAGGAATGGTTCACGAGAACGTACTAAAAGCCGGTGGTATTGATCCAAAAAAATACCAAGGATGGGCTTTCGGATTCGGACTAACACGACTAATTATGATGCGATACGAAATCGACGACATCAGACTATTAAAAAGCGCAGACCCTAGATTTTTAAAACAGTTCTAACAGAAGTGCACGAAGCGCTCCATCTTCATAATTCATCATTCATAATTCATCATTCCATGTTAATTTCACTCAATTGGCTCAAAGATTACATAAAAATTTCAGAGGATCTATCTCCAGAAGAACTTGGAAATATCCTTACGCTTCATACAGCAGAAGTAGAAGACATCATTAATCAGGCAAAAAGTTTTGAAAAAATGGTTATTGGTAAAATAGTAGAAGTCAAAAGACATCCGGACGCAGACAAGCTAAGAATTGCAATGACGGACATAGGAGAAAAGAATCCAGTTCAAATCGTTTGTGGAGGGTCTAATGTCAGAGAAGGAATCGTTGTACCAGTTGCTCTTCCAGGCTCATACGTCAAATGGCACGGAGAAGGAGATTTAATAAAACTCGAACCTGCAAAAATACGTGGTGAAGAAAGTTTCGGAATGATTTGTGCAGGAGAAGAAATAGGTCTTCCAGCATGCCCAGAAGGAGAAATCACAGAGTTACACATCGATGCAAAGCCAGGAACTCCACTCGCAAAAGCTCTCGAGCTCGATGACACTGTAATTGAAATCGACAACAAGTCCCTAACACACAGACCAGACCTTTGGGGACATTATGGAATAGCCAGAGAAGTCGCAGCTTTAACAGGAACAAAACTAAAAAAGATATCTCCAAAAGCTGACGTTAAGTTCTCAAAAAAATCTGACAAAAATCTGTCTGTAGAGGTTAAAAACACAGACCTTTGCCCAAGATACATAGGTGTAAAAATATCTGGAATCAAAGTTACAGAGTCGCCTGAATGGCTGCAAAAGAAACTAAAAGCTGCAGGACACGCAACCTACAACAACATCGTCGACATAACCAACTTCATTGCATCTGAGCTAGGACAGCCAATGCACGCTTTTGACAGTCGACACATTGAAGGCGGAATCGTTGTTCGAACCGCAAAGAAAGGTGAAAAGATGACAACCCTAGACGGAAAAGAACGCAAACTTACAGACAAAATGCTTCTGATTTGCGACCACAAAAAAGCTGTGGCAATAGCAGGAGTAATGGGTGGTCAAAACTCAGAAGTTAAAACAGACACCGAAGAAATTATTTTCGAAGCAGCTAACTTCGATGCCCCTTCGGTAAGAAAAACATCGACAGCGCTCGGACTTCGTACTGAATCTGTACAAAGATTCGAAAAAAGCCTAGATCCTTTACTACCAGAACTAGCGCTTTTGCGTGCCATCGAATTAACTCTGAAACTCTGCCCAGATGCAAAAATAGAATCGGGAGTAATAGACATCAACCATTCAAAGCCTAAAAACCTAAAGATAAAGACAACAACAGAGAGAATTTGCTCGAAAATTGGAGTCAAAATCACAGAGGCTAGAATTGTAAAAATATTAAAATCTCTAGAATTCAGCGTAACAAAAAATGTAGATAAACTTGAGATAGAGGTCCCATCTTTCCGCGCAACAAAAGACATTGAAGGTGAAGACGACATCATCGAAGAGGTAGCAAGAATTTACGGATACGAAAACATCCCTGCGATACTGCCAGAACTTCCTGCGCGACTTCCACAAGAGCACACAGAAAGATTCCTAAAACATCAGTCTCGAGACATCATTTCTCTCGGACTTGGATTCAACGAAGTATCAAACTACTCGTTCTACAGTGAACAAGATTTCAAAAACGCAAAACTTGAAGAAAAAGATCACGTCAAACTTCTCAACTTCCTTTCTCAGGACCAGACTCACATGCGAACAAGCCTACTTCCAAACATGTTGAAAAGCTTACACACAGCATTAAAGGTTTCGTCTTCAGCCAAGATTTACGAAATCGGCAGAACATACAAAGAAGTTGGAGAATTCATGCCGTTGGAAGAGAAATGGATAATGGCGATAACAACTGGAGAAAAAGCTTTCTTCAAAGCCAAAGGAGCCGCAGAACAATACCTGTCAAAATACGGAGCCGACGGCGTTAAAATCGTACCTGCACGACATGCTCAATCATATGCACATCCAGCAAAATGTGCAGACATATTGGTACGCGGACAAAGCATCGGACAGATTTATGAAATACATCCTCAAGTTCTAAAAAGCGCAGAGATCAAAACAGAAGCAGCAGCTTTTGAAATAAACTTCACTAAGCTAGTGAGCCTCGGTCGAAGCGAAAAGAAATATCAATCAATCCCTAAATTCCCTTCACTGGAGCTAGACGTTTCCGTAGTACTGCCTGAAAAAGTTGCAGCAGCAGACGTAGAAAAAGCGATCCAAAAAGCTTCTCGTGAATTGATTCACGACATTGAACTTTTCGACATTTACAGAGGTAAAGGGCTCGAAGAAAATGAAAAAGCTCTCGCATACCACATCGAGTTACGAGCAAAAGACCGAACTTTGAACGACACCGAAATGGCAGAAGTTCAAAAAGCTGTATTCAAAAACCTAGAAAAGCTAGGAGGAAAGATCCGCGGGAAGTAAATCGCCGCCTGGAAATTGCCAACGACTTCCGGTCACGAGATCGGGAGATCTCTCTGCGAGCTCAGACAAAAACTCATCCAAACTGTTCAAAAGCGAAATAGATGTTTGTATAAAACCATTCAAAGCCTGCTCAAAAGCAGGGTCATTTTCCGCATACTCAACAAATGCATCATGACCAACTAAACCGTCAGGATCGTTTAATTTTTGTTCAAAATCTAGCAAAGACCGACCAAAAGCAGCCTTTAAATTTTGTTTAACATGCTTGTAGCGCTCAATCTTATGACAACATAAAACCTGCCTGCTACTAACATAATTACTTTCATCATAAATACATTCAAAGAAAACATCGAAACTAGGAAAATACCTCAGTACATCACAACGATCCACAACCTCATCAAAAACACCACAAAAAGGCCCTTCAACAACATTGTCTCTTCCAAAAGCTTTCTCAATCAACCTGCGCTTACCCATCACTATTGCGGCAATCGCAAATTCACGGAACTTCGACAAATCTCGAGACAAATCTCTACTCAACGCTCGAAACTCCGCAACCATTTCTCCATCATCTTCCTCGAAAAAACCTATGATATCGGCCCAGCATGTGTAAGGTTTTACTCGTTCCAATGCAAATCGTTATTAGCTGCTCGATCAATAAGAGCTAAGGCTTCAAACCTTACCGTCTTTTTTGTAGAAAAGAACTCGTCCGCAAAATCTCGCGCAGTTTCAGAAATAAGTCGTGCCATCACCGAATATGCCAGTCCAGCACGTGCAAATTCAGGAGCAGCACAACGATCAGTAGTCCCCACGCCAGAAGATATAATCATCATCAATTTGCTCTTCAAATCCTCAAGAGCACAAAAAAGACTAGTCCAAGCGTGATCAAAATCATACTGCGCTTGAAGAAAAACTCTAAATTTTGGGTCTTTAATCCAGTCCGCCATCAATCTATCTCCCGCCATCCCCTCTCCTAATCCAGCAGCAAAACCATGATCAAAAAACCGATCTACATATTCCGAAACTTCATCAATTTGTTGCATAAACCCAAGGTTTCTCTTATCAAGTCGAGAACGAAAATCATCAAAAGATTGTAAAAAAAGCTGATAAGCGTTTTCCATTCTGCCTCTAACAACAGCCTCATAAACAGCCAAAAACTGAGCACCCATAAGAGTAGACCTCCTACGATCTCGGTTTAATTCAGCCAAATCTGAATATATCTCAGCAGAATCCATATATTTTTTGTGATTACAGAAAAGCATTATAAGTGCTTTGCAAAAGCTGTCAAGTTGACGATTGCTCAAGGAGGAAAACTATAGTAAAATTCGCAGGACCAAATACTACTCTCTACTCCTTTACTTACTACTCACTAAAAAAATGAAATTTATAAAAACAAAACTGCACTGGACATGGAAAAAATTACGTCCAGAAAGAGCAGAACCAACATGGAAAAAGCTAGCAAAACTGGCAATTATAACAGGTCTAACGTTTTTCTTTGCCGGAATGATAGCAACGATATTTATAAGCTTCACTCTTCCTAGCGTAAAGGAACTGGCAGGTGTAAACCTCGAAGAATCAACAATAATTTACGACCGTGAAGGAAACCAACTTTACGCAATCCACGGAGAAGAAAACAGATTCTCGGTAGACCTCGACGACATGTCAGAATTCCTGGTCGAGGCCACAATCGCAACTGAGGATGACGACTTCTATCACCACATTGGATTTGATGTAAAATCACTATCCCGTGCATTTGTAAACAACCTGCTTGGGAAGCCAGTATCAGGAGCATCGACGATCACTCAACAGTTTATAAAAAACACCTTCTTAACTCCTGAAAAAAGCTACATCAGAAAGGTAAAAGAGCTAATCCTCGCAGTAAAACTAGAGCTTTTCTTCTCGAAAGATGAAATTCTAGAAATGTACCTAAACGAAATCCCGTACGGAAACAACGCATATGGAGCACAACTAGCAGCGCAAACATATTTCGACAAAGACGCTACCGAACTAACGCTTGCAGAGGCAGCAATCTTGTCAGCGATTCCAAATGCACCAACGTACTTTTCACCATACGGAAACCATAAATACTCAACTATCGACGTTGAATTTACAGAAGAAGAATTAGAAAAAAGAGACATCCAAGAAGAGTCTGATCTAAGATATGACGAATATTCACGAGGATTGATCGGACAAACATACGAGCTAAGCGAAGACGACACAGTCTATCTAGCAGGTAGAGTGGATACCGTTTTGGACAGAATGGTGAAAGAAGGATACATCACAGAAGCACAAATGATCGAAGCTTTGAACGAATCACAAGAAATCGAATTCAAAGCATACGAAGAAAACATCATCGCTCCTCATTTCGTGCTTTATGTAAAACAATTACTTGAAGAAGAATACGGAACAGAGCTTGTTGAACAAGGAGGTCTAAAAGTATACACAACTCTAGATCCAGATATGCAGGACGCAGCGGAAGCAGCAATCGAAAAATACCACGATTCAAACACAACAAACTACGGAGCAACAAACGCTGCTCTAGTAGCATTGCAACCTGATACAGGACAAATACTGGCAATGGTAGGATCAGCAGACTACTTCGACGAAGAAATAGACGGTAACGTAAATATCGTAACTCGATTAAGACAACCAGGATCATCGTTCAAGCCTTTTGTGTATGCGCTTTCATTCATAAACCGATACAGCCCAGCAACAGTTCTTTATGACGTAAAAACTAAATTCGGACCAGACGAACCAAACAACTACGACGGTGAATTCTTAGGGCCACTGACAATCCGTGAAGCCCTTGCTCAATCAAGAAATATCCCCGCAGCAAAAGCTTTCTACCTTGCAGGTGGGGAGGACGCAATCGTGGATTTTGTAGCAGACTTCGGTATCACAAGCCTGAGTCCAGAAGGAGATTATGGATGGCCGCTATCGCTAGGAGCAGGAGAAATAACAATGCTTGAGCTTGCAAACGGATACGGAGTATTTGCAAGCGGAGGAAATTACATCGCCCCTTCTCCAATTTTGAAAATCGAAAATGCCGAAGGAGAAATTATCGAACAGTGGGAAGAATCAACTCCTGTACAAGTACTCGACAGACAAGTTTCATACCTAGTCACAGACATTCTTGCAGATGAAGAGTTCCGAATCGGACCAAGTCTAACAGTAGCAGGACACGAGAACGCAGCAAAAACTGGAACATCAAACAAAAAACTGGATAACGACGAGATCCTTCCAAACAATGCATGGACAGTAGGATACACAACAGACCTTGTCGCAGCAGTTTGGACAGGGAACGCAGATGGATCAACCATGTATTACAACGCCAGCGGATATGCAACAGCAGCACCAATTTGGAAAACATTTATGGATGATGCCCTCTCCGAATACAGCGCATCATCATTCGCTATGCCTGAAGGAATTAAAGAAATAGCAATAAGCACTGCAACAGGAAAACTACCATCCGACACAACCCCATCTGAATCAATCAGAACCGAGGTATTCGCAAGCTTCTCGGTCCCAACCGAAATGGATGACGGATTCGTAGTAATGGATGTCGACACAGAATCAGGCAAGATTGCAACCGAGTACACTCCGATAGATTCTGTAAAAGAAACAACTTTCCAAATATATGAATGCCTATTCCCAGAATACCTAAACTGGGTAGCTGGAGTCGAAGCATGGCTAGCAGAAAAAATCGAAGCTGAAGAAATTGAATTACCACCAACAGAAGAGGACGATATTCATACAGCAGAAACACTTGCCAGCAAGCCATCAATTAGAATAATATCCCCTTCCGCTCTTAGCACGATCCCAACAGGATCATCAGACATTGAAGTTGAAGTCGAAGCAGAAAGCGGAGTCCAAAAAGTAGAGTTCTATGTAGGAGAAACTCTTCAATACACAGAAACTGCAGAGCCTTACACAGGAGTCATACGTCTCGCATCTACTTACTCAACAACAACAATCGAAGTAACGGCAAAAGTTTACGACACATATAACTACACCGACGAGAGCACAATTGAGCTCAAAGTAATCAAGCCTGAGGACGAATAAAACAATTATAATCACCTTAAAATCATGAAAAGAACGATCGCAATATTGCTGCTTTCCATCGTCCTAATCGGATGCAGCGACAAACTACCTCCAGCACCAATCCCAGAAGATCGAGATGCTGCAGAAATAATAGAAAACCACCCAGACATCTATCTTCCAGCAGATGTAGACTGGACCAGAACACTTTATTCAGGGCCAATCGAACAACACCAGTTCGACTACGTAAATAAGGCAGATCTAATCACAAACACACTTGCCTATATGGAGGAATACGGATGGGAACTTACAGAACAAGATTTCAACGTAATGAGGTTCGTGAAAGAAGACATCATGGCAACGTACACATACAACGACGACATGCTAACACTATTCTTGGAGCCAGCAGATCTATTCGACTGATTTTTTAGCAACAAGAATTCCACTCCCAATATCAAAGATCTCACCTTGAATTCCAGGGTGAGATTTTATTAAATCCAAAAACTTCTGCATCATCGC
>CAZRWH010000038.1:0-2148 GCA_964603905.1 uncultured Candidatus Peribacteria bacterium | reverse complement strand
GACTAAGAAGCTCCTAGCTTTCTGCACAGCCCACCCCCTATGACTTAACTTACCTTTCTCCTCGCTAGAAAGAGCAGCATAAACCTTGTCCGAACCATCAGGCATAAAACACGAACTCAAAGGCAGCCCAGGCAACAACGGAGCCTGTGGCTCACGAGTAATAATACCAGGAACCTCTGCATAAAACGATTTGCCAATCAATCCATCACCCAAATCTAAAAATCTTCCATCACTACTGACTACTAACCGCTGACTACTGACTACCAACACCGCATAACAAACAAACTTCGCCCGCCTATCATCCTTCCCTTCCATAACATTCAAGAAGTGCTCAAGCCACTCTTCATCAGAAGCAGATTCTCCAGCCCCCCATCGACGAGTCTTTAGGCCAAGCTCGCCTTTTAGAGCTTCAACTTCAAGGCCAGAATCATCCGACAACGTCAAAACCCCATCAGCCTGAGAACTAAAAAATCGAGCTTTCTTAAAGGCATTTTCTTCATATGTCTTTCCATCTTCAACCACATCACCAACAAGCTTGAGATCATCAACAGACACGATGTTGTACGGCACATCACCAAGGATCACTTTGATTTCCTTGAACTTCCCAGGGTTCCTCGTTGCAATCAACAGATGGCTCATACTATACTTTGATGGCTAAGATGTAAGAAATTTCAGAAAGCACTCTAAATGAACATAGCCATTATAGCAATCGGACTCCTGATCTTATCTGTTGTTTTGTATAAAAAACCTGCAGTTGGAATAATTATTGCAATATTGATAGCAACAACAGGAGAACTTGGACGCCTACCAGAGTCAACAGGCCTTCCATATTTGGCAAATGATTTATTTTTACCATTTTTTGCAGCAATTTGGATCTTAAAAAAGATTTCATTTGACCGAAAATATAAAATCCCTCAGTTACTTCCGCCAATACTGCTTTGGACAGTCATTGCAGGGTTTTCACTTCTGTTAAACTCGTCTTGGCTCGAATCATCGCAACTCAAAGAAAGCGCTCTTTATTTGGTAAGGTTTGTTGAATACTTCTTCCTGTACTTAATCACGGTGGATGAATCCAAGAGCAAGCAGTCGAAAAGCATACTTATAGCCTTAATCACAGGGGCCGTTTTGATATCTATCTTCGGATTTGTCCAGTTAGAACTTTACCCAAGCTTCTATCATCTCAATATGATGCAAGAAGGCTGGGACCCGCATATCAACAGATTGTTATCGACTTGGTTCGATCCTAATTTCGTAGGTGGACTTCTAGGATTCATAATTTGTATCCTGTTTGGTCTCACGATTGGAGATAAAGAAATCACAAAAAAAACCGAAAAAAATCATCGCAATATTAATCCCAACGCTAATCATTTTACCTGCACTCTATCTCACATATTCAAGAAGCGCATACCTTGCATGCGGTATCGGTTTGATGGTCATAACAGCAATAAGATCTCGTCAATTGCTTCTGTTAGGAGGAGGTCTGCTCGCAATTTTATTTGTAACAATGGGACAAGCACAAGATCGCCTTATGGATTTATGGGAAAGCTTTCAAAGCTTCCTCGGCGTTAACGAATACGCAAAGCTTTTTAACACAGATGCAACTTCAAGGCTCAGAATAGAATCATGGGTTGATGCCATAGCAGTAATCAAAGAGCATTTCTGGTTCGGGTCAGGATACAATTCATACAAATACGCCCAGTGGAATCTCGGATTAATAAGCGATATCGATCTTCATCATTCAACAGGGTCAGATTCAACTCTATTAAATATCTTTGCAACAACGGGAATTTTTGGAATAGCAACCTATGTCTGGTTCTATGCCAAAACCGGCATAAACGCCCTAAAACAAGCCACTCCATACGACTTAGGACTGCTTGGAGGACTCATAGCAGTTCTCGCCCACGCAACATTCGTAAACAGCCTGCTCTTCCCTCATATATTAATCTTTTTCTGGATAAGTCTAGGCTTATCAGGTAAGATCAGGCAGTCAAATTCATAACCAAAATTACACATGCTCAGCATCGCGCAACTAAAACCGGGAGTAACAATCAAAGTTGATGGAACACCGTACATCGTACTGAGTGCAACTTTCTCAAAACAAGCAAGAGGTGGAGGAACAAATAACACAAAAATGAAGAACCTTCTAAC
>CAZRWH010000037.1:4869-10676 GCA_964603905.1 uncultured Candidatus Peribacteria bacterium | reverse complement strand
CTGGAGTCTCAGTAACTTCTGGAGTAGCTTCCTCTGCTGGAGCTTCTGCTACCTCTGGCGTAGCTTCCACTTCTACTACTGGAGTTTCTGCTACATCAGCTTCTGCCTCTTGCTCCTTGCTCTCTGCTGACTCTTCGTTGTGCTCGATCATTTTTGCTTCACCTGCTTTTAGGTAAGTCTCTTTCAAACGAGCAGATTTACCTGTTCTTTCACGCATGTAGTAAAGTTTTGATCGGCGGATTTTCGCAGTCTTAACAACTTCAATTTTTGCAATATTGCTTGAGTAAAGTGGGAAGATTTTTTCCACTCCAACTCCTGATGCAATTTTGCGAACAGTGAATGTACTGTCTAGACCTGTTCCGCTGTTTGTCTTTATAACAAGACCTTCAAAGATCTGGATACGTTCTTTGTTACCCTCTTTGATTTTTTGATGCACTTTAACTGTGTATCCAGTTCTAATTTCTGGAACTGTCTTCAACCCAGTCTTATGTACCTCTTTCAGTATTGCTTGGTTCATTACGATTAATATTAAAAAAATTTACGCGGCTAAGACTATATGCAATTTCTTCCTGATAAGCAAGCTGAAATTACAGATTTATTTTGTTATCGACTTTATTGATGCCAATTATGTTCTCGGTATCCTTGATAAGGTCTTTTGTAAACTTGTCGTTACATTTGATTCTATACAAGAAATCGTCCTTGGTAAGAATGCTGTATTTGATAGGTCTTTTTGACTCAAGACTATCGAGAAAATCCTGCAAACTGTCCCTTTCTACGTCTCCGACGATCAACATGTCCACAGACGAATCTTTGTCTACAAACAGTCCTGAAAGAAGTAGGAAGTCTATTTTTCCAAGTTTTGCGATTTTTTTGATAATGTTCTCTCTTGTATTAACCGCTTTGATAATAATACTTCTAAGCTCGTTGAAAATTATGAAGTTCTTATTTACGTAATAGTACTTCTTCCGGTTTTTCATTCTTGAGCGTAGAAGTCCAATTTTCTTTAGATTATCAAGCTCACGTCTTATTGAATTGATTTGCTCGTCAAGCTCACGAGTTAGCTGTCTAATGAAAAATTCTCTTTCTGGATTAAGCAGAAAAATCGTTAGGAGCTTGGCCCGCGCCTTGGATGTAAACAGTTGTTTTAACACTATGTAATTTAGCTGTTATTGGCTGTCTCGTAGGGATAAATCCGTATACATAATTTATACACTACGGACGTAAATGTATAAGTTTTTGTATCAAAATGCAAGCAAAAAAATTGTACAACAACTCCTGACTCTAACCTGACTCTTATTTAGGTAAGCACCCCTTTTTTGATACATTCCGTCAAGATCTTGTTTCATGCCTGGTTTTGTGTTGTTTTTTGTTCGCTTTTTTTGTTCGCGAGGACTATTTTTAGGCCTTCTTGTTCAATTTTTGTACTCTTTTTGTTTTTGGCTTATGCAAAACAAAAGCGACCCTTTTTACCAGGTCGCTTTTTTAACTTTTTCTAATTGCTACTTCTTAGTATTCGTCTTCTTCATCTTCGTCCGTAACTTTCGTCATTGTGTGAAACAATTGAGTGTAGAAAAATCCGGCGATAATACCCAGAATTGCTTCGAAAAATATTGTCATTGTTGGCGGAGTACTGCTCGAAACTTCCCAAAACAAGAATGTCATGTAATTACAGGATGCTTGAATGTTCTCAAATGCGAGAATGAATATGATCGAGGTCATGACGATCGCTCCTGTCAGGTAAAAGTTTTTCATGTTTTTTATTTTAAGTATTTTTCAAACACCTTATTTAGACGGACTTGGTTCTGCAAGATTCTGTAGTTCTCTGTCCCCTCTTTGTACATTTCAGCGATAGCGTCAGCGTATTGAGGTGGGTACCCTTTTGAAACCTTTGCTATTTCAGCTTTTAGATCTTCAGGTTTAACTTCGATCTTTTCTTTGTTGTAAACCTCTCTTAGTCCTAGCCTTAGTTTAACCTGTTTTTCAGCATTTGCACGCATTTCTTTTCGAACATCTTTTCCTGCTGCTTTTTGTGCTTCCATAAATTTCTCAAAATCTCCTCCTCGTGCCTTCATACTTTCTCTTGTACGGTCAAGCATGAAGTCGATTTCGTCTTCGATCATTGCCTCAGGAAGTTCAACCTCAACGAACTTGATGAACTCTTCAAGGAAAGCTTCTTCACGTCTTTTTTTCTCTTCTTCACCTCTAACCTCTACTAGATTCGTTTTGATGTCTTTGTTCAATTGCTCAAGAGATTTCGCATGACCTCCTGACACTTTTGCTGCGAATTCGTCGTTGATTTCCATCAATTCGCGCTCTTCTACTCGGTTTAGCTTAACTGTGAACTTAACTTTTTTACCTTTGAACTGTTCTGCGTGGTAGTCCTTAGGGAAAGTTAGGTTTAGTTCTTTTTCTTCATCTTTTTTCATTCCTACGACTCCATCCTCAAAACCTGGGATAAGCATTCCATCACCGATTACTACTGGGTGATTTTTGCTTCCTGTGTTTGGAAGTTCTTTGCCGTCCTTGTCGTATCCTTGAAAATCAAGCTCTACCCTATCCCCTTTCTTAGCTGCCCTATCTACATCTTTGAAAGTTGCTTCACGTCTTTGAAGGCTTTCTACGATATCTTTCACATCTTTGTCTGTAACCTCTACTTTTTTGCTCTTAACTTCGATTTTTGAGTAATCCTTCAGTGTTATTTCAGGCATTACTGCAATTGTAGCCTCAAATTTAAGAGGACTTTGAGATGTGATGTTTAGCTTAGGCCTTGAAACAGGGTGAAGGTTCTCTTGCTCAATAGCTTTGCTGAAAGCTACAGGAAGAGCAACGTCAACAACGTGTGATTCAAAAGCTGTATCACCTACTTGTTTTTTTATCATATCAACAGGTGCTTTCCCTGCACGGAATCCGTCGATCTTTACTTGTTCTGAGATCTCTTTTGCCGCTTTTTCCTCAAAAGCTTTCATTTCTGATGCTTCGAACTCAACTAGGATTTTTACCTCCGATTTTGGCAGTTTTTCTACGTTTACTTGCATTATTTTGATTAGTTAAAATACGTAAAACCGTCCACGATCCTATCTGATTTACCGGTTAAGATCAATCCAAAACCTTTGCCACCCTTGCTAAACAGGTATATTTCAGGTATAATTTATAGATATTTTTGAAACAAAAAAGAGTGGCAAACCCAAATTCACAATTCATAATCGACGAATTAAATTCAAGAACAGATAAAGCCAAGGACCGATATTCCGAGCCTAGAGACCCGGAATCGGGCGATGACCACGTTTGGCAAGTCCGAGAGAGAGTCGCCAAAGTTGTTGACAAAATCATGGGAGAGGAACATGAAGATCGATACGACATCCTTGGTAAAACTTTGGATTTAAGACGCAAAAAAGGTTTGATGACCCGAATGTTCGGAAGCCTTGGAACAAGGCTCTCTAGGATGTTCAGCGGAGCTCCGAGTCGAGTTGGATCTACTGAGATGCCTGACATGAACCATGCTGACTACTCTAGGGTTGTTGAGACTATGCAGGATGTTATGCCTGCCAGCGACATCATCGAAGACTCTCCAGAGCCTACTCCTGAGATGAGAGGTATGCTAACAGGACTTTTGGGGGAAGATGCCGTTAGGTCGCCTGAAATGGCTTTTGTTTACAGAGAAATACAAAACGACGATGAAGGGCCTGAGATCGACCCCGATTATCAGTTCGCAATTGAAGCTTTGACTCCTTCTGATTCAGACATACCACAAGCTCAAATCACTCAATCAGTTCAATACATGACTGAATTAATTGCAAACTCAAGAGCTGATGACACACAAAGGCTGTCTGGAGTTGAACACACTAGCGTGAATACAGCTTGGCAGCTATTCAAAGAAAACTTAGGAAAAAAATGGGGCGAAGAAATTGATGAGCTTGCATACGAATACGATGACCTACAAACTGCTCATCCTGGTGCCGACGTTGTAGAAGAAAATTCTCGAACTACTGTCGAGTACGATGATGACAAAATCAAAGTTCCAAAAGGGTTTGTTGACTTCCAAAATGCAAGAACTTTGCTCGTAGGAATTGAGGATAAAAGTGGTACTGATTTACGACAATCTCTAACAGCAATTCGAAAAGTTGGTAGGTTCGTCAAACAGCTACTTGGACCTATGCCAAGGAGAAAACCACCAACAATTTTCCAATTACGAGTTTTGGCTAAAGCTAGGCGGTTTGCACGAGAAAGATATCAACTTCTTGGAGATAGACCTGATGGGTTTGACGAAGTGATTTCTCCAGATGATTTCCGAAAAGCTTATGTTGCCGCTTACATGGACAGATTCGGATTTGAGAACGAAGATCTCAGAAGAGCGACTCTGGTTCATGCAATGCGCCAGCTGAACGACGAAGAGAACAAAAAAAGCATAGACTTCGAAACTATTTTGAAAAAATCTGGAATAAGCAAAAAAGCCCGAAAAGCTTTGAACTTAGACATGACAAATCAAGAAATTTCGACAGCTATATCTGATGGGAAAGTGACTTTGGATGAGGCTGTGGAAATTGTTTCTACCCTTAGAACAGCGCTAAGAAATGGTCGCATTTATGGTCGTGACTTAACACTGAAAGAAAACTTCGGACCATTCATGCTGAGGCTCCATAATATGCATAGACTATATACCGGACTTGATGAACTCGAAGGGCTTGATGAGGTTGCACTGCACTCTGAAACAGATAAATTCATCAAGGTAATTGAGACCAAAGCTCAGTCTTCGCGAGATAAGCTTGAAAGAGCGCTTAGAGGAGTTGTTGGACAGCCTCCAATTGACGAAGACGAAGATTATGCAGAAGGAGAAGGAACCGAAGAAGAAGGCTCAACAGCGGATAAAGCTGACAGGCCTTGGGCTGAAAAAGCTGCTGAAAGATTTAGCAAACTTAACGATAACCCACTGTTCCGTGAAGCGTTCCAAGCCGTGTCAGGTAGTGTCCTAGACTGGGCTTTTGACCGAATCCTTCGCAGACGTCGCTAATTTTTCAAAAAAACACAAATGAAACTACCTTACAAAAATCCCGAGAAACTTCTAGATAAACTGATCGATGATCTAAACATTAAGTTAAATGCAAAACAACGCAAAAAACTTAAAGAAGATCTGTCTGACATATATTGCGCACGTCTTTATTTCATGATGAACGCACTAGCTGGAGATCAAGAGCTTCCGCTTGATGATCGCACTCAATTCCTGAACTTCGTAATGTTCATGCCGGAAATAGAGGATGAGCTTAAATTCGAGACAGACCTTTTTTACGAAGACATGATACAAACTTACAACCTAACGAAGGCTATTAACAAAAACTAGCTTTTCTGCTATAATTTACAGATAAAAAAACACCAAAATGGCTCCAAGCCCAGAAAATTCACCAGAAAATTCGCTCGAATTACAGAACACCGCTCCCGAAACGAGCTACAAACCTCGTGAGGAGATTGCAGTGCCGTTGCTACCTGAAGGAGATGGACGTCCTCCTGTTTTAGGGCCTGTTAAGGTAACTTCTCTAGCTAGCAAAAACCCTGATGTGAATTTCAAAGACTGGATGAACAGCTTTAGCTCTGAGGCAACTCAAGTTGAGATGAGAAAAGCTCTTCTTAAAGCTGGAACCGACGAGACTTATGTCGATAACTTCCTTGATGAATTAAAAAGTGCTCATTCCCAAGATACAGTCTCTTATGCAGAGCTAAAATCGTTGGTCGACCACGTTGGACAATGGCGTGAAGATTACGAGTCTGCAACTCAGGAAGCTGAAGAGTTCAAAGCGGACACTTTGATAGATAGC
>CAZRWH010000037.1:0-4769 GCA_964603905.1 uncultured Candidatus Peribacteria bacterium | reverse complement strand
TTGGAATAGACTGGCTGACACCTAGTGTCGACAGCGAGGAGATGAGCTGGTTCTTAAAAGAGGCCGGCATGGAGAAAAGCCGAGACAGAACAGGTTTAATCATGAGGCTTACCGATGTTAAAGTCACAACTTTGGCAGATCTTTACGCTGAAGGTGACGGTGAAATTGATATCGGTGAACTTCTTGATGACCCGAATGTCACAGATACAGAAGCGGACCAACTATCTAAACTTGATAAGGAAGGACTTAGAAAGTCTCTTTACCGAGCTGTTGGAGAGCTTATGGAGCTTGCTGGCGTTGATAGCGCGCTTGAACTTAAGCAAATGTTCCCTGATGAAAGTTTGCTTGCCGCTATTATGCAACTTCATGCTGGTAACCCTGAAGTTGTTGCAGCTAAGCTCAATGCAAAAGAAGTTGATACAAGCTTGAGTGAAGCTGACAGAAGTTTATCTGAAAAAATCAGCCAAATCGGACAAATTGAAGGAGTTGAAGTTAAGGTCAAAAACGACAGATTGTGGCTCAACGGCTACCCATTTGCATACGAAGAGTTTGATGGAATTGTTAAGCTTAGACAGGCTGACGATCCTACAAAAGAGATCCCTTTCCCACTTGATGCATCTGATCCAATCAACTTTGCTGAGGGTGTTAAGGAGTTTTATAACAATTTCTGGACAATCGACAGCAAAGCTTCTGAAGCCCTAAAAGCGTCAGGACTTGACAGCTCTGCAAAGATCGAATGGAGCGACACTATGGATCAATGGATTGTTAAAGGGGCACAAGTTCCTGCTAACAACTCTATTGGTATCGCTGGAGGAGATTTGATTGAGATTTTTGGCAAATTTACCACAAATGGAACGCTAGAATTGAAGGCTTACAAAGAAGGAAATGTTATCACTGCCGAGAATTTGAATGATGAGCTTTTGAAAGGAGCAATCGATAAAAATATCCGAGAAAAAGGGCCTAAATGTTGTAAAAACGGTAAGCTGCACGTCGAATACAAAAGTGGAAACACTGTTAACGTAATTGCAAAAGGAAGCAAGGCAACTCTCAAATATACTGGTGGTAAGTACATCCTTATTGAAGCTGACTTTGAAAACGGTAGAATGCTCGATTTTTACGGGTATGCGATGGAGCTTGATGCTGGGCAAATATTAAAGACGGAACTAAAAGGTCTTGAAGGTTCTGATGGAGAACTTCTGTCAGGTTATGACCTTATTAATTGGGACAACGAAATCAATGAGCGTTCTGAACTTCTAATCGCTCAAAAATTCAAGAGTAAGGAGCTTCGATCTATGCTTGAGGCATCTATTCGTGGGCTTTCATCTAATGATACCGATATGGAAAGTCGAATCGATGGTATTAAGAAAAAAATACTTGATGATTTCCGAGCTCGACTACAAGAGATATCTGGTGACTTTGAAGTTTTCAAACAAACTGGCAATCAGATCTCATCAAACGATTTCCAAGTAATGTACGTCGACAAACTGCATTTGGCTGGAACACCTTCAAAAGTTTACAGACGAAAAACTCAAGAGCTTCTATCTATAATAAGGGGTTCTAACTTCCCTCTTGTAGATAAGTATGGACCTCAATATTACACAGTTAAGACTCTTGCGCTAAGTGCGCTTTATTCAGAGACAGGTCATCTGGCGATCAAAGAGCCATTAACTCCTGCGGATCTCAAGGTTGTGGATGATGTTTTGGTTCGTATTGAAAAATCTCTCAAAGCCTCATTAACAGAAGGACAAATACTTACAAACACAGTATTAACAAGCGAATTCGAAAGACATTTCCGAGATATGGATGCAACAGTCGTCGTACCTGAGGTCACTCCTCCTGCGCCTGCTAAATTAGACACAAAACTGCATCTTGAAAGATTTGAAAACAAAGAAAAAGCTCTAGAAGAATACAAGCGTTATATTTCGGCACAGTTTGATTCGGTAAAAGATATCGTTGACGGCACTGACGTTGACTATTTCGCGCCACAATGGGACGCACTTCTAGAACTAAAAAAAGAACACTTCTTAGCTTCTATTAACAAAGCTGATTTTGACAGAGATTACGCATCAGCAGCTGCATCTTCGAATCCTCAAAATTCATTTAGAGCAATGATCGATGCAGACATGCACAACAGTGGCCTACTTGATAGAATCGATGGTATCAAAAAAGCCTCGGTTAATCTTGATGACGACAAATATTTTGACGTAGCGACTGAGCTTATGTTTATCGATTCGAAAAGTGTTTTTGAAGGGATCCAAGCTGACCCTACTATAAAAGGAAGGGTTGATGCTCTAACAAATCAATTTGAAACAACTGGAGACCCAGCGGTTCTACAACAAATAACAGACTTATCACGAAAACCTGGTTTTGAAGGACGACAAGAGGCTTACAAAAATTATGTTGAAGGTGTGCTTTTGACAACAATGTCCACAACAACAAAAGACCCGGCGAAGTTGAGACTAGAATACAGAGAAGCTTTCACAAATATTGAATCTTATACGGATGTTAACTGGGAGCACAGCGACTCAATCCTGATAAGTCGTATTTCTCAAATGGACAATGAACTTAATCGAACTGGAATTCATCCGAGCCAAATTGAGGCATCTTATGATGTTCAAGCCTTCATGAATAATCGGTACGACCAGATGATAGCTTCTGCAGTTGCTCAAGGTAATCCTTCTGGATATATCAATTCAAAAATTGTTGAAGGTTACATGGAAACAGAACAACTTTTCTTGTCTCAAAAGAAAAATTTCTGGAACCAAGCTGACCTCCTAAAACTCAAAGGCGACGAACTGCAAAAGGCCGGAACTTACGAGCAAAGCGTACATGAAGTTATTGCTACCCTAGACCAGCCTGAATCTGTAAAAGTTGAACTTTATAGATCTACTCTTGAATTTATTCTTGGCAAACTAAGGGCTGAGGATAATTTTGACGGAGAAGATCTTTCAGACCATATATACGATACTGCCAAAGACAAGCTGAGTATCAAGCTTGACAAGGGCGCAATAAATGTTGTAGACTAGGCTTCTTGTTTTTATTAAAGAAGCTTACACATGAATCATTTAAACGATGTTTGGGATACAAATGTTGAACAACAATGGTTTGAAGAAGGTGAATTACTTGCTCAAGCGGTAACAGACCCCTCTTTTGATTTATCTACCCTATCACCGAGGATGATGGAGCAATACGACGATATTGTTTCTCTTGCGTCAGAAACCAATCTGTCTAATGAAGCTAGGCAGCTTCTTGAAAATGCAGGAACTTCACTTGAAGAAATGCGTGCTTTTGTACAGTCTCACCCTAAAATGGTACGAGCTTGTGCGGCGCTGACTACAATTACTGCAGCCATGATGACAAATCCTGCGCTGGCTGATAATGCTTTTAGTCGATATACAGGGCCTGCATCTCCTTCTAATACTATTTCTGGACCGGAGATGGATCTTGAGCCACATTATTTTGCTTATGCTGCTGCTCAACATATCCCTGTCACATTGGCTAAATTGATTATTGATGCTGTTATCCCTGATGATTTCAGTATTGGAGACGTAGATATTAATAGTAAAATTGCTGAGGCGATTGCTGTTTATGCAACTATTGTTCTTACTGCACTAGTCATGGTGTTTGGAGACGCGATGATGCATGGACGAAATCTTGAGAACCACCCTTGGGCTGTCGCTCTAATTGCTATCACTCAAGGAATTACTTATGCTACGAGTTTTGACGAAGAGAGCATCATAAAAAGACATGTTTGGAGCTGGAGAGGAGCCCTAGATGCTGCTATTTCTTATGGTAGTGCAGGTGTTCAAAAGCTATTATTCTAAAGCCCTTGACAAGCCGCGCTTTTGCGGTTATACTCACGATCTTTACCAATTAGGAAAAGAAGATGATTAAGCCTTTGGCTCTACTAATTCTAAATTCGATTTTGCTAGCGACATTGAATCTCAATGTCTCAGAAAATCCTACTGACTATGCTGTCAGTGCCATGGAATCGGAGCCTACACCGGAAGAGTCTTATACTCCAACCGGAGAATGGTGTTCATCGGTTGTCGACAAAACTTTGGCGGCTTTACCGGAAGCACACACTGAAGAGCTTGATCAGCTGGAATTGATCTTTGAAACAAATGCGAAACGAGGTCAGGCTGGAGGCCACATAATCAAATTACGATGTGTTGATGTCTCAGAGCAAGAACTGACCGCTGTCCTTGTCCATGAGATGGGACATGTTGTAGATCTAGGTATGCTAGAAGGCTCAAGCTGGGCAGGAAACTCCAAGTTTGTAGACGGAAGCAAGCCTGTCAAAAATGATGATCCTAGTATCGACTTCTATGAGCTTTCATGGAATGACGATGAGAGCGATGCGTTCTACAACTTTGTCAGCGGTTACGCTTCAACTGATCCATTCGAAGATTTTGCAGAGAGTTATGTCTATTACGTCCTTCACGGGGAATCATTCCGTGAATTGGCGGACGTAAACGACATATTGGATGCAAAATACGCATTCCTGCGTGATGAGGTTTTCGAAGGAGTTGAGTACTACGAGAATGATCTCGAAGAACCTTCTCTATACAAAAGACCTTACGATATCACGCTACTAGACTTCGATCTGAACAACTTTCAGATATAATTGGTAGGACTTCCCGGTTTCGACGGGGAATATCCTTTCCAACACCTCCTCCTTAATCTCCCGGCTGTAACCCAGTCGGGGGATTTACTATGTAGTAGCGAGGACAGCGGTCCGAAGTGAAGACGATTCCGCGCAATCGTCG
>CAZRWH010000036.1:2000-10845 GCA_964603905.1 uncultured Candidatus Peribacteria bacterium | reverse complement strand
ATGTTGAACTGTCTTTGGTTTTGAGCAACAAGAAGTGCTATGCGCTAGAAAGAGCTGAGGCTCAGGGATTTCCTACGCTCTATATTGATCCCAAAGGCAAAACCAGAGAAGAGTTCGACGGCGAGATGGCCGATGCTCTCGAAGAAAGAGACGTGGATTTAGTAGTTCTTGTTGGATATATGAGGATTTTGAGCGAAGGGTTTGTTAAGCGCTTCTCTCGCAAAATCATAAATGTTCATCCTGCTCTTATTCCTAAGTATTGCGGGAAAAGTTTTTTTGGTTCCAGTGTACATGATGCTGTTCTAAAATCTGGAGATACTGAAACTGGCATGACAATTCACTTTGTTGATGAAGGTTGTGACACTGGAGACATTATTTTACAAAAAAAATGCGAGGTTAAACCTGGAGACACCGTTGATGATCTCAAAGACCGCGTTCAAGCACTTGAGAAGAAGTGGTATCCGGAAGTAATTCGCATGTTCCAGAGGGGAGAAATCTCCTAGAGTTTAGAAATTTTTACCGTATAATGGGGCCTAGACTATCCTGTAATTTTAAACAAAAATGGCTAAAGTAGTACACGATCGAGACAATTGTATTGGATGTAGCGCTTGCGTTATGGTTTGTCCTAAATTCTGGAAAATGGATGACGATGGAAAATCAACGCTTATTGGAAATACAAACAACGAGCTTGAAATAGCTGACGAAGATTTAATGACTAACAAGGAAGCAGAAGCGTCTTGCCCTGTTGCTGTAATCCATGTCGAGGAATAGAACCTTGAATTATGAATAATTTTAACTGGAAAATTGGAGGTGAGGCCGGGTACGGTATTCTTGTTACCGGAAAGATGTTTTCTCGTGCGTGCATGAGAGTTGGGATGTGGACACATGACTATTCTGAGTATCCATCCTTGATTCGAGGCGGACACAATACTTATCAAGTTCATGTCGCTGACCGAGACGTTAAGTCTCAAATTAGAGATGTTCATATTTTGATTGCTTTGGATCAAAAAACTTATGATCGACATCGAGACGAGGTTGTTGAAGATGGCGTTATTTTGTATGACCCTCAATCCGTTAAGGCTGATGGCATTGAGCTTCCAATGGCCGAGATCGTGAAGAAACATAACGGACTACCTGTAATGAAAAACATGGTAGCTCTCGGAGCATCTTTGGCTCTTGTTGGAGTTGATTTTCAGGTTTTGGAAGACATGATTGACTTCGCTTTTCACAAAAAAGGAAAAGAAGTTGTAACCCATAATATAGAAGTTGCTCGAGATGGATACGATGCTGCCTCCGATGTTGATTTTGGATATAAAGTTGAGGCTGCGACAGAAGAGAAGCGCATTTCTATTGGCGGAAATGAGGCTGCTGCTATTGGGTGCGTGAAGTCTGGATGTAAATTTTTCTCAGGGTATCCGATGACGCCTGCTAGCGAATTTATGCATTTCTTTGCAGCGCATGAAGAGGATATGGGCCTCACAATGAAACATACTGAAGATGAAATTTCTGGAATATTGATGGCGATTGGAGCTGCTCATGCTGGAGTGCGAGCAATGACCGCTACTTCTGGTGGAGGTTTCGCTTTGATGACTGAAGCACTTGGCTTAGCTGCTATTACCGAGACCCCTTTGGTTGTTGCTGTTGCTTCTAGGCCTGGACCTAGCACCGGCCTGCCTACCTGGACTGAGCAGTCTGATTTGCGATTCTGCATGCATGCGTCGCAAGGTGATTTCCCTCGAGTAATTCTGACCCCTGGAGATCAAGAAGAGTGCTTTGAAGCTGGGTTACAATCTTTCAATTATGCTGAGCGATATCAAATACCTGTAATAATTCTTACTGATAAATATCTGGGCAATGGTGCACGCAGTGTCGCCCCTTTCAAGGTGCCTGATGGATGGAAAGTCGATCGCGGTAAACTTATCAAGGATGTATCTGCGGATTACGAACGCTATGCACTAGCTGAAGACGGTATTTCACCTCGTGCCAAGGCTGGGGATGGAGTTTGGGGAGCTTTTTCGAATGAACACAATACAAATGGTGACTTCACCGAAGATGCTGACATGAGAAATAAGATGATGGAGAAACGTCACAAAAAATGGGAGGCGATGGAGGCCGAGATTGGTGATCGAGTTCGATATTACGGCCCTGAAGATGCTGACATCACTATCTTTTCTTGGGGCTCTACAAAAGGACCTGTTCTCGAAGCAATGGCCATGGCTCCAGATAAGAAGATTGCGCTTGTTCACACTTTCTGCGTACTTCCTTTTCCTACAGAAGAGATCAAGAAACACTTGGATCGAGCAAAAAGGCCTGTCCTCATCGAAAGCAATATTGCTGCTCAATTTGGAGGCGTTGTTCGAGAATATACAGGTTTTGAGTTTGAAGAAAAATTCCTTAAGTACGATGGAAGACCTTTTTATCCTAAAGAAATTTTAAAATGGCTGAGCTGAAAAACTTAGACACAACTGAGAAAGGAAGAACTTCGGACTGGTGTCCGGGGTGTGGTAATTTTGGGATTTTGACAGCGCTTAAAATGGCTGTTTCCGAGCTTGAACTTGATCCTGCCAATACGGTCATGGTCTCTGGAATTGGATGCGGACCAAAAATGCCGCTCTGGATTGATGTTAGCGGCTTTCAATCTATACACGGGCGTGCTCTACCTGTTGCTGAGGGTCTCAAGATGGCGAATCACAAACTTGATGTTATCGCTACTTCTGGTGATGGCGATGGGTATGGAATCGGAATGGCTCACTACATTCATGCGATGAGAAGGAACTTTGATATGACTTACATTGTTCACAACAACCAAATATATGGGCTTACAAAGGGGCAGGCGTCTCCTACGAGTGATACTGGCTCTAAGTCCAAATCCACTCCTCTAGGGGTAATTGAGGTGCCAACACGTCCTCTTTCACTTGCGATTGTTAGTGGAGCGACCTTTGTTGCGCGTGGCTTTGCCGGTGACATACCTCATCTCAAAGAGCTTATCAAACAAGCTCACGCTCATCGTGGTTTTGCAATCATTGATGTGCTTCAGCCATGTATAACTTTTAACAAGGTTAACACTTATCAGTGGTTCCAAAAGAAAGTTTATAAATTGGAAGATGAAGAAGGGTACGATCCAACAGACAAAATGACCGCGCTTAAACTTGCTGAAGAATGGGATCGTAAGATTCCTATCGGGGTTTATTACCGAGAAGAACGCGAACTTTATACTGACAAGCTACCAGAAATAAAAGATGCCCCACTCTCTGAGCAGGACATCTCTAATGTTGATATCAAGCCTCTATTCGACGCTTATTCTTGAGTTTCTTCAACTGCTTCCACCTCTTCTTCCTCTTGCTCATCACTTACGATCCCCTGTTGAGCAGCCAACTCTTCTTGATACGTTCTAAAGCTTTTTACGATTGTTTCGAAGTCTGACACACATGCGTCGTCAGCGATTTCCGTTAGCTCAAAGTTGTAAGTTATTCCGTCGTGCTCATCTGAAATCAGCTCCATGTAGAAGTTTTCTTGTCCGTCGTACAGTTTGTACAGCTTAGCCATGTCGTTATTATCTAGAACAATAACGTCTTCTTCGTAACCAGCCGCCTCCGAAAGGTCTCGATCTGGCACTCCAGCAAACAGCTTACATCCTTTTTCTTCCTCATAGAGGTACGTGATGTTGTCTTCCGTACTTCCAACAACCCAGTTGTGTGGATACTCAATCACCAATCTCTGACTACTGTCTTCTTCAAGCATGATAGAGATCATCGGTAGTTGTGGCTGATAGACCTCTTCTTCCGAATATGAATCTTCTAGAGAAGTTGTAACTATTGCGAAAGATGTAACGATGTTTGAAAAGTCTGCATTACAAGTTTCATAGTCTGATTCCGGATATTGAAGCTCCATGATGTAGTAGTTCCCATATCCGTCTTGGAATTCTATAATTCTTATCTGTGGAATACGTGTCCCGTCATCTTGTACTTCATAGAAATAGTAGTCATCACCACCTGTATTTGGTGTTGTTGTGTACCAAAGGTCTTTTTCCCATTCTTCAGGTATTCCGTATCCAATCGTTCCAGGCAAAGCAATACATTCTCCAGACGGGAACTGTGTTGATTGTAAGTAGTAATCTGTGTTGAACTCATCTTTTTTGTCCTGCTTCACTTCCCAATGCTCAGGTATAAGTAGTTCAAAAACTGCATCCTCACTCCACGCCGTAGTTGAACGCAGAATATTCCTGTTATTTGGGTCTTCGAGAAGGTCCGTTACATAGTATTTTTGTACCTCTCCTTCAATAATTGTTCCTCCTCCGAAACATCCTGTTGCAACAAGCAATGTTCCTATCAGGAATCCGATCAGTATTTTCTTTGTCATGTTTAAGGTTTGTTAAATTTCCATTTCATGAAGTATTTTATTGAACTTATTACGTGTGTCCAGAATACTTTTTTTGTAAATTGTCCGAAAATTGACCCTCCGCTTAATCTCTTGTGGTAATGCACGGCCTCAACCTCTGGGTAATAAACCACCCTGTACCCTTTTTCACGTACCGTCTTGCATAAATCAAAATCCTCCATAAACAGGAAGTACCTTTCATCAAATCCACCCACCTCATCGAAAACTTTTTTTGGCATCAAAAGGAATGCTCCCACCAACAGGTCAACATCTTGAGTCTTTGAATGATTGAAGTCCTTCATCAGATACATGTCACATCTTTTCTTGAGAAATGGAATGTGTTTTAGAGGAGTTCTTTTGATTATCAAATCTGTAAAACTCATATCTCTCCTACAAGATTCCTGAACGTGCCCATTGTGATAAATCAATTTCGGTGCAAGTATTCCTATCTCCTGATTTGCCTCGATATAGTTAATAAGTTTCTGCAATGCATCAGGTGGCATTGTTATATCCAAATTCAGTATCAATATGTACTCTCCTTTTGCGTTTTTTGCAGCAAGATTATGACCGCGTCCAAATCCTAGATTCTTGTGAGATTGGATTAACTTAATGTCGCCCGCTTTCTCTGCTTTTTTTAAATAATCTACGCTTTCATCCTTGGAATTGTTGTCCAAGACAATGATTTCGTAATCAAAATTGGTCTTACTCTGCTTAAGAGACTCGACACACATTCTGGGAAAATACTTCTGATTGTAATTAACGAGAGTTATCGATAGCTTCATAATCTGTTTCTTTTCTTAGACTTGAATTTGTTTTCGCGGATATCGAGGTCTGTCTTACCTTTCACAAAACTTCCTTCCGGAATGTCTTCTGCAATTATTAATCCTCCAGCTATGAATGAATCACCTCCTATTTTGATTCCTGGCATTGTTGAAACATTAATTCCGACCCTACATCCTTCTCCTATTACCACACCTAATTTATTTGTTTGAGTTGAAAATTTTTGACCTTTCACATTCATTCCAACCTCTCCTTCATCCAGCCTGAAATTACCTGTAACCGTACCACCTCCCAAGGCAACGTTGTCACACAACACACTGTCTCCAACATAGTTCATGTGAAGCCAAATCCCTTCCCCGAGATGAGATCTTGCGACCTCTGTATTGTATCCAATAACTGAGTCTGCTCCTACAATTGAATCCCTTACAAGAGCATTGTTTGCAATCACTGTATTTGCACCGATATATGCAGGCCCATTGATCACTGCGTTATCAAATACCTTCACTCCTTCTTCGACAATCACGTCGCCTTTTATCACAGCTGTGTCTGCTATTTGTGCGCTCGTTGATATATTTTGACCTTCGATATTTTCCAAGAAATATTGCTGCAATTTGAGGATGTGCCATGGGAATTTGATCGCTTGCCAGTATCCATCATATGGTACCGCCTCGATTGCTATCCCTTCTTTCATCATCTCGTCCAGTGCAACCTCATACCAATCGTCTTGCTCCGACTTAGTGTTTCGAATTTTTTGAATGAATTTTTTTGGATTTTTAAAAACGTGAAGCACGATATTTATCATATCGCTCGGTTCGTTTCCTTCTCCTGGTTTCTCAACTATCTCTGTAACTTTTCCTTCGTCAATTTTCAGATATCCTCCAGGGAAATATGAGTCTACTTTTTTTGCTAATAAATAGGCTTCTGCATCGCTGTTTTCTGCTGCGTTTTTCATTAATTCAAAAGCTTTGTCTTCCAGATAATCGTTCGCACTCAAAAGCATTATCGGCTCGTCTCCAAGATGCTCCTCAAGGCTCATCATTGCTCCTGCCATTCCTTGATCTAAATCCTCTTGTTGCACAACGTTTACACCTAATCCTTTCAGATTATCCAGATTATGAGCACCTCCAATAATCGTAATGTCTGAAAACCCTGCGTTCTTGACGTTTTCAATCTGATGTTCGATCAACGTTTTACCAAGAAATTTCAGGAAGTTCTTGTCCTTCACCGGAGCCATTCTTTTTGAGCGTCCCGCTGCTAAGATTACTGCGCGCATATTTTAGTGAGTAGTGAGTAATGAGAAGTGAGTAGTCCATGGTGTTTTGCTGTCGCAAAACAGCTTATTTATAGAGGTGCTAGGACCGCTTTGCTTCCTTGCACTGGCCCGAGCATTGTAGCATAACAGAAGCAATAGTTGTATTGCTGAGCATCCAAAATATGGCGAAAGCTTATTTACACTTTATGTAAGGATTTTCTGTATTTGTCCTGCATCAATTGCATCGCGGAGTTCCATTGCAATTCTTTCTCCGTAACTGATTGATTCACCGTGCAAGTATCCAGAATATGGAGTAAATGGAGTTCCTGGCGAACCTGGAATCCTCATACTTACATCAAAGATCACAAACTCCTCTTTTCCGTGACCCGCCGCTACAGCTCCTTGCAAAGCGAATGGACCGATCATTCCAGGAGGCACTGTTTCGTCCATTGTTTTTACGAATTTTTCTCCGATTTCGTAAGCCTTCTCAACCAGTGACTCCTTCATTGTTACTGCGAAGTGTCCTGTCTCTATCATTGATGGCTTGTATCCTGAATCCAGTAGGTCTGTTTGAGTTTTGGCGTCTAGACGAAGAAATCCGTCCATGCTTGTCTGACGACGTGCGTCTGTACCCATCAGTTCTAGCTCTCCAGTTATTGGAGAGTAAAAGAAGTTAAGGTTGATTTGTGCTCCGACGATAAACTCTTCGATTGTTGCCTGGTCAACATTCTCTCGGGTTGTAATTCCTGCAGCGACCATCTCGTCCGCTTTTTTGAAGTATTGATCTGTTGTTGTTGCGACAAAGAAAGCTCTCTCGTATGAACGTGTTGCTTCGTTTGCTTTGATTAGAAGTGGTGCGCCTCCTTCTGCGAAGTGCTCGTCCATTCGTTTTTTAAGCTCCTCCTGATCAAGAACCTCTCCTCCCTCGCGAATAATCTTTGGCAACCTGATTCCAGCTTTCTCAAGCAAGTGGTATTGGTTGAGAGGCTGGTCTCTTTCTTCTAGTTTAACTCCTTGCCGAAGTCCGTAAATTGGAACGTGGAATCTTTCTTCGATATCTGCAAAGTCTTTGAAATAAACCCAGAAATATCTGTTGTGAATGAAGATCGTGTTCATGTCACGAAGCTTCTGCTGAACATCTTCGTTCGTCACATCTGAGAATTCGTCGACTAGGATTGTCTCGTCGATGCAACCTTTCCCGTCTCTGCTTTTGTAGTATTTGGTGAAAGTTTTTTCACGTCCTTTTCGGCAGACTGCTACTGTCTTGAATCCGTGTTTTTTTGCTCCACGGCATACATCAAGTGCGCTGTGGCCTCCGAGTACTCCGATTGTAATATTCTCTAGGTCGTAGTTTGCGATGATTTTTGAGATGTCCATTTTTTTTGAATGAAGAATTTAGAATGAAGAATGAAGAGTTGATGATACCCTTTATCCTTCTGTTTTAACAGTGTTGATTGTACTTTCTATACCTTTTAAATTCTAGCCCAAAATCTCTTCGAGTCGACCTAACTCAATTGCGGTCTTGATTTCTCGTGCAATTCTGCGACCTGTACTCATTGGTACGTCATACTTAAGTGCAGTGTATGGAGAACCTTCTGTATATGGATTTGTACCTGCCACAATTCGAGCTGAGATTTCGAAAACGTAGAAGTTTAGCTTTGGATCCAAAATTGCCTCTAAACAGAATGGACCATAGAGACCTTTTGGCACCAATTTCTTCGCTTCGCGAACTACGTCTTCTCCCATTTTGAAGATCTGTGGAAGAAGTGATTCGCGAACAACAACAGGTATGTTCCCTGTAATTGTGTATGAAGTTTCGATGTTTGCATCAAGCTGATCTTTCGCCGCGATTCGTCCGATTGAATCCGCGTTTGATTCGTATCTTTTGTCAAAACTCATCACCTCAATCTCATCTGTAAGGCTTGAATAGAAGAAGTGAGTATAAATTGGAACTCCAACGATGTATTCTTGGATCGCATAATCGTTTTGACCTGGGTGATCTATCATTTTTTTGTAAAACTCTTCTGGTGAGTTTGCGATAAAATACCCAAATCCTCCTTGTGCTCCGTGGAATTTGATGATTACTGGCCTATCGATATCTTCAGGTTTTTCGAATATCTTCGGAAGTCTTAGGCCTGAGTTGAGAAGCCACTCACGTTCTTTGGTACGATCTGATTCCCATTCTAGGATCCCTTTGTCTCCGTAGTGCATTACTTTGACGTCTTTCATTCTTTCTGGGCCGATATAACTCACAAATGATCCGTGTGGAATCAAGATTGCGTTCTTGTCGATTAGTTCTTGCTCTATGTCAAAGAACCCTGTTGAAAATTTATCGACCATGATGATTTCGTCTGCCACACCGTAACTTCGATAAGGCTGGTCTTTTCCTTTTTCACAGATACAAATTGTCTTAAATCCTTCGTCTTTTGCTCCTTT
>CAZRWH010000036.1:0-1900 GCA_964603905.1 uncultured Candidatus Peribacteria bacterium | reverse complement strand
GGCTCCCACCCTTGCGCCAAGCTACACGATTGTAATATTTGAGACTCTACCTCGTCTGTGAGCTCGACACCTACTTCTGTGAGCATCGCTCGGATGTTTTCTCGGCATTGCATGTGGTCTGTTGAGTCGAGTGGTTCAAGTTTTTTTTGGCATTCGGCTAAGGCTCTGTTGGCTTTGATGTTAGCTCGCGATGCTACTTGAGTAACACCAACAGCAAAAAGCATTGCAAGAACTCCAGCACCCGCACCTAATCGACCAATTCGTATATGTTTTTTGGCATCTTGCCTTAATTCCTCCGCGAACTCGCGGGACTTTTTCAACTCTGCATCTAGTGCAGCTACTGGATCTTCTTCGATAGCTCTTGGTGGACCACTTTGATCCCAATCTTCTCCTAGCGTCATGTTATTTTTAGTTTTAAATTCAGGAAATTATCATACCCCGCCTACCCCATCTCTCGCAACACCTTGATCCTCTCTTCAATTGGAGGGTGCGTTGCGAACATTTTACCGAAGAAACCTTTTTTAAGAGGGTTTCCTATGTACAAATGAGCAGTTCCTTTTGTTGCCTGCTGGAGCTGAGATTTTCCTGCAATTTTCTCCAAAGCATCTGCCAGAGCGTTTGGATTACGGGTTAAAAGTGCCCCGCTTGCATCCGCCAAATACTCACGTTTCCGCGAAATCGACATCTGCAACATCAGTGCAATTAACGGGGATAGCCCCACCAAAAATATCGATATTGCTAGCATTGCCAATTGAGCCCTTCCGTCACGCTTTCCTCCTCCGTTGTAGAACACCATTCGTATTCCAATGTCTGAGATAATTGAGACCGCCCCGACGAGCGCCACAACCAACATCGAAAGCCTGATGTCGTAATTCCCAATATGTGAAAGCTCATGCGCTATAACAGCTTCGAGCTCGCGCTTATCAAGCGTCTCTACGATTCCTCGAGTCAGTGCGATTGCTGATTTCTCAGGATTTCGCCCTGTTGCAAAAGCGTTGAGAGCTGGACTGTTGATAATATAAATTTCCGGAACCGGCAGTCCTGCTGTAATACAAAGGTTATCAACCATGTTGTAGACCTGTGGCAGACTGCTTCTATCGATTCTTTTTGCGCCTGACACTGCAAGCGCCATCTTTGATCCAGCGAAGTATCCAATCAATGCGTAAACCATTGCAAAAGCTCCTGCTGCGATCAGTCCTCCATAAGGCTCACCGCCTGTAGCCATCCCTAGTGCGAGACCTATGAATCCGATCATGACGATGAAGACTGAAAGCAAGACAACAGATTTAATCTTGTTCTTTCGTATTTCTTTGTAAACGTATGCCATTACTTAGAGAAGTCAACTTTTATGTTTTTTCGTTCTGCCTCATCTTCGATTTCGAAGAACTCTTTTTTCATAAATTTGAACATCCCTGCAATGATGTTTTTAGGGAAAACTTGTATTGCTGTGTTGTAATCTCTAACTGTTCCGTTGTAGAACCGTCGTGAAGCTTGGATTTTGTCTTCTGTTTCTGCAAGCTGAGCTTGAAGATTGAGGAAGTTTTTGTTCGCTTCAAGTTTTGGATAGTTCTCTGCTACTGCAAAAAGAGACTTAAGCGCTCCAGCCAGCATGTTCTCTGTTTGTGCTTGTTCTCCTGGAGTTCCATTGTTGTTCATTGCTGCTGTCCTTGCTTTTGTTACGTTTTCAAAAGTTTCTTTTTCGTGATCTGCATAACTTTTGACAGTTTCAACAAGGTTTGGGATTAGGTTGTATCTCCGTTTTAGTTGTACGTCGATGTCCGACCATCCTTCTTCACATCTTACTCGCTTTGTAACAAGTCCGTTGTATGCTCCAATAACATAAAGGAGCGTCAGTACTGCTAGTACTATTAGTGCAATTAGTCCTGGTGCCATAGGTAGT
>CAZRWH010000035.1:2458-10962 GCA_964603905.1 uncultured Candidatus Peribacteria bacterium | reverse complement strand
TACTTCGTCTGCCCCAACGTCACATCAACCTCAATCTCTTTACCATCCCTCCAAACAGTCAAAGTAACTTCGTCTCCAATAGTGTATTCATTAAGGATGTCATCAAGTGTATTCCCCATCACAATATACTCATCATCAACCATCAAAATTATATCTTTAGCTTTCAAACCAGCCTCATCAGCAGGGCTACCATCTATAACAGCAGGAATTCCTTTTTTCTGATTACCAACAAGAGCAGCACCATAATCAACACCAAGGCTTAACCTTTGATTAGCAGACTCGTCAATCATCACATAAGCAACTCCGATATAAGGATATGCAATATAACCGTAAGTGTTGTATGCGTTCACAATTTTGATCACGTCATCGATAGGAATCGCAAAACCAATACCCTCAGCTTCTGAATCAATAGCAGTATTAACACCGATAACCTGTCCTTCAAGATTGATCAGAGGTCCCCCACTATTCCCAGGATTGATAGCCGCATCAGTCTGAATCAGGTCATCAAGCTCAGAAACACCACGTCCACCAAGACCAGCAGTCAAAATTTCACGGCCTGTAGCACTAACAATACCTGCAGTTGTCGTATTCGCATACTCCGCAAAAGCATTTCCGATAGCAAGTACCATCTGACCAACTTTTAGAGCATCAGCATCTCCAAGCTCAACATAATCAAGCTTGCCTAGCAAATCCTCTTCCTCCGTTCCTTCATCAGCATTCAATTGCAAAATCGCAAGATCGTTATTCATATCAATATCAAGAATTTTGATATCAAAAACCAATCCATCAGATGTATAAGCAACGTATTCCAAGTCTCGATCCTCAACAACGTGCCTGTTCGTAATAGCCATTCCTTCAGCACTAATCAAAAAAGCTGTACCACCTCCAACCTCCGCGTATTCAACCTCTTCAGCAGTATCGTAAGAATAGTAGTAGTCCAAATCTCCCCAGTACTCTTCGTAATAAGCATTTAAATCTTGCAAAGCAATTATGCTCAAAACAGCAGGAGCAACATCTTCATAGGCATCAATAATCCTAGACTCCTCTGTATAAATCTCTGAAACAGTAGCCTCAACAGTTTCATCGTATTCTAGAATTCCACTAGATATAAGAAAAACACTAGCACCCGCACCAGATATAGCACCAACCAGAACACTAATCAGTGCAAGCGAAATCATTTTATTTTTACAGGAAGACATGAGAAATAAATTTAAATTATATCACGCGAAATTATACGCATTTTGGCAAGTAAAAACAATGTTGAAAACGATCAAGTTAAGAGTAAAATGAACGACGTGCCAAGAAAGCAAAAAATTCGTGCAACGGTCAAAAAAAAGAGGCAAAGCCTGGGATTATTTAAAAAAAACTCCCACACGAAAAAAATCATAAATAATCTCGAGTCATTCGAGCCTTTTCAAAGTGCAAAAACAGTTCTGCTATACGCTTCTATGAAAGAGGAAATCGACACGCTCAAGCTTATAAAAAAACACCACTCAGACAAACGAATAATACTTCCTACAGTCTGTACCGACACAAACACTCTCAAACTTTATCATTTAGAAAACCTCAAAGAACTCCACAGCGGATACCAAGGCATTTTGGAGATACCACACTGCTCCAAAGAAACATCAAAGCCAGAAGAAATCGACCTGTGCATAGTTCCAGGCTTGGCATTCGACCTTCATGGTAATAGAATCGGATACGGCAAAGGTTTTTATGATGGACTACTCAAGAACATCAAAGCCCCAAAGATTGCGCTCGCATACGAATTCCAACTTTACGAGATGTTACCTGCAGAAGACCACGACATACAGATCGACCATATAATTACAGAATCACAAATTATTAATATAAATTAACCATTCCGCACAGCGGAATTCCAATACTACAACTACCACTACAACAACTAACTACCTACAACATGCCTCCAAAAGCACACATCCAATCCTCCGACCCAAAGCTATATGCCTCATTAGTCGGGGAAGAAAAACGACAAAAAGAAGGTCTCGAGCTAATAGCATCTGAGAACTACGTCTCCCCTGCTGTACTCGAAGCACTTGGTTCAGTATTTACAAACAAATATTCAGAAGGATATCCAGGACGACGATACTACGGAGGACAAGAATTCACAGACCAAGCTGAATCACTAGCAATCGAAAGAGCAAAAGAAATATTTGGAGCTGAACATGTAAATGTGCAACCACTTTCAGGAGCACCTGCAAACGTAGCTGCATACTTCGCAATCCTAGAGCCAGGAGACACAGTCCTAGGGATGGATCTTTCACACGGAGGCCACCTGACTCACGGACACCCTGTCACCTATCTCGCAAAGCTATACAACTTCGTAAGATACAAAACAACAGAGGAAGGTTCGATCGACTACGACGAAATCGAAAAGATGGCACGAGAGCACAAACCAAAACTAATCCTAGTCGGATACAGCGCATACTCTCGAGAAATCGATTACGAAAGAGTAAAGGCAATCGCAGACGAAGTTGGAGCACTAACAATGGCTGACATCGCTCACATTGCAGGTCTAATTGCAGCTGGAGAAATGAACAACCCAGTTCCAATTTTTGACATTGTAACAACAACAACTCACAAAACTCTAAGAGGCCCACGAGGAGGAATGATCATGTGTAAAAAACACCTCAAAAAAGCTGTGGACTTCTCAGTCTTTCCAGGCTTCCAAGGAGGCCCACACGAGAACAACATTGCCGCAAAAGCAATCGCATTCAAAGAGGCTCTATCAGATGAATACAAGGCATACGCAAAACAGGTCAGAAAAAACGCAAAAGTCCTCGAGAACGAACTCCGAGACCTCGGATTTGACCTAATGTTCGGTGGAACAGACAATCACCTACTTCTAATCGACGTAACAAGTAAAGGAGCAACAGGTAAAGAAGCTGAACACGCTCTCGACGAAGCCGGAATCACTGTTAACAAGAACATGATACCTGATGATCCTCGCTCACCAATGGATCCATCAGGAATCCGAATTGGAACTCCAGCGATGACAACCAGAGGGATGAAAGAGGAAGAGATGAAACGCGTAGCTGCATGGATCAACGAAGCAATCACAAAAAAAGACGATCCAGCGACACTAGAAAGAATCAAAAACGAAATTAAGGAGATGTGCGAAGACTTTCCTGTTCCTGGGATTGAGTAACAATATGTTTCGCCAAAGATGCTATGTCATCTAGCATAGGAGTAATGAACTCATGACATCCAGAAACTGGATAGTACTCCCCTCCTTTGCTTACCCAAAGTTGCTGACAATCAGTACGCCCCTCAACAGGATAAATTGGTGCAAGATCACCCGTCATTTCAGCCCTTGCAACATCAAGCACATATTGAGATTGCCCATCAGTGATAGAATAAGTCGGCGCAGGAGAATCAACACAAGCAGGTTGATACCCAAGTTGTCGAGAACCATCCTCTCTAACAGAGAATGAACATGTTTCCTGAGAAACAATATCTCCCTCACAAGACTCAGGCTTCCCTTGAACAAAAAAGCTTCCATTTTCATCGAGCCTAATATCATTAGAATCAGCCATCATAACAAGCTCAGAACATCCTTTACGAACATTAAAAGCAGCATTAAATTCAGGTGACATCTTCCCATTACCAGCACAGTTCGACATACCTGCAAAAACAACTGCAGCTGCCATTAGAGGAGATTGCCTAGATACACGATTTAATTTTTCCGACATAATTATTGAATTAGCAAAATAAGAAGAAGATTCTACCTCATCCTACTTAATTAGTCAAATAACCACGAACACTAAACCTTCTTAACAACCACAACCGTCATATCATCAGCCTGAGTCTCGTCCCCCATGAACTCCTTGGCATCTGCAAGAAGAGCATTTTTGATACCATCCGCAGTAACAAGATCACAATATTCTGAAACAGCCCTTTTAAACCGAGGCATTCCATATTGCTCATCCTTTTCATTCTTCGCCTCAGGTATACCGTCACTATAAAGAACCAGAACATCTCCAGTTTTCATCTCAATGTCATGAACTTGAATCGTTTTTGCAATATCGGCAACCATTCCAAGCGCCATACCTCCAGTTTCGAGCTCCTCAACCTTTTTCTCAGCAGCATTGTATTTCAAAACCTGATTATGCCCTGCACTCACATATTGGATGTTTTCTCCTGAAAGCCTTACCAAAACCATAGTCATAAACATATTTGCAGTAGTCTTTTCAACAAGAATAGAGTTTGCCGCCTCAACAATCTTTTTTGGATCATCTGTAAAGCTTGTCGAGCTATAAAGAAGAGCATTCGCAACAGAGGCCACAAGACCGGCAGCCACACCATGCCCCGTAACATCTCCAAGATAAACATACAAATTCTCCTTGTCGGCCTGGATAAAATCATAACAATCGCCACCAACCTCATCAGCAGCAACAAGACCACCTCCGATATCGAAACCTGTAATTGTTGGTTTTTGTTTAGGCAAAATTTCATGCTGGATCTTGCTAGCAAGCTCAAGCTCTTTAGCAACTCTCTCTTTGTAAACAAGCGCCTGCGTGCTCGCCTCTAGATCATCCCCCATTTTATTGAAGGCTTTCGACAAGATTCCAAGCTCATCATTACTGTTAACAGGAACCTTGTAACCAAAGTCTCCGGTAGCAATTTTCAGAGCACCCATCTCAAGCGCCTTCACAGGCTTAACAACAGAAGAAGAAAGCAAGTAACTTAAGAAAAACGCTACAGCCATTCCAAGCACCATCAAAGTAAGAATCCGTGCCCTTGTAGAATCAATCCTAGCTTGTAAATTATCGTAAGTAACCCCATAAACAACCGCATATTGACCATCATACGGATAAACAATATCAATCACTCTATCAACCTCCGAAATCGGTTCAGTTGAATTTTCATTGGCATCAACATAGTACTCATCACCATCCGAATCCTGTTTTACATAAACAAGACGCCCTGATTCAAGCAAGAAAGAAGGATTTCTGGCCTGAACCCGTTCCAAAGTCCCCTCGTCCTCAATAGACCTTCTTTCGCCAGAATATTGCCTATTCCATTCAAGCGCAGAGTCATAAACAACATCACCTGAATAAGTCACCAAATATATCTTTTCTATATCCTCATTTTTCTTAAACACACTTTTAATTTCTCGATTAAAAGCAAAGAAACTATCCTCCTGCAAGAAGTCCTCATTGAGCTCAACAATATCGTCAACAGTGAGCTCCGCAAAGCTTTTCGCATTCCAATAAACATCCTGAGAAAGCTCGAGACTTTTTTCCTTAAGAAGCATCAAGCCTGTCAGCCCGAAAAGCAACAGAATCAACACGGAAATCACCGCAATAAACTTAGTTTTGATTGATCTCAGGAACATTTAGGTATAGTTATATCCGATAATTATACCAGAAAACACATCAAGAGTCGAGGTCAGTCGATAGACGACATATGACATAAGACTTATGACTTATGACGTATGACATATGGTTTTTTATCTAAAAAGAGACAAGGCGCCTTGCGCCTTGCTAACTAAAAAACCTCCAACACTACAACTACCACTACAACAACTACTACCTAAGCTCCACCCCAAACACAAATCCATCAATCCTCGGGCTCCAACTAATATCTGGAGAGAAACCATAAATAAGTTCAGATTCAAACAACGGAACTCCAGCCATATCCTCCTCAACCAAAATATTCATTACCTCTTTCAGAATCTTCAACCTAGCAGACTGATCATCTTCCGAAGAAGCCCTTTCAACAAGCCTATCAACCTCAGGATTGTCATATCCTCCATTATAAGCTCCATCACTCACAAACAACGTCTCATAAAGATCTGCCGCATCTCCAACATCACTTTTATACCCCAAGAAATAAACATCATATTGTTGATTCAAAACTCCATTCTGGAACGCCTCAAGCCCATGATAATCAAGATCTACATTTTCAAGAAAATAAAACGACTCCTCAACAAAATCTCCAAGAGCTTCCATTCCTTTAACCATATGAACCTCTATCCGATCAACTCCAGCTTCCTCAAACATAACAGAAGCAGCTTTGGCATCATAAAGCGACACTGGAAGTGAAGAATCATAACCATTAACACCATAAGCCACAAACTGGTTGGAAACCTCCGCATATTCTCCAAGATCACTAATCAAATACTCTCTATTAACTGCATAAGAAAAAGCTTTTCTAAGATTTAAATCAGAAAAAACACTTCCCTCCAACGTATTAAATAAAAAGAAATTAACCTCCAAACTTGGCTGAACATAAACATCAAGCCCCATATATTCAAGCTCATCAACATGCTCAGACGCGACATTCGCCAAAACATCAATTTCCCCTCCAATCAGCATATTAACGCGATCACCTTTATCTGGAATAATCAACAAATTCAAATCATCATAATAAGCCTCCCCTCCCCAATAATACGGGAAAGAATTTAGTTCATACTGAAGCAACACCCTCTCATCCTCAGTAAATCCATAAGACTCAAAATAATAAGGCCCCGTACCTATCAAAGTACCCGACGGATCTTCAATTTCAGAGGGGAAAACATAAACATGAGCCAACCGATTTGGCAAAATTGGATCTTCTTCTGTTGTTACGACCTTAACCTTGCTGTCTCCAGACACCTCAATACTTTCAACAGAAGAGATCAAAGAAACAACCTGAGAAGAAGAACTTTCCAAAGCATACTCAAAACTCGAAACCACATCTTCTGGATCCAACATAGACCCATCATGGAAATACACATTTTCCCTAAGCTTAAACTCCCAAGTCAAATCATCAATCTGCCCCCAGCTAACCGCCAAAGCAGACTCAAGATCTAAATTCTTGTCAAACCGAGTGAGCCCCTCATATACATTCCCTAACAAATTACGATTTTTAGCCTCAAAATTAGCTGGATCCAAACTCGAAAAAGAGTCCGCATAAGCAACTTTAACCTCTTCAGAACCCTCCTGAACAACATGAGACAAAAGTTCTACAGCAGGCCCGCGAAAACAATACCCAGTTACAGCCAAGGCAAGCATAAGAACAAAAGCAATCATAAACCTCCAAGGACTTCTCGTCTTCGGAACTGTCACATCATTATATTCATTTGTTTCCTCCATGCCCGCATAGTACTGAAACCAAGGGAATGAAGCAAGAAATTATGATTTCTCAACAAAAACCCTTTCCCCTCTCCAAACGGATCCAGAATAAACAAACCCAAAATCATCCAAAATAGCAAGAGCTTTAGCAGTACATTCCGCTATATCTCCTTCCGTTTCTGTAAAAGCAAGCGCAGCCAAATCATTTCCAACAAAGGAATTACCCTCAATCCCAAGAAACAATCTGCATCCCTCAGTATATTCATCAACTTCAGCACCTCTAGAGTCAATACATCTCAAAGTCCACCATCCTCCACCAGGAAGATGTGCTTGTTGATTAATTTTTAGAATTACTACCTTAGCGTTGTAAGACGGACGATCATTTAGTGATTCTGAAGACATATTTAAATTTTAAGAAAAAGAGAGGTAATTATAAAATATCTCCGAGCCCCCGTCAACCACAAAATACCAACCTAAAAAACACCATCACTAATAACTATTCATATATCTATTCTCTGTCATCTGTCATCTGTAATCTGTAATCTGTGATCTATCATCTATAACCTACCTCTTAAGCACCGCCATAAAAGCCTCCTGAGGCACACTCACCTTCCCCATCATCTTCATCCGCTTCTTACCAGCTTTCTGTTTCTTAAGAAGTTTGTTTTTACGACTTACATCACCTCCATAAAGCTTTGCCGTAACATCCTTACGAAAAGCTGAGATAGTCTCTCTAGCAACGATTTTACCTCCGATAGCCGCTTGGATAGGAATAACAAAGTTAGCCCTTGGAATAAGCTCTTTTAGGGCCTTAGCGACCTTCGAACCAGCATAATGCGCATCCTTTTTGTGAACAATCATAGAAAGCGGCGGAATAATATCTCCTGCCACCAACATATCGACCTTCACAAGATTTTCTATTCTATAATCCATAAATTCATAATTCATCGAAGCATAACCTGAAGAAACACTTTTTAACTTGTCATAAAAATCCACAACAATCGACGCCAAAGGTATCTCATATTCAACCAAAACACGCGACTCACTAAGATACTGCATCCCTTTACTAACACCACGTCCATCCTGCAAAAGCTTCATAACAGCACCCGTATAATCTGAAGGAACAAGGATCTCGATTTTGACCCAAGGCTCCTTAATCGCCTCAATTGTAGCCCTATCAGGCAAGTCTGAAGGACTCTCAACATCAATTTCCTCTCCATCTTTCATAACAGCCTTGTAAGAAACCGATGGAGCTGTAACGACAAGATCAAGATCATACTCTCTCTCAAGTCTCTCTTGCACAATTTCCAGATGCAAAAGCCCCAAAAATCCACATCTGAACCCATGCCCCAAAGCGTTCGATCTTTCCGGTTCAAACGAAAGCGCACTATCGTTCAAACTCAACTTCTCGAGCGCATCACGAAG
>CAZRWH010000035.1:0-2358 GCA_964603905.1 uncultured Candidatus Peribacteria bacterium | reverse complement strand
ACTTCCAAAACCTCAACATCAGCTTTAGTGTGAAGACATTTAACCTTATCCCCACGCTTCAAGCTCCCCTTAACAAGTCGTACATAAGTAACAACCCCTTTATACAAATCGTAAACAGAATCAAATATCAAAGCTTTTGTCTCATCATCTTGACTAATCGAAGGTGGTGGAACCTGTTTGACAACTTGTTTCAAAACATCTTCTACATTTGTTCCCTCCTTTGCCGAAACAGCAATAATCTCATCTGCGGGAATACCCAACGCATCCTCAATCTCCTTTGCCCTGCGCGGAACATCAGCAGCAGGAAGATCAATCTTGTTAAGAACAGGAATAATCTCCAAGTCATGCTCAAGTGCCAAATAACAGTTAGCCAGAGTCTGAGCCTCAATTCCTTGTGTCGCATCAACAATCAAAATTGCTCCTTCACAAGCCGCCAAACTTCGAGAAACCTCATAAGAAAAATCGACGTGCCCAGGGGTATCAATAAGGTTCAAAATATACTTAACACCTTCATGCTCCCAATCCATACGAACAGGTTGCAATTTGATCGTAATACCACGTTCTTGCTCAAGCTCCATCGTATCGAGAAGTTGACCATGAGTCATCTCACGTTTAGTAAGCGTTCCAGTGACCTCAAGAAACCGATCAGCAAGCGTAGATTTACCGTGATCGATATGCGCAATAATGCAGAAATTTCTAATATTTGACTCCATACTTAAAGTTAAATTTGCGAGCGGCATTGTACCAGAAGAAACGCTTCGAGTGAAGGCCATTGCTAGAATAGACGAAAAATGATATAATATACCGATAAAATCACATTCAAATGCAATTCAAGGTTCCACAAAACGTACAAATGGAGGACAAGATCGTAGGGCCTCTAACCTTAAAACAGCTCATGATATGCGCTGTCGGTGGAGGAATATCTTACTTCATTTACGTTAGCACCTCCAAGATGTATGTTCTGTCAGTATGGCTTCCAGCAACCTCGATTCCAGCATTACTAACACTTGCAATCGCGTTCCTAAAAATAAAAGACATTCCATTCATTAAGTTTTCAATGCTTCAATTAGAAAGAATCCTAAGACCAACAAAAACACATTTTGCAAAAGGAGCAGCCGAAGTAAGAAAATCATGTTTATCTCCAGTCCCAAAGCCAAAACAAGTAAAACAAAACGATAAAAAACTCGAAAAGAAACAAGAGTACGTGAAAGAAAACCTAAGCAACCTGGAAGAAATAACAAAAGTTCTAGATTCTCAAAACTAAAATATGAACGACAAAAAAACAAAAGATTCAGTCAAAGCATCAAAAAAGAGCACCGTAACAAGTACTCAGATGCACCTAAAAATAGCTGAAATCCACGACGACACAGTTGTACTCAAAAACGGCGGTCTAAGAGCGATTATTAAGACATCCAGCGTCAACCTCCATCTCAAGTCAGAAGAGGAACAAAACGCTGTTATTTTCTCATATCAAAGCTTTCTAAATGCATTAGAGTTCCCTATTCAAATAGTAGTAAGATCAAAAAAACTTGATCTCGACAACTACATTGCAAAACTCAAAGGCATCGAAGCAAAGCAAACCAATAAACTTCTTCGAGAACAAACATCTGAATACATCGATTACATTCAAAAACTGATCGAATACGCAGACATAATGGAAAAAGAATTCTATGTGATAATCCCACAAGACCCATATCGTGCAGAAAAGAAAAGCTTTCTAAAAACATTACGCGACAACCTAAACCCAAAAGACTCAATCCTCAAAATCCAACAACGAAAAAACGAGTTCGCAGCATTAAAAAAACAACTAACACAAAGGGTAAACGTAACTAAGTCAGGCCTAGAAAACTGCGGTCTTCACACAGAAGTATTAAACACACAACAACTAATAGAGCTGTTTTACGAAACTTATAATCCGTTAACAGCCCGAAATCAAAAACTAGCCAAAATAGACGACCTCCAAGTCGAAAAAGACCCAGAAGTACATGCTGAGCCTAAGTAGATATTAGAGAACAGATAATAGTGAAGACTTAAAGCAAATTATTAGATTAAATGAGATGCGCAGTTTTGCAGTAAATTTTGATAGCGAGGCGTACTTAGCGTACGGTGAAGCTACAAAATTTACGAAAAACAAGCCTAAAAGGTCGATCAGGCAGAGTTCTTGGCTCTGCCAAGAAGCAGGACTGATCGACAGATCAATAATCTAATAATTTGCACTAAAAAAAGGCACAATCTTGGCGACGTCCTACTCTCCCGGCCCGAAGACCAGTACCATCGGCGAGGGTTGGCTTAACTTCTGTGTTCGAAATGGGAACAGGTGTACCCCAACCTCAATAATCACCAAGATTATACCTTTTT
>CAZRWH010000034.1:1188-11295 GCA_964603905.1 uncultured Candidatus Peribacteria bacterium | reverse complement strand
GTTATGTTCTTGAGATTAAAGTGCTAGAAAGCGATGAAAATGCTAAAGCCATGATTGAAGGAATGGTTTTTTAGATGATAGGCCATAGAAAAAAGTCCCTGCCGATAAGGTGGGGTCTTTTTTTTAGTGAGCAGTGAGCAAGGAACAAGAAACCGCTTTTCTTATTGGTTAAAAAAGTCATAAGTCATACGTCATAAGTCATTCAATCGGCAATATCTCAACAATTTTATCTACTGACGACGACGGATCTAAATCTTCGCTTGTATCGCATGTCAGGTCTGCATTCTCGAGGTAAATATCTTGGCGTTCTGTCCATATTTGTTCAAGCTCTGCTTCGAGCGAGCCTTGATCTGTTAAAGCTGGTCTGTTTGGGTCGAATCCTATGCGATTTGCGAGAGTTTTTGTGTTTGCTGTCAGAAGTAAAACGAATCCATTTTCTTTTAATGCTGATGCGTTTTCAGGATCGATAAATGTGCCACCGCCGGTTGCGATTACGAGGTTGTCCATTTCGCTTACTTCTTGTGTTGCTTTCTTTTCAAGCTCGCGGAAATGTGTCCATCCGTGTTCTTCGACGAGGTCTTGAATTTTACCGTTATTGTCTTCGATGTACTGGTCTAGATCTATGAATTTTCTTCCAAGTTTGGCTGCGAGAAGTTCTCCTATTGTGGTTTTTCCTGTGCCACGCATTCCTGTTATTACTAGATTCATGATTTGTTGTTGGCTAAGTATGCTCTTTCATAAAATTTCAAAAGAATTATAGCAAGAAGTGTTGTGATTGCACCGATCATAATTGGCAGCTGATGTCCGAAAGCTGCTCCTAAAGGTGCGAATATGAGCGAGCTTATGGCGATTGCCGAGGTTTGTGTGAGCGTTATTAGGCCGGAATTTCCGCCGACACGATCTTTTTTGAAAAAATTTGATACTCCAGCATATAAAAATACGAACATTAATGCGTCACCTGATTCATGTATTACTCGGCCAATGTACGAGATTGGTATCTGATGACTTAGCATTATTATGTATCCAATGCCTGACATTAGAAGTCCGAGAGTTACGATTTTGCGCATACTTGCTCCTTTTTCGATTGCTCGGTTAGCAACTCTAACAGTCAGGAACATGAACATGATTGATGTTCCTATGTAAAACCCCATTTGTCTGAAGCTTAGGCCTAATGTGTCTCTCAAGAATGGACCGTAAGAGGTCAACTCTGATCCCATGTGAATTGCAAAAGAGAAGATTATAGCCATGAACAGAAGTATGTGTGGTTTTGAGATATCTTGTTTATAGATTTTTAGATCGAAATGAAACGTGTCTGTTGCTGGAAGCTTGCTTGAAATGAGGACTAGCAATCCTGTTAGTCCAGCCATGATCATGAGATATTTTTGAAAATCTATATATTCGAGGAGATTTCCGCTGAACAGTGCTCCAAATCCTGCACTTAACAGGAAGAATCCTACGTATGTTTTGATTCTTGTTGTTGGTTTTTCGTCTCCTGCAGTTTTATAAAACAAACTGTCTATCGATATGTTGTGAAATCTTGCTCCAAATCCGCCTATAAAAAATAGAACAAAAATAATAGGGAAGGACTGGGTAATACTGAGTCCAATTTCGTGTAGGGCTAAAATTATTAATCCTAACTGAAGTATCCTTTTTGAGGAGAATCTATCGTTTATTAATCCAATAGGGAAGGTGATTAATAGCCCTGTTATCATTGTTGTTGAGAACAGTACTCCTATTTGTGATCCGGAAAGACCTATTTGTGCGAAGTAGATTGCCCAATAGAAGCTCATTGAATTGGACATGAACTTAAATATACTCTGAATTGTTGTTAATAATGCTAGGTTTTTTTTCATGACATCGCTTTTTCAAAATCTTCCCAGAAGTTTGGATATGTCTTCGAAACACAACCTGGATCGAGGATCTCTATTTCTGGGATGCGTGATTTGAGTACTGCAGCGCACATTGCCATCCTGTGATCGTCGTATGTTTCTATAGTTGCTCCTTTGAGATTGGTTGTGCCTTGGATTTTGAGGCCGTCTTCCAGTTCTGTTACTTGAGCTCCAGTTTTTGAAAGCTCTGTTGCTAATGCGTTAATTCTGTCTGTTTCTTTGACTCTTAGGTTGTGTAGCCCTGTTAAAATGCTTTCTCCTGGTGCAAGGCAGCACAGGGTTGCAATTGTCATTGCTGAGTCTGGTAATTCGCGCAAATTTACTTCTCCTAATGGTTGTAATTCGGAAGGGCCGATTACTTGAATTCCTTCGTTATCTTCTAGCATTTTGCATCCCATCTTCTCCATGTAATCTAGTGCTTGAATGTCTGCTTGAAGGCTTTTTCTTGTGATATTTAGTACTTTTACGTCGAATCCTAATGCGCCAAGTGCAAAGAAGTAACTTGCGCTTGAGGCATCAGTTTCTATGGTTATTTCTTTGTCAAAATCTGCGATCATCTGGCGTGTCATTTCGATGTAAGGTTTTGATACGATTTCTCCTGTTAGTTCAAGTTCGGGATTGCCTAGGACCGAGGATGCTAGAAGAAGTGCTGAAATGTATTGGCTGCTTGTGTTTCCTGCTATGACGATTTTTGCGGGCTTCAATTCTGGATTTCCGTGAATGACCAATGGAGGACAGTAGTTATTGTGCTCTATTTCAAAGCCAACTCTTGTGAGAGCTTCGATTAGATCTCTCATTGGACGCTCTTGCATTCGTTCGTTCCCGGTTATTGTTGTCGTGAAATTTTGAGTTGCCAGTACGGGTGTCAGGAATCTCATTGCTGTTCCGGCGTTGCCTATGTCGAGTATTTTTGGCGGTTCGGCTAGCTGGCCTCCAGAGCCGTATACGGCGATAGTTGTATCATTTTCTTGTTCAGTAATTATGCCCATGTTTCTCAGTGCTTTCATCATGTAACATGTGTCGTCGGAAGCGAGAGGGTTGTGAATTACAGTTTTGCCGTCTTTTAAAGCTGCGAGCAGTAGTGCTCGATTTGTGTAGCTTTTGGATGATGGGACTTCGATTGTGATCATAGTGTTGTAGTTTTTGCTTCTCCGATCTTCTCGACTACCACGAATGTGCGTGATCCGCCTCTGTTTTTTTTTGTCGTGCATGCTGAGTTGCTCAACTTTGTCTCGACTAATACTTGAAGGGATTTCGGTTGGTAATCCATAAAGTTTTAGTAATTTTTCAATGCGATCTGTGTCTGGGCATTGAGACCGCAAATTAACCTGATGGATGCCTATGGAAACAGCCTCTCCGTGGCCGATTTTGTAGTTGCTAGCTTGTTCTACTGCATGACCAATTGTGTGGCCGTAGTTTAGAAGCATTCTTAGATCGTTTTCTTTCTCGTCTTGTTGTACGATGTCGATTTTCGTTTTGGATGACATTGATATTAGATTCTCCAGTGTTTCCGCATCTTTTTCTAAGATTTTTTCATTGTTTTCTTCTAAAAATTCAAAAAGCTCAGGATCGTTAATGCATGCATGTTTGATGCTTTCTGCGATTCCGTTTTTTAGCTCAGCTTCTGGTAATGTTTGAAGGAAGGCAGGATCGACAAGGATTTTTTCTGGTTGATGAAAAGTTCCTATTAAATTCTTCCCATTTGGAAGATTTACTCCTGTTTTGCCGCCAATGCTTGAGTCCACCATTGCAAGCAAAGTTGTCGGAACTTGAATGAAAGGAATTCCTCGCATGTATGTTGATGCGAGGAACCCTGTAAAATCTCCTATAACGCCTCCTCCTAGTGCGATCAGACAGCTTCCGCGGTCTAGACCTAGTTTTGTGAGGTGTTGCGCTGTTATTTCGATGTTTTTCAGCTTTTTGAGCTCTTCTCCAGCCGGTTTGACGATTACGTCTACTTCTTCTGGCAGGTCTTGTTTATAAAGCTCATAAACATTTTCATCGGTAATGATGCAATACCAGTTGTAGTCCAGTTCTTTGAGAACTTTTTTTAGTTCGTGACGAATGCCTGGTTGTATTTTGATATCAACTTTCATAAGTCTTAAGTCATCTTCTTCCCAACTGCTTCTGCAACTGGTTTTAGTTTTTTCATTAGGTCTGCGAATTGATCTGGAGTTAGAGATTGTGCTCCATCAGATAATGCTTCTTCTGGGTTTGGATGAACCTCAATGATAAGTCCATCAGCTCCTGCTGCAACCGCTCCTAATGAAGCTGGGCCTACCAAGCTTGCTCTTCCTGTTGCATGGCTTGGATCAACTATCAGTGGTAGATGGCTTAGCTCTTTGATTCGAGCAACTGCCCCGATTGATAGTGTATTTCGCATATCGTCTTCGTATGTTCGGATACCGCGTTCACACAGTATTACTTCGCTGTTTCCTCCTGACAGCAGGTATTCAGCTGCTAATAAGAATTCTTTCATTGTTGCGCAAAGTCCACGTTTAATTAGGACTGGTTTGCGTATTTTTGAAAGTTCTCTCAGTAGAGTGAAGTTTTGCATGTTTCGGGCACCAATCTGAAGGATGTCTGAGTATTTTGCGACAAGGTCGATGTGACGGGCGTCCATGATTTCTGTAATTATGATCATGTCGTTTGCGTCTGCTGCTTTTCTCATCATTTTTAGTCCTTCTTCTTTGTGTCCTTCGAAAGAGTATGGGCCTGTTCTCGGTTTGAACGCACCTCCTCTTAGGATTTTTGCTCCTGCTTTGGAAACTGTTGCGGCAGTAATGTCCATTTGTTCTTGGCTTTCTACACTGCAAGGACCGGCCATTATTGATAGTTCATCTCCGCCGATTTTTACGCCATTTACGTTGATGACTGTTGGTTCGGGCTTACTTTCTTTTGCAGCAAGTTTGTATGGTTTCAAGACTGGCATAACGTTACCGACGCTAGGCATTGCCCTTAGGCGGCTTACGTCGAGTTTGCGTTCGTCTCCGATTACTGCGATTACAGTTCTTTCAACTCCGTATAAAGGAACAGGTTCTAAGCCTTTTTCCTGCAACTGAGTGATTATGTGTTCGGCGTGCTCTTTTGGAGCGTACCTTTTCATTACGATTATCATATCTTTGGTAGTTAGTAGTTGTTTATTAGGCGCAAGGCGCGAGTCGCCGGTCGCAAGTTGCAGGTCGCAAGTCGCGAGTAGTGGTGTTTTGCTGTGCGAAACGTCTTTTTTATCTCCAGAACCGGCAATAAAGATACCGTTTAAAGGTTACATCTGTAAATACATTGTTTTTGTTTGGGGCGCATGTTGTCGTTTTCATGGTTTTAAGATTAAAAAATAAAAACCCTCATGTTTTGCATGAGGATTACGACAGGTCAGAAGTATTATCTCATGCTAAAAACGAGTAAAGTAAAAGTAAGCCCAAAAAGTGCTGTTTAGTCCGAGTTGTTGGCTTACTTCTCGCATGAGTATTTATTAGATTGCTTATTTTTTACTTTAAAACTTCCAATTTGTCAAATTTTCTGTTAAATTCCAGGTCGATGTTAATCGATACACACGCACATTTAGACTTTAATAAATTTGATTCCGACAGGGAAGAGGTTATTCAGCGTGCGCTCGATGCTGGAGTTGAGAAGATGATTTGTCCAGGTGTTGATCCTGTTTCTTCTGAGCGATGTGTTAAATTGGCAAAAGAGTACGATTGTATCGAGGCTATGGCTGGGGTTCACCCTAGTGATGCTAATAAATGGAGTGATGATTTTGGCCAAAAAATTGTTGATTATGCAAAGGCTGGAGAAATTGTTGCAGTAGGGGAGATCGGGCTTGATTATTTCCGAATGAGGCATCCTGAAGATGTTCAGAAGCGTGTTTTTCGAGAGCAGCTATCTATTGCAAAAGAACTTGGTCTTCCTGTCTGTGTTCACATGAGAGTGTCTGCTGGAGATGTCTTTGATTTGCTTGTTGAGTCAGGTTTGGAGCAGGTTACTTTGCATTGCTTTAATGAGGATCTTGATTTTGCAGAAAAGTGTTGGGCTAGGGGATGGACTCTTGGTTTTGGAGGCCCTATTACTTATCCGAAAAATGATGATCTTAGGCGGGTAGTGGCTGAGGCGCCCGAAGGTCAATTTGTGCTTGAGACCGATTGTCCTTTTCTGCCACCTCAAAATCACCGTGGCGAGAGGAATGAGCCAAGTTATCTTGTTGAGATTGCTAAAGAAGTCGAGCGAATAAGGGCTTAACAGTTTTCTTCGTCGTACTTTATTAGCAATGTTTCAATTGCTTCTTTTAGCTCGGCAGGTAGTTTTCTTATCCCTGTGCGTGGGGATTCAGAGATTGTTAGTACAAGAGGTATAGCATCTCTTATTGCTGTTCTTTGAGCTTCTAATTCTGCTGCCATTTTTGGGCATGGTATTTCTTCTGCCATCATGCAAAGTTTTGCTTCTGCGCTTTTCTCTTCAGCAAGGGCTTTTTCTATGATTTCTAGGTTGTCCTCGGTTAATAGAGATCTCAAAAGATGTATGCAGTGTTCTCGCATGGTTCTTGAAATCGTACTAACAAGCTGTCTGTCTTTTCTGACGCCAAGGATTATTTCTTCTTTGATGTCGTCGTTTTCTGACATGATTGCGACTGCCAATTGCATTATGTGTCTTTTGAATGCATCGTTTGGATCCTTGTCTTTTATTCCTAGTTTTTCACGAATGGCTGCGTTTTTACCTTCAATGTAATCTGCATGGTCAGCTGCGGTAAGACTTAATGGAGAATGTTCAAGAATTTGGATCTCTAGGGCAACTGGTTGCATTCTCTTTTTTCCATCTTTTTTGCTGTTTTGATGCTTGATACTTACGCCCATTGGTCCGTTTACAATAGGGCGTTTCCCGTGTCTGCGTAATAATTTCGGCGATAAAGTTATTACCGTTTGGCTTTTTAGTCCAGAACCAAGTTGTCGAACTAGATATTTAACTTTTTCTAGCTTCTTGATTTGAGCTGTTAAACTGGTTTTTTGGCCTGATGGAGTTTCAGCATTTGCGTGGGTCTTTTTCAGGGTAGCAATCTTTTTGTCTAATCTGTTGATAACTGCCGGGATTCGTTCTGTTGATATTGTGATTGTTCTTTTCTTCTTTGAAATTCCTAGAAGTTTTTTAAGCTCATTATCTGTTCTAATTAGGGCCTCTAATTGATTAGAGATAATTCTTAGTGTTGATTCTGAAATATTAGGTCTGTATGAAACTTTGAAATTTATTCTTCTTTGGGAATTTTTTGTACTGTATTTGTTGATTCCACCTCCTGTTCTAAATGTGTCTTTTCCTTCACCTGCAATTAGGTTTGTTCCTCCCATGTTTTGTAAGATATAGGCGACCACGTGCATTACTCTGTCTCGTTCTGCTTGAGTCATTTCGCTAATTGTATTTGGAGGGAACTCTATTCTTAGTCTTGTTGCATCAAGAACACCCAAGTCAACTTGTTCAATAGCTTTGTTTAGACATTTGTGTACTACTGATGAACTGGATTTTCCTGGAGAAATATGTAGAACTGGTTGTTTGTCGGCTACTCTACGTTTTTTGATTGTGCGTTTTGAGCCATCTTCTTCTTCGACTTTTTCTAAGTATTCCTCTGTTAGTATGTTTAGTTGTATACATCGCGACCAATTTTTTGGAGTTTCGTGTACACATGATTTGAAATCTATGTCTATTGCCTCTGGGTCAAATGATCCTAATTCCAGAAGTGGTACGTCGTCGTGAACTAAGCCCTCTTCTTCTGCGATATGCTCAAATCTTCGATATAGCTGTTCAGATGCTGCCGCTATTCTTTCTTCGTCGTATCCACGTTTAACAGCTTCAAGGATGTGCATCATCCTTAGTTTTGTAAAAGCTTGTTTTATGCGTAAAAGTCTTTCTGGAGTATTGGGCAGGGTTGAATTGCATATCTGTTGTAGCTCTCTTATGTCATGGATGTCTTTGACGTCTTTTTCCCTAGGTGCTTCTCGTGTTTTCCCATTATAAAAGTCTTCTCCCATTATTTGTTTAATGTAGACGTTTGCCTCCATTCCTATTTCAGAAATATCATCTTTGTAGTTGTCTGTGTCGTATCCCCAAAGTTGTGACAGGATGTTTGTATCTTGAAATCCTGCAATTGTTGCAACTTCTCTAATGTGATGCGTTACGTTTGGCTTTGGTTCTTCTTGGTCTTTTCTTGTGCCTGTACGGGTATCCCTAATAATCTTTGTACCGAATTCGCTTCTGTGTACGCATTTTCTTATTCCGATTCTAGATTTTTCTGGCGTTGCTGGAGATTTCATAAGATTTGTTTACAAGGCATATATTTTATACGTTTTTCGCTTTTTGTCAAGTCTCCTTGTGGATTTAGATAGGGGTGGTTGTGATGGTAGTTGTTTTTCGAATTTTATTCTAAACTTTGAGCCCCATTTTACTGGCTTGCTTCTCAGCTGCTTTGAGCCTTTTGTTGTCTATGATTTCTCCTGTTAGACTCATTTCGCCAATTGCTATACGGTTTTTTGGGATAGGTAGTCGTCTATATGATGATATTAGTGCTTCTATTACGGCTTGGTCGGTTATTGGATCTTTGACTCGTATTCCTCCTGTGATGTTTAGGTATACATCGTAATTGCTCAGATCTGTCTTAAAATGTCTTTGAAGGACTGCGATTAACAGGTTCAATCTGTTAAGGTCGTATCCCGAAGTTGTGCGCTTTGGATATCCGAAATGTGTTTGATTAACGAGTGCTTGGATTTCTACGACTATTGGTCTTGAACCTTCTACAATCAAGCTCAGTATTGATCCGACTCGATCTTCTGTACGGTGGGTAAGTATCTCTTCTGATGGGTTAGGGCACTCTGTAAGTCCTTCTTCTGCCATTTTGAAGATTCCTATTTCGCTTGTTGCGCCGAATCTGTTTTTTGATGTTCTTAAAATTCGTAAATCTTGATATCTATCTCCTTCAAACTGTAATACCGTGTCTACTAAATGTTCTAAAGTTTTAGGGCCGGCTAGGTTGCCTTCTTTTGTTACATGGCCAATTAGGATTGTTGTAATTCCAGCTCGTTTACAGTATCCAAGTAGTTCTTCTGTACAAAATCGGACCTGAGTTAGTGATCCTGGGGTGCTTTGGATGCTGTCGGATCCTATTACTTGAATGGAATCGATTATCAGAAATTTAGGTTGTTCTGCCTCGATTGTTGCGAATATGTTCTCTAGCTTTGATTCGTTGGCGATTTGTATGTTTTCTGAAGTTGTTTTTAGCCTTTCTGCACGTTCTTGGATTTGATATTCGGATTCTTCTCCTGAGATGATTAGTACTTTCTTGTTTTTGGACCCTATTGCGTTCGCGATTTGAAGGGTTAGTGTTGATTTTCCTATGCCTGGTTCTCCTGTTAAAAGTGTGAAGCTTGCGCCCATAAATCCTCCTCCAAGTACGCGATCTAGTTCTGATATACCGGTTTTGTTTCGTCTTTGTTTCGTTGGTTGGAAATCTTTGATTGACACCGTCTTGGTTGGAGCACTTTTTATACCTGTTGGGCGCTTGTCTTGCTTTGAAATTATTTGTTCTTCAAAACTGTTCCATTCCTGGCATTCAGAGCATTGTCCTGTCCAGGTTGGGCTTTGTGCGCCGCAGTTTTTACATACGAATATTGATTTTTGTTTCATGCTAGTGCGTAGTGAGAAATGAGAAGTTAGTAGTGTTATTGTATGTTTTTGACTCTTTGTTCCGCAAATATTTAACATTTTTTTAACTTGCCTAATCAGGGGAGCGGTGGTACTTTGTGTCCGCAAAAATTCCATGGGTCAGTAGCTCAGTTGGTAGAGCAACGGACTCTTAATCCGCAGGTCCAGGGTTCGAGTCCCTGCTGACCCACCATGGGATAAAAAAATGTTAACTCCTGCACTAATATATACGTTTAGTCGTTAACATTTTTTTTGATGGTTTACTGGTGGTGTTTCCGCGAAGCGGAAACGGCTATTTCGCGGCATCGCTTCCTGTTTCTTTCAGGCTAACTTGTACGCCTTCAAGAAACGAGGAGCACTGCTGATACTCTTTCGCTAACTAATAAAATTTATTGTTACTGGTGGTATTTTGCTCCGCAAAATGGTTCTTGCACTAGTCGAGACACGTTTTTTGCATATGTCTTTCGGCTCTCGACTATCGACTGCTTTTCTGGTATAATTTAAGGAGAAAAATAAAAAAAACAAACCAAATGGTATTCGG
>CAZRWH010000034.1:0-1088 GCA_964603905.1 uncultured Candidatus Peribacteria bacterium | reverse complement strand
TTTTCTGGTATAATTTAAGGAGAAAAATAAAAAAAACAAACCAAATGGTATTCGGAGATAGACTAAGACAAGCTGCAGAGAATTTAAATCCTCGTGATCAGCTTAAACAAATCCAAATTGATGCGACTGACAGGGCGGTTAAAGATGCTGAGCAGGATAATACTGTCCCTGAAGAGGCTGCTGAAGAAGCGTCGAAAGATATTAGCAAGCTTAACGGGTTCGAGAAGGCTGCTTTGTTGGTAGCTTCTTTTATTAGTTTGATAGGGGGGAAGGTGCCTGATAAATGGAAAGAGTTTTTGGAGCCTGGCGATGAATCTGATCCTGGAGAGGTATTTGAGGCTAATCCGGATATTTCTCTTGAAGGTTTGTCTCGTGGTGCTCGTAGTGCGATATCTAAAATTGCTCGTAGTGTTGTAGGAAGTACAGAATTTCGTGGTCCAGAAGTTGATGGAGGAAATCTTGCTTGTGCTCAAGTAGCTAGTACGATTCTTTATCGAGCAGGGATCTTAGATAGACCAAATTTATCTGTTGCTGGTACGGAAGCTGCACTTAAAAGGAAGGGGTGGGTTGAGCACAGTGGGCCTCCTAGAGAAGGTGATGCTGTGATTTGGAATAGACAGAAGAAACGTCGTAATGGAAGGATTGTTTTGGGACATGCACATATAGGTATCATGATCAATGATGAGAAATGTGTTTCGAATTGGTCAGGTGTAAAAATGCCTCGTGAGCATTATGCAGATAGGGGGTGTTGGAATAGGCGAGGTGTTTGGAAATATCTTAGTCCGCCTAGTGCGTAAAATTTCTTGCGCATATGGGCGTGAGGTGATAACTTTGCTTGTGTCCTTTTTGAAAACAAGGTAAAAACGGCGACGTAGCCAAGTGGTTAAGGCATCGGTTTGCAAAACCGCTATTCGTGGGTTCGATTCCCACCGTCGCCTCCAAGTTCCAGAAAGAGAAGCGGTTCTGGAACCATAAGCCGGAAGCGAAGCGACCGGCGCCAAAAAACAAAAATAGGGGCGTAGTGTCAGTGGTAGCACGTTGGTCTCCAAAACCAAAAGGTCGGGTTCAAGTCCTGGCGCCCCTGCCAG
>CAZRWH010000033.1:6502-11489 GCA_964603905.1 uncultured Candidatus Peribacteria bacterium | reverse complement strand
CAGCAATACTTTGCGCAACCTTGATTGTATTGAAATATCCACGGCCGGAAATCATGCGATTATTAAGAGCTTTTTTAAGCAACTTATCAGCATCGCTAGCCAGCTTACAGTTTTGGCCAATCTCAGCGACTGAAAGCCGTCCATTAAACCTGTTAAATCGCTTTGGGGTAATCGAGCGATGAGCACGCAAAGTCATGTCTTCTTCGGTCAAAGAAGGAACCTCCATAACCATATCAATACGGTCCCAAAACGCTTGAGGAAACTTACTCCAAAACCTGTTTATTTGATATTCCGTACATTTGCACTCCCCCTCATCAAGAAGATTTCTTTTGCCACAAGGACACGGATTCATAGTTGCAACAAGGGTGAAATCCGCAGGCAAGCGCACCTTATTTTTGCCAGCCGACACAAGAACAGACTTCTCTTCCATCGGCTTGAGAAGGGCTTCGATGCGCGACTTAGGGAAGCTATGCAAATCATCCAAGAACAAAATTCCTTTATGAGCCAAACTCATCTCCCCCACCTGTAATTTCGTCCCTCCTCCGGTCAACGCACTCAATCCAACCGTGTTGCTAACTTCTCGAAACGGCCTTTTGACACGCAAGTCCGAAAACTTTTCATCGGTAAAAGAGGAATAAATATTCACAACTTCTTTCATCTCATCTTCACGTATGGGAGGCATAATTGAAGCAACACTGTTGGCGAGCATACTTTTGCCCATTCCAGGAGGTCCGATAAGGACCATATGATGTCGAAAATTCGCAGCAATAGCTATACCTCTTTTTATTAAATCATGACCACGAACCTGAGGAGCAAGATCATGTTTCCCAGGTTTGAATTTAAAGAAGTCTGATTCAGGGAGTGCAGTCTCGCCTTTCAAAAAAGACACAAGCTCCCTAAGGTTCTTGGGAGCCAGAATACGAATTCCATCAACCAACTTTGCCTCAGCAATCCGATCTTCTCCAACAAAAACATACTTAAAGCCCTCCTTTTTAGCAGCTTCAACCATGGCAAAAGTGCCTTTAACTCCTTTGATCGAACCATCAAGAGCCAGTTCACCAAGGAATACGCTTTGATCAAGAAAATCACGAGCAATGAGCTGTTTACTAGCTCTCAAAATCCCAACCGCAACCGCCAAATCGAACTGAGTCCCTTTTTTGCGAACATCAGACGGTGCCAAGTTAACAACCTTGCGATATCGAGGAAATTCAAGGCCACTGCTGCGAATAGCAACCTTAACTCGTTCACGCGACTCAGAAACCGAGGCATCAGCCAGTCCAACCATAATAAAATAAGGGAGTCCTCGAGAAAGAGCCGTTTCGACCCTGACAATCTCACCGGTCACGCCATTTACCATGGCAGAAAAAGTAACTGCAGACATTTTTAACGTTTTTTTAAAAGCTATGTAACCAGTAAATAGCACATGGATGTTAAATAAATGTTAAATAATGTAGTAGCGAGCGAGACGGTCCGTAGCGAAGGCAATTCCGCGCAATTGCCGTAGCGCAGGAGGATCTTCAAGAAATTAAGAAGATTTTTGAGCAAGCATAAAATCTGAGTAATTTCGTAGAAGATCAAGTCGAGCCCTATTGTAAACAGCCACACCCCCCTCTATCACCTATAATCTGTCATCTGTCATCTATTCTCTGTAATCTAACCCCCCTACCTCAGCCCCAAAAACTTCATAAATCTTAGCCCAGGCCGAAAAGGTCTCTTCTTGGGAGGGGCAACATCCACGTCTGCTCTTCCTTCTGCCGCCTCACTGTCCACTGTCATCTGTTCACTGTTCACTTCTGCCGCTCCTTGCTCTTTGACCTCTGCAACCTTAGGCGGACTATATCTTATCGAAGGAAAAACTTTATGATCTCGAGGAGACCGTAATACAGTGTAATCAGAATCCTCAAACTCATTTAAATACTGGAACACAGAGACGCATCCATCAGCCCCAAGCCTTATTCCTCCACGACCAGTTGAACGGCTTCCGTACCCATAAGACATCCTGATATCGATATCGACAACATCAAGTCCGAAATCGTGAAGTTCCTTGTAAAATTGTGGATAGCTATTGATTGTGTGACCGCAAACAATTGTTCTTACCCCAGCGGCATGCATGTCAGTAGCAACTTGATAATACATCCCGGTGGTCATGTGTCGGTTATCGGTTTTATGGTCAAACCAAAGAGGCCCACCAAACATCGGCCCCTTGCTAAAAGGCTCTATCGATTCAACACCATCTGCATCTACTTTAGGACGACCTACCCAAATATCATCTCTTTCTTCTGGGGGGCAACTTGGAAAAATATCCCACTTTTTCGATCGTCTAGCTCTAGAACCTCCAGATTTTCCAAAATAATAAACTCCATAATTCGATCCGCGTTTTAAATCCTCCATCGATTGTCTCCATACATCGTTTACATGTTCAACTCCATACATAGAAATCATCCTCGCCCATTCCGGTGCAATACCAGCGTGGACAAACAACGTATCGTCGATTTTGCACATGATATCCATACCCAGAAGTAGATCACGGTATCCAGACAGAATGAAGGACGCGGTCTCGTCCCAAGAAACTTCCCTGTAGACAAGCTTTCCAAATTCTTGCATCAAAGCGTATCCATCCCTTCCCTCCTCAGGATCTGTGTAGTCCTCTAGGGTGTCGCACTCTTTCCAGCTAGTTGTTCGACCAAAAGCTGCCTCTTCTTCGGTAGGTTCACGTCTTTCATGGTACTTGTAAGTACCGTAAGTAAGAAAATTCAATAATGTGTTTTCGTGGTTTCCAATAAGCATCTTAAAGATTCCCCCAGCTCTCAAAACATTAGGCTTCAGTTGATTTAATCTAGCCAAAACCTCAAGCCCCCTCCATCCTCGACCAATATAGTCTCCACAAAAAACGACAGCACTATCACCACCAATCCAGTTCCATTCAGAATCAATCAGCCCCATCTCAAGCAAAGACCTGTGCAGGGCATCAGGATCACCATGAATATCAGAAATGGCAAAAACATCACGCTTGCGCTCAATATTTTCAGGACGCAGATGAGGCACATACGTTTTCGTGGTAGCTTCTACACTTCCATCTTTAATTTCCAAGACATTCCGAGTCGCATCAAGAGCGGTACGGTTTATAGGATTTTTGAAATATTCTAGATTTTTAAAAAAGTCAAAAAATGCTTGCCTCTTTCGGGCTATCTGGTGTTCAGGCGACGTAAACATCGTATAGAAATCCATCCACAAATCTTTCTCATCTTGCTCAGAAAGGCCAGTTTCGTGGTCGTATTCACTCATAACATTTTCCCATCCGCGAACAGTTGGCGGAGTTGGCAAGCCGACAGGCACATCAAGGTCGCCTTCCCTGTAATAACCCCGTTCTTTATGAGACATTTTGTAGACCATTTCGGCATTTAGTTGAGACTCAGGAGACGAAAACTATCACGCTCGAAACTAAAAAACAAGCACGTTTATTTCGTCGGTTTCAACATAAATCCCGTTCTCATTTGCTGCCAATCTGACATCATTAGGTTCAAACTCAATCCCCTCCACAATGACGTAAACTTGGCCGTTTTCATAGCTACCAATCACAGTTCCCTCCTTGTCAAAACTGGCTCCGTCTTCAACAAAATAAAACTTGTCATCAACAAAAGAGTAAGCAACTTGGTCCAATCCATAATTAAAAGGCATTTTTGTAAGAGATTCTCCATTCCACAAATAAATATCCCCCGCCTCAACAAGCAATTCTCCGGTCCACAAGAAATTAACACCGCTGAGCCCCTCAAGATCAAACAAGAATTCTCTGGAGTCCGCTAAGAACTTCACAATGTATACGCCTGAAGTTTCTTCATCATAAACAACAGCCTGAAGTCCTCCATCAAAAACAGAAAACTCATCTAACCCTTTCGTAAATGTTGCGCGCCGAATATCTCCTTCCCAAAGTATTCGGTACCCGGTTTCAGGATCTGTTTCGATCTCCAAAATAGATCCGCACTCATCCGTATCCCAATAACAAAAATCAAAAATCTCATTAGGAATTTCGGTTTTTTCAGAATCAGCAAGATGAGGAATTACCTCGAAATCAATGTGAACAACGGGATTTACCCCTTTAGAGACATCAAAAGATTGTTCAGAGTCGTAATACTCACCTTCCTTAGTCGCAACAAGATCATAAAAGCCAATCTCTACTTTCTCGGTACACGCAGTTTTCTCACAAACAAATTCATAAACCAAATCATCTCCAAGCAGAGTGATCGAATAAGGTGCATCTTCAGAAGCAAAAATTACCTCAGCATAAACAGTTCGGAAAAACAGCAAAAAAACAGCGCCAAAAAGAGCCGCAACTAGACCGAGGAAGGCAAGGATTCTTTTATTCATAAAACTAGAAATTAAGTGACAAGGCCAGGATAACATCTTTCGACAAAAATCCCCACAAACTGCTCTTTGCTCCTTGCCAGCTAAAACTTCCACCACTACTGACTACTGACCACTGACTATCTCAACAAATATACTTAAGATGACTAATCTCCCCACTAACAATCCCAATCAAGTCATACCTCCAAATAACATGTTCGCCGGTAAATCTTTGCAAATAAACCTCACCAGTCCTTCTTAACTTGGCGATTTTTCGCAAATCAAGAGACTCCTCGGGTGTGCCAAAGTTCTCATTGTTTCTCTCTCTAACTTCGACAAAAACCAGATCTCCGGTTTTTGGATCTCGAGAAACAATATCGATCTCCCCTACCCCAGGAACAGAAAAGTTACGCTCAACAATATGATAACCAAGATTTTCCAGGTACTCGCACGCCGTATTTTCGCTCGGAATTTCCATGGCTCTTTTATAACACAAAAATGTTAAATAGATGTTAAATGTTAAACAATACCTTTTGCCGATTTAAAAGCCAAAAATCACCAAATACTAAATACCAAATACTAAATTCTAATATCCTGCAACCCCAAAAAATTGCATAACAAAAAAAACTAAGTAAAGTACTAAGCC
>CAZRWH010000033.1:0-6402 GCA_964603905.1 uncultured Candidatus Peribacteria bacterium | reverse complement strand
ATCCTGCAACCCCAAAAAATTGCATAACAAAAAAAACTAAGTAAAGTACTAAGCCCAGCGCTCGTAGAGCAAAGCACTACAACTACCACTACAACTACCACTACCTATGGCTCAAGACCTCCCAACACCGCCGCATAATTTAGAAGCTGAGAAATCGGTTTTAGGGTCTTTGCTTATGGATAAAGACGGAATTATTAAGGTGGCGGACATGCTAGATGTAGACGATTTTTATTACGACAATCACAGGAAGATTTACGAGTCGGTTCTTGATCTTTTTGGAAAAAGAACGCCAATCGATATTTTGACACTAAGCAACTCGCTTTCTGAGAAAGGAGAGCTGGATAAAGTTGGTGGAAACGCATATTTAACAGAACTAGTGAACAGCGTTATTTCGGCAGCACACGTTGTCCAGTACGCAGTAATCGTTAAGCAAAAATCAACACTTCGAAGGCTTATAAGAGCAGGACAACAAGTGACAGCGCTAGGTTTCAAAGAGGACTCAGAGATAGACGAACTAGTAGAAGAGGCGGAGAAGCAAGTTTTCTCGGTTTCTAGAACATTCCTAAGAGATAAATTCACGCACATTAAGGATATTTTGGCAGGCACATACGAGAAGATTTCCGATCTTCACGATCCGGAAGCTTCAGACAAATACCGTGGAATTCCAACAGGTTTCAAGGGGCTCGACAACATGCTTTCAGGTCTTCAGAAATCGGATCTGGTTATTTTGGCGGCTAGACCTGCGATGGGTAAAACATCTTTTGCTTTGAACATCGCACAAAACGTCGCAAAGGTCGGCAAGTCTGTAGGTCTGATATCTCTCGAGATGTCGAAAGAGCAGCTTGTTGAACGTCTGTTCTGTGCATTGCTTGCGGTAGATTCGTGGAAGATGCGCACAGGTAAGCTTACCGAGGAGGATTTCGCGCGAGTGGGGTCTGTCATGGACGAGCTTAACCAGGCAAAGATTTTTATTGATGATTCGGTTGGTAATTCGATTGCAGAATTGAGGGCGAAAGCACGTCGTCTTCAAGCCGAGCACGGCCTTGACGTTCTCGTCATCGATTACTTGCAGCTAATGAGCGCCGGGAAGGGCGGCTCTTCGATTACAAATCGTGTGCAAGAAATTTCGGAGATTTCAAGATCGTTAAAAGCCTTGGCCCGAGAGCTAAGAATTCCAATTATCGCGCTGTCGCAGCTATCTCGTGCGGTTGAAAACAGACCGAGTAAAATTCCTCAACTGGCTGACCTGCGTGAGTCAGGAGCGATTGAGCAAGATGCTGATATTGTTATGATGCTTTACCGTGAAGATTACTACGAAGAAGACACTGAACGTGCAGGTATTACAGATCTATACATTCGAAAACACAGGAACGGACCTATTGGGCGCGTCGAGTTGGTATTCAAAAAAGAACAAATGAAGTTCTACGATATCGAGAAACAAAGGCCACAAATGCCATCTGCTCCATCCCCAGGTTCAGTTGCGATGCCGGCGTTCTAAGGTAGTGGCGAGATTTGCTTCCTATTAGACAAAAACCATATGTCATAAGTCATATGTCTATTCCCTCTTCAATTATTCCTGTCTTGCATCTATACTACGCAACGCAAACTATAAAACTCTAATCACAATTAAACATGTTCTGGGCTGATGAGATAGCTGACGATGTAATATCCAAATACCCCGACCAAGAAACATTCATAATCCGTGACGAAAAGACACTGTCCGGACGTGTCCACGTCGGATCACTTCGAGGAGTGGTCATTCATGGCGTTGTTGCGCAAGCACTTCGCGAACGCGGCAAAGACGTTAAATACTACTTCGAATTCAACGACTTCGACCCGATGGACGGACTACCTATCTACCTAGACCAAGAGAAATACAAACAGTACATGGGGCAACCACTTTACACAGTTCCATCACCAGAACCAGGATACGAAAACTTTGCAGAATATTTTGGTGCAGAGTTTCACGAGGTAATCAAAAGCCTTGGTTTCGATCCCACAATCATAAGAGCAAAAGACCTTTATCAAGACGGAACATACAACCAATGGATAGAAAAAGTCATCCAACACCCGGAAGAAATCAGAAAAATTTACAAAGAAGTTAGCGGCTCAGAAAAACCAGAAGACTGGTACCCATTACAAGTCATCTGTGAAAAATGCGGAAAAGTAGGAACAACCAAGGTTACAGGAGTAAACGGCGACAAAGTCACCTACAAATGTATGCCAAACATGGTGACTTGGGCGCAGGGATGTGGACATGAAGGAGAAGTAAGTCCATACGACGGACGCGGAAAACTTCCTTGGAAAGTAGAATGGCCGGTCAAATGGGCAGGTCTTCCGGTAACAATAGAAGGATCTGGAAAAGATCACAACGCGGCAGGAGGATCACACGACATTTCATCTCGAATCAGCCGAGAGATACTCGAAATGCCGGTTCCATACAACATACCTTACGAATTTTTCCTTATTGGCGGAGCAAAAATGAGCTCATCAAAAGGACAAGGATCAAGCGCAAAAGAGATCGCAGATCTAGTACCGCCAGAACTTTTGAGATTCTTGATGATACAAAAAAAGCCACGTCAACCAATCGAATTCAACCCGGAAGGTTCAACAATACCTGTGCTGTTTGATCAATACGACAAAGCAGCAGCTCAATATTTCGCTGATGAGCCAACGATCCCAGATCACGCAAGGCTTTTCCATTACGCGCAAACATCAGACAAAGAGCCGGTAGAGCACTACATGCCAAGATTGACTCGGACAATTTTCTTCCTGCAAATGCCACACATGAACGCAGAAGAAGAGGTATCCAAGCTAAAAGGTTCAGACCTAACTGACGAAGACATCGCTGAGGTAAAAAGCAGACTTCATTATGGTAAAAAATGGCTAGACGACTATGCTCCGGAAGCGTTTGTTTTCCAAATCCAAGAACAAACTCCAGATGTAGAACTCAGCGTAGACCAAAAGCAGTTCCTGCTCGATATCGCAAACGCAATGTCGGACGCAGACCTAGCGGGCGAAGAACTCCACAGCAAAATTCACGAAATCAGAAAAGCGTCACCACTAGAGCCACGCGATGCATTCCAGTCAATTTACAGAGCCCTGCTCGGCAAAGACTCAGGACCGCAAGCGGGATGGTTCCTAGAAGCGCTCGAAAAAGAATTTGTTGTGAAGAGGTTCAGAGAATTGGCAGGCTAAAAAGCATCGGCAACGCCATCAGTCTTTTCGTCTTCTTCATCGACGTCTAGTCTTCGGTATCCATCATAAGGCTCAAAAATGTCAGATCCTGCGTCGCCAGTGTCGTCTGGAGTGCGCGCATCTTGGAGAGCTTTTTCAAAAGCTTCTTCAAAAGCTCGACTTCCAGTGTATTGTTCGCCATCGTATTCAACAAAAATATCATCAGGAGTGCTTTCGTTACTCTTAAGTGAAACGGCAACCCTGACAGAGCTTCCAGTGTAAGGTCCAATTTCAAGTTCAACAACTCTGGCAGTCGGGAAATTAGGTGTTCTGAAAGTATTTATAGAGAGTACTCGGTCAGGATCTTGCAGTACCTTTCTTGCCTTTAGAAGAGTGGTTAATCTGCTTGTGTTTTCCATGTAAACATCAAAATTTTCCACAAGAGCTTCTTCGAATTTCACGTTAGTTGTAGGAGTCTCACTGAAAACCTCTGTATGAACTCCATCAAGAGCATCAGCTGGAGGAGTGGTAGAGTTTTCTTCAAGTTGTCGCTTAAACTTTTTTGCTTCACGAGCAGCTCTTCGTTCATCAGCTCGGCTTATATCAACAGGTGCATCGAGGTCATTAGGGATTGGCTCGCGTGATGGTTGGGTGTCAGAAGAATTTGAGCCCGTCCCCCTAGCTTCACTCATCGCATCCAGATTATGAATGCTACTTATATCCATAGGCATATTGGAGTTTTTTGCGAAAAAATCATCTATCTCTTGCTCAGTCGGAGGACTCGTGTCCGCTCCTGGCGCAAGTCTTGGGACGATATATTCTTCCCAATTGTCTTTTATAAGCTGTAAATCTGCAGAATTCAAATCGTCATAAGAGCTCGGAAATCCACGTCGTGGGGTGTTTTGAGGTAGTTCCGGATTGCTGTCCGGTGAAGGCTCTTCTGTTATCTCCAAATTGCGCAAATGTTCATATGCTTCATCAAGATCAGTAGTAGAAAAACCTGTTGATGATTCAAAAGCATAAGATCCATCTGGTTTAACAGATATTTCTGCAGAAAAATGCTCAGTTCCATCCGGGCGTAAAATACGCATAGCATTGGTTTTACTTTCCCATTCTACAGATGTCTTAACCTTATAACCCTCTATAGTATGTCCTCCAGCCTTTAGTTTCTCGTTCAGAATTTTAGAGCATTCTAGCGATACCTCATTAAACAAGCTGTTTCTTTCAACAACATCAATCGCGTTAGATGCGGTTTCAGGTTCAGAAGGAGCAGGTTCGTATGAGTCCAAGTCAGCAGGCGTTATCCCCCCTGTTATGTCCGCTCCAGGAACCAATGGTTCGTAAATGTCGGAAGGATTGTCGTCAACGGCAGGCTCAGGTTCCCGAGCATCCAAAATAGCATCTTTTACGGCGCTTTCCAGAGCTCCCCATCCGGCAGGTCCATTTTCATAAACTTGTCCATTGTACTTAACTTGAATCGCTTCAGGGTCAGATGGACTAGAATGCAGTTGGATCTCAAACGATTTGCTTTCAGGGTAGTTTGCATTTTGGCCAAGTTCAAACTTTATAGTCCGCGTAAAAGGTAGAGCCGGATTCGTATCTAGCAACGTAGCTTTTAAGATAGACTCTTTTTGCGCTACTTCCGCAATATCGCTGGAGCGAGACCGTAAATGACTAATTAGATTAACGCCAGAAAGTCGCAAATAGTGTCCATATTTTTCATGAATTGATTTTTCAAATTGCTCCGAAGGGGTGAGCTGAATTTCTTCGGCAAGATCTTCAAGAAGAGTTGGTTCATCAATATCACCGTTCTCAGTATAGTCTGTTAGTCCAAGAGCACCTTTCAAGAAATTGTCACTTTGGATATATGTAAGTAAGGAGTCAATATTTTCTTTGTATACATCTGCGTTAGCACCCCAGTGTAAGTGTAAACGATAAGCGTCATCCTCTGAAATCATGGAGATATGGAGGGTTGGCAATTTTATTTCTGGGGATTTTCCTTCTGGTGAATTTATTTCGATTAGACAAGAGAAATCGTTAGAGACAGTAGAAGTGACAATGAGTTCTGGATTGTCTCCATGTGCAGACTGAGAACCAGCATCGACTATGGTATATCCCATGTTCTCTAGGCTTGTGATCAGAGCATCAGAAACCTGTTGATTCGTATATTCAACAGTTCCTTCAAGGAGATCTGTAGTCTCTTCTGTTATTGCGTCGTCAGCAGCTTCCGCATCTCTGGCAACTTGATCCCTCATTACGTCAGGCCTTGTGGGGACAAGAACCGGTTCAGGTGCGTCAATAGGCCTTGTAGGCTCTAAAACAGGGGCCACTGCAGGGCCAGAGGTTACCACGGTATCGACAACAGGAGTTGGAGTAGCTGGCTCTGTCGGTTCAGTCACCGCATCATCCCCCTCTGTTATCTGTGATCTATCATCTAAAACATCCCCACTGTCCACCGTTGACTGTCCACTATCCACTACATTAACCAATTCCTTATGATTCTCAACCAACCAATCCACAAAAGCTAAGTTTTGCTTCTCGGTCCCCGTATAAGTCTTATCAATATCCCCAATTTTTTTATCAGCTTTTGAGTTAATAAAAGCCACACATTCAGGATGCTCCTTCAAAAAAGCACGTCTTCTTTCAATATTCGGGCTTTTTATACCGATTGCACGCATTACGGCGACAACGCTGTTGGTGTTTTTCGCAATATCGATAATTGTTTCACTCTGAAGAATCTCTCGGTTCGCTCTACTGGCTTCAAAATCACCTTTATCTCCAGAAAGAAGTTCTACTGTATGTTCTTTGTCATCGCTTGGAGCAAATTTAAACTCAAGTCCATTCGCAAAATTAATTGTAAAAGTCTCCCCTGCATAGGTTTGAGGGGTGCTAAATCCAGATTTCCTAACAGCAAGATCAATATTAGTTATCAGTTTTTTCTGTTGTTCGTTAAGTTTTCCCCAGGGGTTTTTGAAAAGCTCTTTTGAAAGTCCATCAACAAATGAAGAATTCTCAGAAAGCTCGAAGCTAATAGAAGTCTTTCCAGAAACGTGTTTCAAGGTATTTACAATCTCTTGTTTGGACATTTTCCATTTGTTGCCCTCGACAAGATCTTGTTGTACACCTACTTGGCTTTTTGGTGCTTCGTAAGTCATATTTTTTATGTTTATTTAAATATCTGTTAATTTTACCACAAAAAAGCCCCAAAATCAATTAGCGTAAACC
>CAZRWH010000032.1:1930-13475 GCA_964603905.1 uncultured Candidatus Peribacteria bacterium | reverse complement strand
TATTGGAAGATATAATCAAAGGCTATCGACCCGGCAACTAATATAGTCTTGTATTTCATGTTTTGTTTTTTTAGGAGTAACAGGTTTGTGTTCGCGATGAAGTCCACGTTTTCGAACTTCTTGTGCTGCATGAAGCAGGCTGTCAAAAGACTCTCCACAGTCTCCCCAGAATCCAGGAAGAATGAAATGCTCCATCTGCCCCTTTTCGATGTAGTGGTTGTTTACATCTGTGATTTCAAGTTCGCCTCGAGCGGAAGGTTTGAGAGTTTTTACAATATCAAAAACGTGATTGTCGTACATATAAAGACCTGTGACTGCAAGACTTGAAGGCGGTGTTTCAGGCTTCTCAATGATTTCTATGAGCTTGCCGTCTTCAATCCTGGCAACTCCATAAGAACGAGGATTGTTTACATCTGTAAGCAGAACTGCGGCCCCGTTAGGTCTGGATGCAAAACGTTCTACATATTCTGAAATATCATCTTCGAAAATATTATCTCCAAGAACAACAATCATCTTGTCATCTCCTACAAAATCTTTGGTCAAAGCTAAGGCTTGTGCGATCCCTCCGGCCTCTTCTTGAATTTCGTAGCTTAGGTTGACCCCAAACTGCTTTCCTGAACCGAGTAACTCTAGGAAATCTCCAACATGTCCACGTCCAGAAACGATCATAATATCCTTAATTCCAGCACGCCTAAGTGATGTGATAGGGTAATGGATCATAGGTTTGTCGTACACAGGCAACAAGTGTTTGTTTGTGACTGTTGTTAGCGGTGCAAGTCGTGAACCTGTTCCGCCGGCTAAGATTATTCCTTTCATTTTAAATAACTTTTTAAAGCTTCCTTTACTGGTCTGAGCTTAGGTCTTTTGGTGTTCTTGAGCATCGAATTTTTCGGTCTTTTTGCAGGCCTCTTGTATTCAAAGCTCGTGACGGGGGATACATTAACACTTGAATCTGTTATTTCAAAGATTTCTTTTGCAAAATCAAACCAACTAAGCGCCCCTTCATTTGCCAAATGATAGACTCCAAACGGTGCTTCATCAGATAGTAGATCAAGAACGGCTTCTGCCAAGTCAGGTGTAAATGTTGGCTTGCCAAACTGGTCATTCACAACCGTAATCTTATCGTGTTTGCGTCCAAGGTTCACCATTGTCTCAACAAAATTCCGTCCATTCTTGCCATAAAGCCAAGAAGTCCTAACCAAATAAGGCTTTTTACAGGTATTCAGCAAATTGTGCTCACCTCGAAGCTTTGACTCCCCATAAACATTAATAGGCCCTGTGAAGTCATCCTCTTCATACTCGCCATCCTTGTTCCCAGGGAAGACATAATCTGTGCTGAAGTGCACCAATATAGCGTCCACCTCGTTAGCAGCTTCAGAAAGATATTTAACGGCCTCCCCATTAAGCAAAAAAGCTGCCTCAGGATCATCTTCCGCAGCATCAACGTTTGTATACGCCGCCGCATTGATTATCACGTCTGGCTTTAACTTACCAATAACATCAAAAACCTCATCTCGATTTGTAATGTCCAATTCAGAATGTCCAAGAGCTGTAATTTCGTATTTACTCGACATCACATCGGCAAGGTCACTGCCAAGCATTCCTCGAGCCCCCGTTATTACAACGTGTTTAGCCATTCTTTATTGTTATCATACCATTCAAAAGTTTTCTTCAATCCTTCCTCAAAATCCACGCTTGGCTTCCATCCAAACTCGTTTTCCATGGTGCTGTTATCAATTGCATATCGACGATCATGGCCTTTCCGATCCTCAACAAACTCAATCTGCCCTTTCCCAACATAATCCAAAATCGCTTGAGTGACCTCGAGATTACTTCTCTCTGCATCGCCACCCATGTTGTAAACTTTTCCAGGAGTACCGCTCTGCAAAACAGTGTCGATACCTTCACAATGATCAAGTACATAAATCCAGTCTCTCACATTCTTCCCATCTCCATAAACAGGCACATTCTTGCCCTCGCTGGCCAGCATATAAAAATGAGGAATCAGCTTTTCAGGATATTGATACGGACCATAATTATTAGAACATCGGCTCACTGTGACAGGCAGTCCAAAAGTCCGATAATAAGAAAGACAAATCAAATCAGCAGCCGCCTTAGATGATGAATACGGTGAACTCGGTTTAAGAGGTGAGTCGTCATTGAATTTATCATCTGAATCGAGCTCCAAATCACCATAAACCTCATCTGTTGAAACCTGATGATACCTCTTTGCCCCAAATTTAAGTGATGCTTCGAGCAAATTATGGGTTCCTAGTACGTTTGATTGAATAAAAATCTCTGGATCTTCAATACTCCGATCAACATGGGATTCCGCCGCAAAATTCACAACAGTGTCAAAGCCTCCTTCTTTTTCAAAAACATCAAGTACAGCCTCTTTATCCGCCAAGTCTACCTTATAGAAAGTATGCCGATCTTCAAGTCCTGCTAGATTAGCAAGATTACCAGCATAAGTTAACTTGTCCAAGACAGCGATTTTAGCTTCTGGATATTTGCCAGCGTAATAGTGAACGAAATTCGCTCCAATGAAGCCGGCCCCACCTGTGATTAAGATTTTCATGATAGTCAGTAGTCAGTAAGGAGTGGTCAGTAGCAGTATATATCAAAAACTGTTTTGCGTCAGCAAAACTCCACAAGCTGCTCCTTGCTGATTGCCAACTGCTAACTATCCAAGCGTTTTAATATGCTTCTCTTCCTTAAATGCTTCAAGCACGTCGCCTTCTTGTAGTTTGACGTCACCTTTGTAAGTAACTCCACATTCTTGGTTTGTTTGAACTTCGCTAACGTCCTCGTTTACAACCTTGAGGGCTGTTAGATGTCCAGTACCAATCTTTTCTTCGCCTCGGAAGACTCGGATTTGAGAATCTTTCTCCAGTGTTCCTTCGATAACTTTTCCTCCGACGATCATATTGCCTTTTCCAGTGTAGAAGATTCCTTTTAGCTCAAGTTTTCCAAGTTCATTGATAATGATTTCAGGTTCAAGCATACCTGTTAGAAGTTTCTTGACGTCTTCGATAAGCTTGTAGATGATTTTGTAAATCACAACTTCGACATTCTCCTTCTCAGCAGACTTTTTGACGTGACCGCTAGCGTCAACGTGGAAACCGATTACGATTCCTCCACCTGCGCTTGCCATCATTACGTCAGATTCTGTAACTGCACCGACTCCTGAGTGAACGATTTTTATAGCAACGTCATCAGATTTGATTTCTTCAAGAGACTGTTTTACAGCTTCAAGAGAACCTTTTGTGTCGGCTTTGATAATAAGTTTAAGTGTTTTGAGTTTTCCTTGTTGAATCATGCTCATAAGATCGCTTACACCAAGTCCACGGCGTTGGAACTCTTGGTTCTTCATCATCTCTTTTACTTTGATAGATTGGACTCGAGCTTCTTTGTCGTTTTTAACAACTTGAAGAAGTTCTCCACTCTTAGGTGTTTCGTTGATACCAGCAAGCCTAGCTACTCCTGATGGAGCAAGTTGTTTAAGCTTCTTTCCGGTGTGGTCGATCATCGCTTTAACCTTACCGTAAGTTGATCCAATAATAATGTTGTCCCCTAGTTTAAGAGTACCTGTGTTGATCAAAACTGTTGCAACCGGCCCAAAGTTTTGGTCGAGATCAGCCTCGATCACAGTACCAACAGCCGGACGATTTGCATTTGCTTTAAGCTCAGCCATGTCAGTTGTCAGTAGGATCATCTCAAGTAGGGTAGTGATACCTTCTCCAGTCATAGCCGAGACAGGAACCATTGTAACGTCTCCACCCCAATCTTCAGGTTGTAGTCCGTGTTGAGAAAGCTCAGTTTTAACCTTGTCTGGGTTGGCATTTTCTTTGTCGATTTTGTTGATCGCAACAATTATTGGAATACCAGCTTCACGAGCATGGTTAATAGCTTCGATTGTTTGTGGTTTAACACCTTCATCAGCTGCAACAACAAGAATTGCAATATCTGTAGCCTTAGCTCCACGAGCACGCATAGAAGTGAAAGCTTCGTGACCAGGAGTATCCAGGAAAGTAATGATCTTGCCTTTTAGCTCAGGTTTCTCACTAGGTACAGCAACTTGATAAGCACCAATATGCTGAGTGATACCTCCAGCTTCTCCAGCTACAACGTTTGTTTCACGGATAGCATCCAAAATCTTAGTTTTACCATGGTCAACGTGTCCCATAACACTAACAACAGGAGGACGTTTCTCTAGTAATGATGAATCGTCTTCCTCAAGAAGTTTTTTGAGATTACCTTGGAAAATTTCTTCAACAGATGCAGCTCCATGTTTCTTCTTAAGTTCAAGTCCCAAATCTGCAGCAATAACACTAGCAGTTTCGTAATCAAGTTGTTGGTTGATGTTAGCCAAAATCCCGTTTTTCATCAGCTCTCCAATGACTTTTGCAGCCGAAAGATCAGCTTTTTCCGCGAACTCTTTTACAGAGATTGTATCTTCGATTTCAATAACCTTAGACCCACTTCGTGTAGAGGTCTCAAGTGTCTTTTTCTTCTTGTCCTTAGCTCCAGTACCAGCAGTCTTCTTCCGTTGAGATTTGATGATCTCTTTCTCCATCTCCTTTGCCATCATGTCGTCATAAACGTCAGCTGTGTCTTTCTCTATTCCCGAAAGCTCAAGCTCAATAAGTTCAGCTACCTCGTCTTCGATAGTTTCTTCCTTAAGATCAACACCAAGAGTTTTGCTCTTAGCTTTGAGCTCTTTTACGGACATGTCGAGTTTTTTTGCTAAATCGGAAACTTTCATAACCTGCTAATAAAAAATACAGGCAGTAGTGTAACAGAAAAGGTGGAATAAGTGAAAGGATTTAATTATACTGACATCCACACTAACCAAAATAAACATGGATTACCTATTAGGATTTCTAACACTTGCAGGTATCGGCGCTCTGATTTATATCTCTTACAAAAAAGAGGTGCCGACATTCGACAAGGAAATTATTCAGGAGAAAGACAACAAAATCGGTGAACTTACTCAGAAATTAAACGCCGAGCAGTCACGAAAAGACGAATTAGCTGGTAAAAACAAGCAGCTTTTTGTTCAACTTACAAAAATGGAGTCTTCTAATACAGAGCTGAGCAAGCGAGTTGCGAAATATGAAGCGGAGGAGGTGAAAAGTAGCAGGGAGTTGGAGCAGAAAATCGGTAAATTGGACGTTTCTCAGAAGGCGCTCGAGGATGAGAGAATCAGGATTAGACGTGAAGATGAGGCACGCACGGAGGCGGAATTGGCAGAGCGCGACAGGATGTGGGCTGAGCACGAAGAGAAGGTTCTCAAGTACATGACAGAGGTTTGCGCGATGGCTGAATTCGGTTTTGAGACTTACACAAACAACAATTTGCCAGAGAGCTTCGATGGAAGGTTGAAGCCAGACTTTATGGTTGGTTTCCTAGATCAGTTCGTGATTTTTGATGCAAAGATCTCACGATCAGACAACCTGCAAAACTACATCACGACACAGGTCAAAAACACGGCTACAAAAATCAAAGGAAATAGCAAAATCTACAGCTCTGTATTCTTCGTGGTACCAACAGACGCAATAGGGGAGCTTAAGAAGCTTTATTATTACGAAGACGGATACTCGTTCTTCATCATTTCGATGGAAGCTATAATGCCGGTTCTGGCGAGCCTCAAGAAAATTCAAAACTACGAATTTGCAGAGAAGATGGATCCGCAAGAACGTGAAAACATCATCAATATGATTGCTGAATTTGATCAACACATAAACCTTCGCAACGCGATGAATTTGGTCATAACTCAGCACGGAATTAACGTCTTAGAAAAGACAGAGAAACTGCCTCAAGATCTTCAGGACGATATCAAGCTAAAGAAGAGCAAAATGCGTATAATCAAGGTGAACGAAACAGACCTGAAACCGCTAATGATCAGCACCGAGCGCCAGCAAAAACAGATCGATAAGGTTGTTAAGCCTAAACCGAAAGTTGAGGAGCCGGATATGGAATCAGCGAAAAGTCTTTTTAATTAGCTCTTGCGTGGCCCTGTCTGACGGCGGGTCAATAGACAGGGTCTTTTGAGTAATTGACATGGGTAGTCGATACAGGTTAAGATTCTCCCCTGTTATTTTAACGTATTAAAATTATGAAAAGCCTAGTTCTAAATAATATTGATCATCACAGAGGATATGACCCTGTGATTGATGAGAACGCTTTTGAGAATATCAGAGCATTGTCAGATGAGGGAACGTCAGTTATGGAGGTGTGTCTTCAGGATGTAGATGGCGATGCTGTCCGATTGATGTCCAGGGGGCCAAAAGGAAGGTTGGCCGAAGAGCTAGAGTCAGCCTCAGGAGAAGTAGGTGAGCGCATTATGGAAGCAATTGAAGATAGAAAAGAGCGAATTGCAAAGCAGATATTTAGCAAAATCGAAGAAGCAATAAAAGAAAGAATTAGGCCGGAGAATTTGCAGGCTGTTTTGGATGAAAGGAGGACAAGGACAGGTAAAACTTTTGTAAATCGCTCAGATTTTCGAAGTACAGTGCTTTGGGGAATAAAAACAACTATCTCAAAAGAAGAGCTAGCGGAAATGGGGCTAGGAATAGATATGACGACTTATGAACAAGTGGCATCTAAGCATAAACAGGACCTATCAAAGCGTTACAGATTTATGATTGATATTGCTAGGCAGGTTTTTGACATGATGAGGGAGGGAAATGTTATTGGTAATTTGGTAACAACTATAAATAGGTTTTTTAGAGGAACAGTAGTCTTGGACATGGGGGAGGGATATCGTTGCAATATCGAAGTAAAATACAACTTCGATGACAGCGGATTACATATGTCTATGGGGCCAGAGCTTAATAGGGGGCACAGCTGTAAGGTCTCGTTTAACGGTAGACAGTTCCACGGAGAGAATCTGTAATTATGGATCGGGTATTTTGGTTTAAAACGACCTCTTGACAAAAAATAATATCATTGCTATAATATAATGATGTTCTTTTAAAAATAGCCTCACTGAACCCAAATTTAGGGAGTGATCTGTCGAGAAGGGGAGATTAAACTATTTTGCGCTATGCCTCCTTCTTCTCGGCACCTCTCTCCCTAAGTGTCGTTTAGTTGATTTTCCTAAGATTCCCCAAAATCTTGGGTTTGCTTTCCTCTCTGGTCAGGTTGGGCATTTTGGTTCCAGGCCAGCAGGAGTAAAGATGTTCGTTATTACCTTTGCTACGCCTTAAACGTGGTAAATAGTAGCTTGTCTACTTTCTTGGGTTTCTATTTCCAGTCTCTGGTGATGGGAGTCCATAACCGAGGTATAGAATTTTCTTCTTTCCGCGCTTAGGGAGTTTAATAAGGGAGCGGCTCACCTCCCCCTCGAAGTCGCTCTCTTTAAGAATGTTCCAGAATTAGTGAGCTGTCGACTTGCCCTGCTCGCCAGCAGAGCTGCCGACTCTGGCAAGCCGATCCTTTGGACTTGTTCTTAGTCAATTTTTATAGCTCGCCGTACGGATAGTACGACTCGCCATAAAGCATTGACTGCGAACTTCGCATTTCATCTAATTCTGAAACATTCTTTAGTAGCGAGAAAAGATCTAAATGTCAGGATCTGTTTTCGTTGAAAATAATCCGTGCAAAACTAAAACTCTTAAAGCTTAGACCATCTCTCAATTTGATTCACTCTAGTACGTCTCATCCCAGATCCATCAACATACACTGTCCCAATCCCTACTGGCTTAGGAGAGTTATAGTTTAAGGATATTGTTAGTCCACTTTCTTCAAATTTATAATTTAAAGTGATGCCGTAAGGTCGGTTAGAATGAGGGATTTCCTCTTGGTCACAAAATTCATAAAACATTTGAAGAAGTCTTGCAATATAGTCATGGGAAAGATCAGTTATTTTTGCAGCAACCTCCATCATAAATCTATGGCGTGCACGACAAGCTCTTTTTTGAGTGTCGTTTTTGAGAGTGGAAAAGTCGGTTGTTTCAAGTCCAAACCCAATTTCTGCTAACTTTGCAGCCTCTATAAAGAATTCTAATTCTCTCAAAAAATCGATTAGAAGATCGGCACGGTTTAAATCTCCTCGATCATTTAATGTATTTACTAGCCCTTCGTCACTAAATTTATTGTCAAGATGCGCTTTTAAAGAAACAAAAATTGCATTAGCAATCCTTTCTTTCATTATCTCAGGAGAATTAGAATTATCATCAATACTTGTTTGCTCAAGAGATTCCATGATTTTTGCATTCAAAGCGGCAGATGTATCTATAAGTTCTTGTCCAGATAGCGGCTCTGAGAGTCTAGCCCTTGGGCCATCTTTGCTGATATAAGCAAGTTCTCCAGTAACATCATTAACAGTTGCAGAATGAACTTCTTCATTGCTAGCAGCTCTAGCAAAAGCGTAAACGCCACGATCAACAAAAGGATCATAGCGTCTGGTTCCACGCATATCTGTAGGTTTAATTGTGAAGCCTGGGCCAATTCTGTTTGGTGTCATGTTTTTTTAAGATTAAAAAACAGGACTTCATCCTATGCAAACCAAAAATTTTTGTCAAAATAACTGACTGGACTACAATGAGAATCGAAAGTATAAACATCATATGAGCAAAACCTACGAAGAAAATATGGCACGCCTTAATCCTGCTCAAAAGCAGGCAGTAACCGAGATTGAGGGGCCGGTTTTGGTAGTTGCAGGACCTGGAACAGGTAAGACGCAGGTGCTTACGATGCGTATCGCTGAGATCCTCAAAAAGACTCAAATCAATCCGGGCAACATCCTTGCACTTACGTTTACCGAGAGTGGCGTGGCGGCCATGAAGGAACGGCTAAAGGACATCATCGGTCCGGCAGGTTATTACGTTGATATTTATACATTCCATTCGTTTTGTAACGACGTGATCAAGAAGTGGCCTGACAAGTTCCTTTTTGCGAAGGATCTTGAGCCAATTACAGATGTGGAGAAGTTCCAGGCAATGCGGAAGATTTTGGACAGTGAGAAGCTTGAGCATCTAAAGCCTTTCGGGAGTAGTTACTTCTATGTTAGGCCGATTTTGAGCGCTATTTCGAATTTAAAGAGAGAAGGAGTTTCGGCAGAAAAATTAAAAGAACTAATCAGGATCGATGAGGAGGTTCTGGCCCAAGAAACCGAAGTAAATCCTCGAACAGGTAAGCCGTATGGGAAATACCAAGATCGTGAGAAGAATATCCTTAAGCAAAAAGAGCTCGCCGGCATTTACGACAAATACACAAAAGAACTGGTTGCACGAGGAAGATACGATTTCGATGACATGATTATGTTTGTTGTTGAGAAATTCAAGAAAGACGACTTCCTTCTCGCATATTATCAGGAGAAATATCAGTATTTCTTGCTCGATGAGTATCAAGACACAAACAATTCACAGAACTCGGTGGTTACGTTGCTAGGAAGCTTCTTTGATAATCCAAATATTTTTGTAGTAGGTGACGACGATCAGTCGATTTATAGGTTTCAAGGTGCGAGTCTTGAGAATATTTTGGAGTTTGATGAAAGCTATCCTGGCGCAAAAAAGATCGTTCTGACCGAAAACTACCGAAGTGATCAAAAAATCCTGGACGCTTCTCGTGAACTGATAATGAACAACACCGATAGGCTTGAAAACAGGTTTTCAGAGATAAACAAGCAGCTGAACGCACAATCAACATCAGAAGAGAATGGGGTTTTTCTTGCGGAATTCGAAGATGGAAACGAAGAAGCATATTTCATAGCAAAGCGAATAAAAGAACTTCAAGAAGAAGGAGAGGATCTCTCTGAAATAGCGGTCTTTTATCGCAACAATTCAGACTCACTAGACCTCGTGAGATTCCTGGATAACCTCGAGATCCCTTACGAAATCAAAGGAGGCGACAACATCCTTCAAGATATCGAAATACAGAAAGTTCTCGCCCTGTTAAGCCTTATAAACAAGCCGACAGACGACTTGAATTTCTTCCGGGTTCTCAATTTGGATTTCATGGGTATCGAACGTGAAGACATTTACAAACTGACCAAATTTATAAAAAGAAAACGCAAACATTACTTCGACATAATCCGCGACATAACGTTGCTGAAAGAAGCCGACCTAAAGAACATCGTCAAAATCAACAACCTTGCTGTGCTGATCGATCAATGGATTCAATACCAATCAAATGTGACGTTTGCAGAGTTCTTCGAAAACGTACTCAACGAGTCCGGATTTATGGACTATGTTTTGAAAAAAGATGACGTAAGGGCGCTCAACAGACTAAAAAGACTTTTTGATCTTGTGAAAACATTGAACAGGGGAGACCACAACATGAAGCTCCCTCTCTTCCTCGAACAAATAGAAGTAATGGAAGAGCATTTTATAGCAGTTCAGGAGACCCCATTGTCAATCGGAGAGCCTGCGGTTCAGCTAATGACGGTCCACAAATCCAAGGGGCTTGAGTTCAACAACGTCTTCATATTTCGATCGACCGCAAAACGGTGGGAAAAGAAACAAGGAGGTGTCGACATCAAGCTTCCAGAAGGTGTCATGCGTCTACAAAATATGGCCGAACACCAGAAGGAAGAAGACGAGCGAAGGCTGTTTTACGTTGCACTCACAAGAGCACGCAAACGCGCCTACGTTTCATATGCAAAGAACTATGAAGTTGGCCGCCCTCGTCCAGAGGTGCCGTCAGTATTCATTGCAAACATAGAAAGCATGTCTCATCTAGACGTCACAAGTTATCGAGAAGAGGCAAAAGAGCGCCTAGAATTGATTTTTACAACCCCAACGGAGGAATTCTCAGTTGAGACAAATTCGTATCTCTCAGAGCTTGTTAAGGACTTTGCGATTAGTGTGACAGCACTGAATACATATCTAACTTGCCCTCGTAAGTTCCTTTACCAAAATCTTCTCCGCGTCCCACGCGTCAAACCGAAGCACCTTTCTTTTGGTACGGCGGTTCACTATGGACTGCAGCAATTTTTTGAAAAATTTAAAAAAGACAAAAAACTACCTGATCTCAAATTCTTATTAGACGAGTTTCAAAAAGGTCTCGACAAAGAGGTGATGATAAAAAAAGATTACGAGGCATCAGTCGAAAAAGGCGTCAAAATCCTCACGGAATACTACGAATCAAATCGCGATCGATTCGCAATTCCATACTTCAACGAATTCAACTTCCTAAGCCACAAAGTCTTCGTCGAAGGAATCCCGATAACAGGTCAGCTCGACCGCATCGATCCAGTAGATGAACAACTAGGAACAGTCAATGTCGTCGACTACAAAACCGGACGACCAAAATCCGAAAACGAAGTCCGAGGACTCACCGCGAATTCAGAAGGGGAATTGATGCGCCAGTTAGTTTTTTACAAGTTGCTCGGTGATGCAGACCCATGGTTCAAATGGAAGGTGGTAACAGGAGAGCTCGACTTCATTGAGAAACCCGACAAACGCGTAAAAATCAAGATTCTTCCTGCCGACACTCAGGGCCTAACACGCGAAATCAAAGAGGTTTACGGTTGTATCCAAGATCTGAAGTTCGACAAGATTGAAAAAGGGCTACCTTGCGATCGGTGTGATTTTAAGAG
>CAZRWH010000032.1:0-1830 GCA_964603905.1 uncultured Candidatus Peribacteria bacterium | reverse complement strand
CTATGAAAGAATCCCCCTCAAAATCCAGAATCATTCTTGCGGCAGCCTGCATGTCAGTGGCTGTTAACTGTCAGCAGGATACTCCGGTACTAGAGGCGACATGCGTAGATTTTTGGGACTGTGCTACAGATCAAATGGCTGATCATCCTCCATACATGTTAGACAAAGACACGGAAGAAGTATTGTGTGCGGAAGACGAAATGCTGGAAGATTGGGATTGCTCGATGGTGATGTGCTTTAACAGAGAAAGAGTTCAGGATATTTTGCTCAGTTGCGAAGAATCACTGAGAGTTAGGCACGACGAAATTTGTACTTACAGCGAAGACGAACTAGAGCCTGTTAAGTGGCTCGAGCAGTGGTTTGTAAGATCTGAGGCAGAGATGATCGCCAGCGAAGTTGATCCTATGCCGATAGTTATTGAATGTGAGGATGGAGTGGATTGCGTTGTTGAGGGATACGATAGGTAGTAGTAGTTGCAGTGGTAGTTAAACATGAAAAAGGATTGTTGTTCTTGCTCTTTGCTGACTCTTTTTAACCTGACAAACCCGTTGTTTTCTGGTATAATTGAGTGATGATTAACAGCTCAAAAAACAACGGGGCGAACATAGATCCTTCTCAAGAAAATGAAAACGATTTGAGAGAAGTGGATTTGGAAATCCAAGAGCTTGGTGATGATGAGCCGGCACTTAGTACGGGCATAGAGTTTGAAGATGAAGAAATATCTTCTGTTATTACCCATACTAGAGGGAGGTTCCGAGGATGGCTAAAAAAGATGTCGCCGTATGTCGCTTCAGCGCTTGTGCATGCAGCATTAGGTGGGGTGATTACTAATTCGGTGACTCCTCCTGAGGCAATGCGCCAGCAAGCCGAAAGCAGTGCTTCTGTCGAGCCTGAATCAGAGCCAAAAATAGAAACATGGGAGGGTCCAACCTCTCACACTCATCAGGTTGATCAAGCTACAACAGATTCAGACATAGACGATTTACTTGCCAAAACCGGAAAAACAGCAAGCGTAGACTCGGAGACTCAAGACTGGTCCGGAATAGATGGGGGTAGCCTGGATGAATTAGGCTATAACAAGATGCTGAACTCAGAAATAGCCCAAGACATGCGGGGGTTTTTTGACCAAGAAATCGATAAATATTTTGACTCCTCGTCCCCTGAATACACAGGCGAAATTCCGCCAGCCTCATCGTATTTTCAGGTTGATGCAATGAAACACGTGATGCAAAGAGCGGAAAGGACAGTAAGCAGGAAGCTGACAGACGAAGAGATTCAGGGTGACATAACAAAGATCACCGATGAGTTGCAAGAACTTTATGGCACAAAACTCCAGAAGTTAATCGAGAACCCGGACTACAAATGGACAGGGGATATATATCAAGATTTTGAGCAATTGCAACAGGCGCTTTTTATTGGAGAGGATAGATTTTTTAGTAATCCGGAGCACTCAAATACAAAATACCAAAAAAATTACGCAGGTTTCGGCATGCAGCTGAAATCAGGAATAGTAAATTGTCAGGTTGCACGTATGACACCACTAATACTTGCTGAGGTTTATTCGGCGAAAGGAATAGATACGTCGGTACTGGATAATTACAGGGCGATAGTTTGGTCGGATCATGTGTTTTCAGGTTATGCGGACCCGGAGAAAGGCATTCAAATACTCCGAGAAGGCGCTATTGGTCAACCCGTGACGCCCGGTCTCACGCCTCCTGGTGCTCAAAATCCTGGGGTTGCAATGCCTGTAGGTGAGCATCTAGCGAATTATTTTTATGAAACTAGAGTCGCAACGCCGGAACAGATTGACCGGATGGTATCTCTAGGGGT
>CAZRWH010000031.1:7726-15579 GCA_964603905.1 uncultured Candidatus Peribacteria bacterium | reverse complement strand
GAGGACGCTATTTTGACTCCTGTTGAAGCTGCTGCAATTGTACAAAGTCATACTGTTACTCCTAGAACTTATTGGGGGGATGCTGTTAACTTGATTGAAGAAGGTGGTGTTGATGCGGTTATTACTACTGAGATGTTGCGTTGTGGGAATGTGGAAGGTGGTGTTTCAGCAGTTAATAATGTTGTTGAAGCGGCTCGTAAGGCTGGAATTAAAATCGCTGTGATCAGTACTATAAAACCTGATTTGGTTAAGTTGGCAGATGAAGAAGTGCCTGTTGTTGAGATGCCACTGGCAGGTGTTAATACTGATAGATTTAGAGATTTTGTTGGGGAAGTTCTAGGGTCTATTCTAGACTAGTATCCATTGCTTTTTTATCTGTTGTCGGTTAGTTTTATCGCGTATTTTTTTAAACCCAAAAACATGAAAACTTCGAGAATCTTTATTGCGCCTTTACTTGTTTTGACGATGTTCTTAACCGCTTGTGGAGGTGGGGCTGAGGTAACTGATGATTTAGGATTGGAAGAGGTGGATTTTTCTGACAAAGTTCTGAGCGATTTTTTGAATGACGATATGATGGATGCAGATATTGTGTGTTTTCAGTCGGCACCAGTTCACACTAGTGAGCTTGAGGTGACAACTTATATTTCTGGAGACAAGATTCGTCTTGAATATATGATGATCCCGCCGCTTCAAGGTCAAAGTGATCTTTATATGGTTAGCGATGGTGAATATATGTACATGTGGGGTGATAGCTTCTTAGGAAATACATTCCAAGGATTCAAAATTCCTGTTGGAGGGGACGATTCTTACGCTGTTCCTTCTGAAGATATCCCTGAGATGGTCGATTTCAATATGCCTATGATTGATTGTACAGAGTGGGATGTTGATAGTTCTTACTTCATCGTTCCTGATGATGTTGAGTTTATGGACATGGGAGCTTTGGAAGAGTCGCTTACACAAGATCTTTCTGGTGGTGGACTAGGAATGGACTGCTCAATTTGTGACATGATGCCAGAAGATCAAAAACAAGAATGTCTAGACGGATTAGGTTGTTAAATAAATTTTTATGCAAAATGCTTTGAAGTCTTCGGTTGAATCTCACAAACGTGTTCTTGATAAGTTCTTGATGAAAATTGAGTTGTTAGACCAAGGTAAGGTTGCTTTTATGTTTTTTGCAGACGATGATGGGCTTTTCGATGAGATGTCGGCTTGTTTGTCGTCGAGTGATTGTAATTACTCTGTTATATCAGATTTTCAAGGGGATATAACGCCTGAGTTTATTTCTGCTCTTCCTAAAGATGGAGAGAAAAATGTTCTTGTTATGGACTTTAGAGGGAAGCTTGATGATCCAAGCGTAATTCGATTATTGGGTGTTTTGAATATGGCAAGGAATGAGATACTGAATTTGTGTGCTGGCCATGTGGTATTTGTTTGTAGCCCTGATGAGTATGGGTCTCTAGCTTTCCGTCTTCCCGATGTTTGGAGCATTAGGTATTAATTTTTAGCATTGCTTTTTGAGGCGTGATCGTTTAGCTTGATTTGGCTAAATTTTTCGCAATATTTAAAACAAAAAAACATGATTGCAGATCAGATCTCCCTGGCTCTTGCCGACCTCAAGAAATTGGCTTTTCAACTAAAAGAAATCAAACGAGAAATTAAAACTGAGAGCAAACTTGATAGTGATGAATATCTTTCTTTGAAATCGGCTTACAAAGACCTTCGCCAACAAATAAAAGATGTTGAAGAAGAGTGGGAAAGGGGACTGCTTGCTGACGAAGCGTATCTTGAGCTTAAGAAGATGCAAGAGGCGAAAGAAGAGGAGATTGCGAAAGCGAATGGTAAGCTTTTTGAACTTGTTGCGAAACTTCCTCAAAAGCCTTTTGAAATGGATATGGATACGGAAGATGGACATGTTCTTGTCCAAATTCACCCTGAAATGCGTGTTTATTTGAATGGGAAGGAAGAAAAGCGTAGGTAGTTGATAGTAGTAGTGGTAGTTGTAGTGTGGTGTTTTTCTGAGAAAAACGGTTTTATACTAAATACAAAATACTTGATACCAAATACCAACATTCCCTTGCTATTTCGGGTTTTCCTGTTATACTTCCGGGGCCAACGTTCCAGAACGGTTCCCTGTGTGAGTAAAATCAAGTTTAGGGGTAACAAGTTAGGTTCGGAAATATCCCTTAAACACATTTCACAATGGCAAACAAACTATTCGTGGGAAATCTCCCATGGTCTATCAGAAACGATGGTCTTCGCGAGCTTTTTGAAGAGTTCGGTGAAGTAGAAGATGCATTCGTTCTAACTGATCGTGCAACTGGACGATCAAAAGGTTTCGGTTTCGTTACTTTCGTTAACGAAGAAGATGCTGCAAAAGCTATCGAAGCTATGAACGGTAAAGAGGTTGAAGGACGTGCAATCGCTGTTGACGTTGCTAAGCCACGAGAAGAGTAAGAAATTACTTTTATATTTAAAAAGAGCCCCGCTTTCTAGCGAGGCTCTTTTTTTGTTGAGAGTGATTATCCTAGTTCAACTTCTCTTTGGCGTCGTCTTGTTGCGACAGCCAATCCTGTTGCGAGCATTAATCCTAGTGCTCCTGCTGGAGAGCTAGGTGTAGACTCACATCCGCAGTCTTCTGGTTCTCCTTCTCCGGTGTCGTTAGTATCTGTCTCAGTAGTGTCGTCCGTATCTTCTACAGAAGAATCTCCAGTATCTACAGGAAGTTCTGTGTCGCCTGTATCAACAGGTTCTGTTCCGATAACACATTCTGCATCAGGGTCTGTACCTTCTCGGTATAGCTCCCACATTCTTTCGACGTTGCTATCGTTACGTCCTGCCCAGTACATTACTCCTGTACATGGGTCAGCTCCTGGATCTAGAGAGAATTCAGAAAGGCTGTTTGCTTCGGCGATAATCTCTTCATCTGTGAAGTCGTCTTCGTTTGCTATGACGAGTTTTAGAGGAGCGGTTTTGTCATACCAATAAGGATTTCCAGCCCATTGTTCTGATACTACTTGGTTTTCTTGGTTGCCAAAGTTAGGGTTCATACATTGAATTGTGCTACCTTCTGCATCTAGTCCAAGAAGCATATCGTCACGAGATATATTTGTTGAGTCGTTTAAGTATGTGAATTTAGAACAGATGAAAGTAAAGTAGTTGCTTGAAGGGTTGCCATATTGAGTGCTGTAAGCTAACAATCCTTCATCTGATGTTCCAGGATAGGCATTTGTTAGTCCAATCATGTGTGTGTCAGATTCGTCGGCACCTTCATTCCAATAAGAATCGAATGCTGCGTATGTGTGTTTCAATATGTCCCAATCTTCTTCGGCATCATCTCTTTTCAAAAGAAGAGTTCCTTTGTCATAAATGTGGAAAGTTGTTCCATCTTCTGTTGTGATGTCTTGTGTTTGGTCAGTAACGCTTCGGAATATTAGTTCGTTAGGTGTTTGTAAACCTGTTTCAGGGTCGTATCCGTAACTTCCGATTCCGCATACGTTGTTTCCAAGGCCGTGATCGTTTTTCCATCCTGATTCTAATACTGCTTCTTCTGTCGAATCAGGGAAATAAACTACTTCATCTCCATCAGGTCCTGCCTCGAGCATTGCGTAAGGGCAACCTTCTATACTTCCATGAAGGTGTGTTAGTTCGTATTTTTCAGTACTTCCGTCTTCATTTACCAAATAAGAAACTGATGGGTATGAAATGGAATATGTTGATATTGTTGCGTCTCCGTCTTCGTCACGAGTTGGGTTGATATGTCCTGGAGCAAGTCTTGCTTCCCAGCCTTCAGCTACAGTAAAGCTAGATTGGCTAGGTGGTGGAGGTGGTGGAGGCGTGTCTCCATCACGAGACATTGCTTTAATTATTTTTCCATTTTCTACGATATCAAATGGATTTGGATTTGTTCCTGTTGAATACTCAACAGATCCCCCCAATGTTACCGGATTTGCAGGTAGAGAATCAGGTGTGCAAGCTGACATGATTCCTGATGCAGCTAACACCAAAATACCTTTTCCGGCAGGACTCTGTGTTGGTCTTTTCATACGGAATGAGTTAAATTGCTGAAGGGAATAATACCAGAAAAACTAAATTATGCAAGTTTTTTGTATTTTGCCTTATTTCATTAGCTCCTCGATGACCTTTGTTATTAGGACCACATTTGCTCCTGTGGCACCTTGTGGTGAGCACGAATTGCCTTGGTCAGTCCAAGCTGTTCCTCCCATGTCTAAATGGGCTAGGGGGGTTTCTTTTACGAACTCTTTTAGGAATGCACCACCCATGATGGTTCCGGCGCGTACAGTTTTTGTGTAGTTTTTAAGGTCCGATATTTCTCCTTTTGTTTTTTTGCAATAGTCTTCATAAAGTGGCAGTTCCCAGGTTGGTTCGTCGTATTTGTTTGCCATGTCCAGTATGGTTTTTGCTAGTTTGCGGTCTGTCGAAAGAAGTGCAGTTATGTCGCTTCCGAGAGCTACGATAGCAGCTCCTGTTAGAGTTGCCATGTCGATCATGTGTGACGGTTTAAACTTCTTTTCTGTATAGGCTAGTGTGTCTGCAAGAACCATTCTTCCTTCTGCGTCTGTGTTGGTTATTTCTATTGTTTTGCCTGAGTAAGATTTGATGATGTCTCCTGGGCGGATTGCCTTTGATCCTATTAGGTTTTCTGCAAGTCCAAGTACTCCTACGACGTGTCCTTTGTGCTTAGATTTGGATATTTGTTTCATGACTCCTAATACGGTGCAGGCACCGGCTTTGTCTTGTTTCATTGTCTCGATGTGGCCTGTAGGTTTTAGGTTTATTCCTCCACTGTCGAATGTAAGCCCTTTTCCTACGATTGCGATTGGTTTGCTTCCTTTCTTAGGTTTGTTTTTGTACTCAATTGCTACGATGTATGGTCCGTCTTGGCTACCTTGTCCGACCGATATGATTGCTCCCATACCCATTTTTTCAAGTTTTTTTCTGTCTAAGACGGTTACTCGCATGTTTTTGTTAGCTTTTGCGAGTTTTTTTGCTTCCAAAACCATTGCTTTTGGTCCAATGTCGTTTGAAGTTGAGTTAACTAGATCGCGTGTGTAACAGATTGAGTCGACGAATGTTTCGGTCTCTTTTGCGTATCTTACTGTTTTTCCAACGACTGTGATTGTTTTGATCTTATCTTTGTCCTTTTTGCTTATGTATTTCTCGAATTTGTAGCTTTTTAGAGCTAATGCAAAAGCCATCCACATTCCGATGTCGCTCTTTGGGTTTTCGATTGCGATTGATGTTGCTTTGAGAGATTTGGCGATTGGTGCTAGCTTTGAACCTGCCTCTTTCATCTTGTGAACAGATAGTTCTTTCTCTTCTCCTAGGCCTATGAATACTTTTGAATGGTCTAAAACTGCTGTTTCTCCTAGATCCCCTTTGAATATTTTGGTTGGGACACCTTTTATTGAAAGTTTTTTCTTCTTAAAAACGGGTACGACGATTAAGTCAGCCTTTACTTTCTTCTCAGAAGCTTTGATTTTCATTTTTGTTTTAGGTTAGTTTTTTTGTAGCTTAAAAATATATGATTCGCTTTCTTGATGCAAACCAGAAAAATTCGATTTTAGCTGCCTGGTTTAATTTTCCAAACGACTTCTTGTTCTAATTTGCCTGGGATAGTGAAGCCGGCAGCTTTTTTATGTCCGCCGCCGCCAAATATTCCTGCTATTTTGGAAAGATCGATCATGTCGTCTTGTGTTCGGAAAGATCCTTTGATGTTTCCTCGTTGATCTTCTGCTAGCAAGATACAGAATTTGCTGTTTGGAACGGAATTAAGGTAGTCGATTACTCCACTTAGATCTTCTGGATTTGCGCCTAGGTCTGCGAAATCTCTTTCTGTTACTGCGGACACTGTGGCACCTTTTTCGTTAAGTCTAGCTCTGGAAAGTACTCGTCCCCATAGCTTAAGTTGGTTGATTCTATTGTGGTGGAACTGACTTTTTACGATCCTTTTGTAGTCCGCACCTTTTGCTACCAAATTAGATGCAATTTTAAGTGTGATTGGGTCTGTATTTGAATGACGGAAGCTTCCTGTATCAGAATACAGTCCGTTCATTAGGCACGTTGCGATTTCTGGAGTGATTTTTGCTCCTAAATATTGAATCAGGAAGAAAACTATAGCTACTGTTGCAGCTGCGCTTGGATCTACAACGTTAACTACTCCGAAATGTTCGTTTGAAGGATGGTGATCTATGTTGATCAACATAGTTTTGGACTTATCCAGTAGTTCTGGATGATCAATTTCGTACTTCATCATGTAAGCTGCTCCGCAATCTACTGCAAATACCAGGTCAAATTCGCCTGGATTTAGTTCTGTTTGGAACTCAAGAGCTCCTTTTAGAAACTCTGTGCTTGCTGGGATAGGGTCTTTTGCAAAAGACACAGCATTTTTCCCGAGAGACTTTAATGCGTTCTTTAGTGCAAGGTTTGCTCCTACTGAGTCACCATCAGGGTTTTTATGTGAAATTATCGCGATATTTGTCGCGTTTTCGACGAGTTCTTTGATTTGCTGGAATTCTCGGTCGTATTTCATTTAGTGAGTAATGAGAAGTGAGTAGTGAGTAGTCTACGGTGTTTCGTCTGAGGCGAAACGGTTATTGGTAGTTATGGCGCTCTGGCGAGCGCTGTTAAGGATAAATTAATATCCTTTTTAAGGAGTATCGTCAATAACGATATGCCAAAAACGAGTTGACGAAATATGGGATTCCTGACGATAGATAACTCGCTATTTAGTTCCCAATGTGGTTATATGCGCTGTATGCAGCTTTTACACCTTCGGAAACACCTGTTATCGCTTGTTTCCAATCTACAGCTGTGACGTCTCCTGCAGCGTAAAATCCTGGTATGTTTGTGTTGCTGAATGAGTCGATTATTATTTCTCCTTTGTCGTTCATTTCGACACCAAGATCTTTGGCAAGGTCGGTTTGTGGGATTCGTCCGATTTCGACGAAAAGTCCTCCAAGCTCAAGTTCTTTTCCTGTATCGAGTTTAACCTTTGTGATTGTTTCGTCACCTAGGATTTCTACGACATTGCTTTCTGCAATTACTTCGATCTTCGGTTCAGCCTCCATCCTTGTCTTGTTGATAGGTTCTGGTCTGACCTCTTTTCTTCTGTAAATGATGTAAACTTTTTCTGCGTATTTTGAGAGAAGTAGTGACTCTTTGACCGCTGAATCGGATCCTCCAACTACTGCAACAACTTTGTCTCGGAAGAAAGGACCATCACACGTTGCACAGTATGAAACTCCTTTGTTTGTAAACTCTGCTTCTCCTGGTACTCCAAGTTTTCGGTGGTGTGTTCCTGTCGCAAGGATTACGGTTTTGGTTTCGTAAGACTCTTTTGAAGTTTTTACGATGAATCCTGAGTCTGTTTTCTCGATTGATTCTACTTTTTCAGTTCTCATTTCTGCTTCCACAGATTTTACGTGCTCTTGTAGTTTTTGTCCTAGTTCAAAGCCTGACAGGCTAGGGAAGCCAGGGTAGTTCTCTACCAGGTGAGTTTTTGTGATTGTTCCTCCAAAAAAGTCACTTAGGATTAACGTTTTCATCCCAAATCTTTGTGCGTAAATTGCTGCGCCCATTCCGGCGACGCCTCCTCCGATGATTATTGTGTCTAACATAGTGAGTAATGAGTAATGAGTAATGAGAAGTGCTTTTGTAGTATATGGATTTTTTGTTTTTTTGAAAGTGGCAAAAAGTGTAATAAAACCATTTAACCGCATTATATAGCCGAAAACAGCCTTCTAACTTTTAACGAAATTAATAAAATGAAAACAACGATTGCAGTTCTAACGGTTCTTACGGTAAGCACAGCGGTTCTTGTCTCGGTTCTAGCT
>CAZRWH010000031.1:0-7626 GCA_964603905.1 uncultured Candidatus Peribacteria bacterium | reverse complement strand
TGCAGTTCTAACGGTTCTTACGGTAAGCACAGCGGTTCTTGTCTCGGTTCTAGCTCTTTCGATGGCCAGTGCGAGCTATGCGATGGCTATGTTTTAGGATTAACTTCTGTTTAAACGAGATATTTCTATGGATTGTTGAAACATTTCATTTAGTACATCATCTTCTGCGATGGCGGCAATACATTCTCTAGTTGTTCCGTTTAGTATTACGGGGAAATGTTCTACTTCTGCAGGATGTAAATGCATCTCTTCTAGTGTTTGTTCGATTTGGTCTCTGATGTCTCTTATGTTTCTTATAACTACTTTTTCTTGTGTTTGTTCCCCCGAGAGCAGTTGTACGATAGCTTTGCCAGTGTCGTATCCTAGGCTCATTAGCTCTGCCAATGTGTTCTCAGGAATTGGCTTTTGAGGTATTTCTTCTACTGTGAATACCATGACCTTGAAAAAACCTTGTGTTTCTTCATGCCATACTAAGATTTTTTCTCCTTGAGCGCTTAGTTGCCGTATTACTTCTATTGAATCTTCGGCATTAGCGTGAGATGGGTAGAAAGAAGCTTCTTCGGAGTATTCTACCCATTCGATGTCGCTTAACTGAGAGCAGTTATTTGCTTGTTCTCCGGGTTGTCCTTTTACAATTGTTGTATTGGGGATTGATCTTATTTGATCTAGTAAGTTGTTAAGTCTTTCTTCTTTGGATTCGTTAGGTTTAAATATTCCTGTTCTTGGCATGCTTTATCTTGGTTAGTTTTGTTGTTTTGAGAGGTAATTCTTGCATCCCAAAAACCAAAAGTCACGTTTTGTCATTATGTTTGTACTGACAATTCTTTAGTGTTGTGGTGTTGTCCTAAAAATCAATCCCTCTCTTTGCCGGTTTCCCGTTCTGGAATGGATGCTTGATCTCTTTCATCTCAGTTACCAAATCAGCAATGTCTGTAAACTCTTTTGGTGCGTCGCGGCCTGTTAGGATGAAGTCAATTTCTGGGTTTGATTCGATGATTTTGATGATCTTTGCAGGTTCGATTAGGCTTAATGAGCATGCTACGTTGATTTCGTCGATTATGACTAGACTAGGGGAGAAATTAATGATTTCTTGGTGGAGTTTTTCGAGTGCTTTTTCAGCTGCTTCGATGTGTTGCTCTTCTGTACTGTGGTCTCCTTGGATTTTGTAGAATCCAACGCCGGATTGAATTATCTGTGCGTTTGGATGCTCTTTGAGGAATGTGATTTCTCCGCTTGGTTGCTCTTTCATGAACTGCAAAACTAGGATCTTGTTTCCATGTCCAAGAGACCTTACTGCTGTGCCTATTGCAGCGGAGGTTTTTCCTTTTCCGTTGCCGGTAAAAATCAAAATCATAAGTCTTACGTCTTAGGTCTTAAGTCTATTTTACACTTTACGTTCTAACCTGCCAATCTTGCATCAGTAGTTACACCTTCTAGACCGTGGAATCTGTGTTTGGTGTGCTCTTGGTAAGCGCTTAGGATTTGTCTTTGTCTCTCTGCATCAGCTTTATCAAATAGGTCGTTGTTGTTTGCTGGTTTTTGAGTCGCAAGTCCTAGTGATTCTGCAGCTGCCGCTAGTGCTTCTGCGAGAAGCTCTTGAACCATCTCTTTTACAGGTTCGCGTTCTTCGTTTTTGGTGTAGTTCTTTTCTAGTCCTGATCCTCGGGTGTCGATAAGTTGCATTGGTGCTGTTCTGTCCTCGGCGCTACTTGTTACTCCAGATTCTCGGAGTTCACGTTCGACCTCTGCTAATTGAGAGGTGTCCATTGATCCGTCGTTTACTTTCTTTAGATCGATTGTTTTGATCTTGCGTGTTTTCCCTGTGTCTATGTCGACAGTCTCTTTTCCTCCTGATAGGTCGTGTAATGTGTCCAGTTTTTCAGCGGTTTGTTCTCCAGCTTTGTTGTGTAAAGCTTGTGTTTGCCTGTCTTCGATATTTACTTTTCCAAGTTTTCTTTGGTCTTGCTGGATCTTGTTCATCACAACGTCGGTTGCTTGGACGCTTCTTCCTCTTGCTGTACTCAAAGCTTTCATTAACTCTGTGTTGAAAGCACTTTGGCCTTCTTGAGTTCCGAACAGTTTGTCGATTATTGCTTCGTCTTCAACCTCTTGTTTCTTGTCTTCCAGGTGTCTTAGCATTACGATTTTGTCTTCTTTTCGCATGTTCCAGAAGTCGTCATTCTCGTCTTGTAATGCATCTGGTAATGATTCGAATCTCTTGGTTAGTTCTTTTCTGTCTTTTAGTTCCGTTAGGTTGAATGCGTGCAATAAAGTGTTTTGATCGTCGTAACTGTTTAGTAGGAATTTGTTTGTTAACAAAGCTAGCTCATCGGAAGCGAACTCTTTTGGATTGTCTGTCATTGCTTTCAGGTATCCTTGTGCCAATGGATTTCTTCCTGCGTGTTCTACGCTTTTTAGTGAAAGCATTAGTGACTTTCTCTCACTGTATCCAAGCTCTTTGTACCATTTCTTCTGGTGTGGTGTCGTGATTTCTTCCGGCAAGTCTTCGAATTCTGCTTGAAGTCTTTGGCGTTTTGGAATGTAGTCAGACTTGAGTTGATGCAAATATTTTTCGAGCTTGTTCATGTCTGATGCGTCTTTGATCCACTCTTCGAACTCTTTTGCAGGTTCTTCTCCGAATATTTTCGGGTCCAAAAGCTTAACGTATTTGTCAGTTAGTTTTTTACAGTCGCGTTCAAGTTTGTCTAGAACTTTATTGTAATCGTCTGAATCGATATCTCCTTTTTCGACTTGTTTGAAGAAGGTTCCTTGTACGGCCATCGGTGCTTTTATTGCTCGTGCAAACTGTTTCTCGGTGTCTTTGAGTATGTCTGCGGTTGATTTTTCAAAAGAACCTTTGTCCTTAGCTCGTTTAAGTTCCTTTATGTAAGCTTTGTAGGCGCGAGGAGATTTTGTCTTTAGTTTCTCGACATTTTTTCGGTGTTTCTCTTGGTTCTTTTGGTTCTCCTGCATGTCTTTTAACTCTTTTGCAGCGTCTGAAATGCTTAGTCCTGAAATGTATCTCATTACGTTTTTTGAGTGTCCCAAAACTCCTTCTTCTCCTTTTTCAACAGTTTTCCCAAGGATCTTGCTGCACTCCTGTTCTATAATTCCTTTTGCAGCTTTTTCTGCCTGTTTAAGCTCTTGAGGAGTGTTGATTTGTCCTGCCTCAAGTTGGTCGGCAAGGATTCTTAGCTCTGGCCGGTTTCCTCGTAATTCTTGGTTTGCTTTTGTTAAATCTTCGATTAGTTTTTGTGATTTTCCTTGGTCTACGCCGCCGAATTTCGCAATTGCTTTATCGACTCCGTGGTCTTCGGATTCAAAATCCCTTGCTGTATTTATTCCTGCCATGGTTCTTTCAGGTTATTTTGCAGATTGTGATTTTATCATTTTCCTCCGAGAAGTCAAGCTTCTGATGGGGGATGAAAAAGAGGGAGCCACCGACTCCCTCTTCCCCTAAATTTTTGTTTTATTGGTTTAGGCTACTGAACAAGCGCTGTAGCTGCAGCTAGGGCAGTGCATGCATCCCTCGTTCATGATTAGTTTACCGTTGCAGTCTGGGCAAAGTCCTTCTTTTTTGACTTCTGCCTTGGATTTTTCTGCGTAAACTTTGTCTTTGATCGCTTGATGTTGTCTCTCTGTCTTTTGCTTACCTTTTACTTTTCCAATGTTTAGTACTTGGTTATCACGGCTTCCATCTCTGTAAACTGTGATTCCTTTACATCCCATTTTGTATGCAAGAAGGTAAGATTCTTCGATGTCTCTTGTTGTTGCGTGATGTGGGAAGTTAACAGTTTTTGATACAGCTGAGTCGATGTGACTTTGTGCTACAGCTTGAAGTTTTACATGATCTTCTGGGCTGATATCTTGAGCTGTTACAAAAACTTCTTTGACGTCTTCTGGAATCTCGTCGATGTTTTGGATTGATCCAACTCGCGCAATTTCTCTCATAAGGTCTTTTGAGTAGAATCCGCGGTCTTGAGCTACTTTTTTGAAGTATTTGTTTGTGTAAACCAATTCTGTTCCGTCCATTACGTTCTTGATGTAAGAGATAGCGAAGTTTGGTTCGATTCCTCCTGATGCTTCACAAATCATCCCGATTGTTCCTGTTGGAGCAATTGTTGTTTGGCAAGCGTTACGGATTTTGATTCCTTTTTTCTCGTAAGTGCTTCCTTCCCAAACTGGGAATGCTCCACGTTCTTCCGCTAGTTGAATTGATTTTGCTTCCGCCTCTTTGTTAAGGAATCCAAGTATTTTGTTTGTCATTTCACGTCCTTCCTCTGAGTCGTATGCGATTCCAAGTTGGAAAAGCATGTCGCCGAATCCCATGATTCCAAGTCCGATTTTTCTAGAAGCTCGACTTACTTTGCCGATTTCCTCGATTGGGTATTTGTTCATGTCGATTACATTGTCGAGGAAGTGAATAGATGCGTGGATGATTTCTCTGAATTTGTCCCAATCTATCTCTTTGTCTTCTGTTATGATCTTGTTTAGGTTGATTGAACCCAGGTTGCAAGATTCGTAAGCTTTGAGTGGTTGTTCTCCACAAGGATTAGTGCTTTCGATTGGTCCTGTGTGAGGGATCTTGTCTGTCTTGTTCATTGTGTCTAGGAAGATCACACCAGGATCTCCGTTCTTCCATGCCATGTCTAGGATTAGGTCGAACACGTGCCGTGCTGGAAGTGATTGTACGACGTCTCCGTTTCTTGGGTTGAGTAGGTCGTACTCTTCTCCTGCTTCGAGTGCCTTCATGAACTTGTCTGTAAGTCCAACTGAGATGTTGAAGTTGGTTAGAGAGACCATGTCTGACTTCATTGTGATGAAGTTCAAGATATCCGGATGATCAACTCTTAATACTCCCATGTTTGCTCCTCTTCTTTTACCACCTTGTTTGATAACGTCTGTTGCTATATCAAAAACTCTCATGAAGGAGATAGGCCCTGAAGATACTCCGGTTGTTGATTTTACGCTGTCGTTTCTTGGTCTAAGTCTTGAGAATGAGAACCCTGTTCCTCCGCCGCTTTTGTGGATTAGAGCTGCGTTTTTTACAGAATCGAAAATCTCTTCCATGCTGTCTCCTACAGGTAGTACGAAACATGCTGAAAGTTGTTGGATGTCTGTTCCAGCGTTCATTAGGGTAGGGGAGTTCGGCATGAACTCAAGTTGTGTCATGATTTTGTAGAATTTCTCCTCGGCTTCTTCTACATTTCCACCTTTGTAATTTTTTTCTGCTTGTGCGATGTTGTTCGCAACTCTTCGGAACATGTCTTCTGGAGATTCCACTATTTTCCCGTTTTCGTCTTTTTGAAGGTATCGTCTTTCGAGAACTTGCAGTGCGTTTAGACTTAATGGAAGAGAAGTTGTTTTTCCGATGATTGCCTTTTGTCTGTCTCTTAGCTCAGTTTGTTTTTGTCTATAAAGGATGTAGGCCTTTGCTGTTTTGACATGTTGTCTTTCGATAAGCATGTTTTCAACAAGGTCTTGTACTTGTTCTACCGACGGGTAGTTTTTACCTTTAAATAGTATGTTTAGTAGTTTTTCTACTTCTCCTGAAACTTCTTCTGCCATCGATCGGTCTTTCCCTCCGATTGATTGAGCAGCTTTAAAAACAGCCTCGGTGATTTTCTCTCGATCGAAGTCTACGACGTTGCCATCTCTTTTGACGATTTTTTTCATAATTGTTTATGTTTAGTTATGTTTTTATTATTTAAAGGGAGCACAAAAAAGCGGTCTTGGTTGGTTTTTGGTTTGAGCTAATTATGGCCCTTCTGGGGCTTTCCTGTTAGTGTCTCCGTCTATGCTTGGCCACAATATGTAGTGTGTTTTTCCTTTGCGAGCTACAATATATTGGACGGGGGTGGTGTTTGCAAGATGGATTTTGAAAACGGGATTTACAATTTTTATGAATGTTTCCCTAATTATAAAAATGACTTGAAATATTGTTTAATGCGAATTATTATCATTAGCGCCATGACTATTTCTTAACCCAGAAAACGCAATGACTGACGGTAAAAAAGGTGGTGGATGCTGCGGATGCTAGCTCCATTGTTTAAAAGCCCCGAGAGGGGCTTTTTTAGTGATTAGTGAACAGTGAATGGTGATTAGTGCTTTGTTATCTATACTCTATGAGCCTTTCCTATTCTCAATCAACGCAATAATCATTGTTGCTAGTAGTGTCACGATATAGGGGAGTAGTTTTTCATATAAAGGTTGGGTGGTGTTTTCTATGATTACTGTTGGTTCCTCGGTTACTTGGGGTGTTTCGAAATCAACTATTACGTTTTCTCCATTAATTGTTTCGTATTCGATCTCTAGATTGGTGTCTGGTTGGAATATGGTTTTTAGAAGTTGGTCTTCTGTGTCTAGCTTTGAAGTGATAAAAGTTAGGTTTTTGTTTGTGGTTATGAGATTGGATTCGAATGATTGGACTGTAATAGATTGTTTGTATAGATGACTGTTCTCTGCGTCTTGTGTTGGCTCTAACCATTGCCATTTTTCTTGAGTTTCGTCTGTTTCTACATCTGTTATTTGTGTTAGTTGATATGAAAGTCCGTCTTTTGAATTTTTGTATTCTACTTCATCAAGAACTTTTCCGTTGGGTGTTAGGATTCTGGCTTTGTCCTCGCCGTTGTTTAGTGAAATGCCGGATTCGCTTCTGTAAATTGAGTGGTGTTGTCCGGGTTTTAATTCTGTTTGTGGGAGTTCATAAGGCTTGCTGCCGTCTTCGTCGTCGTCCAGAATTAGTCCTTCTAGATTAATTGTTGCTGTTCCGGTGTTTTGGATTTCTATCCATTCGTTTTCTTGTTCGTTCTCTGATGGATTTGGGAAAACCTCTGTTATTTTTACGGTAGTGGGGACTTCAGTTTGTATTGATGACGAATTGGCTTGTGATGGGGTAGGGGTGGTCCATTCCCACTTGTTGTTTGCTTTGCTGAAGCTTTTTCCTTCTTCTGTTGTTTCGTATGTGATCGATTCAATTATGGAATTGTCAGATTTTAGTAAGATTCGTGCTGAATCGTCTTCGTTGTTGAGGTTTATGCTTGATGAGATTTTAACAAAGCTTAACGGCGGAAGTTCGCCTGTTAGTTCGGCAGGTTTGCTTCCTTCTTCGCCGTCGTCTATTAGGTATTTGCTTAGGTTTATTGTTGAGGTTCCTGGATTAAAAAGCTCAACCCATTCTTCACCCGTATCTGGGCCTTCGGGGTTTGGAAAAATTTCTGTTATTTGTGGTGCCAAGCTTGAGTAGCAATCCCATTCGAATGAACTTTCTTTATGTATTAATCCGCAATCTTCTGGTGCGTTTTCGAACGAAATTGTTTCTATTGGATTTAGGCTGATATCTAAAAGTCTAAGCTCGTCTTTGGTATTGTTTAATGAAACGTCTTCTAGAATTACTTTCTTTTCGCCCATAGGTGCTATTTCAATGCCCTCTAGGCTCATTGGACTACTGTTTTCGTCTTCGTCATCGAGATAAAATTCTGTTAGCTCTAAAGTGGACTCAGAGAGGTTTTTGATGATTACAAATTCGTTGCCTATATCCGGGCCTTCCGGATTTGGCATTATTTGAGTGATTTGTATCAGTGCTAAAATTGTTGCGCAAACCTTAAACATGCCTCACTTGTAGCA
>CAZRWH010000030.1:4664-15649 GCA_964603905.1 uncultured Candidatus Peribacteria bacterium | reverse complement strand
TAGGAGCAATCGTAGCATTCCTCGGGTTTATTATCGGGCTGATTGGGATGGGAGTGTGATTAGTGAGCAGATAGCAAATGGCAGATAGCAGTGAAGGATTTATTTATAAATTAATGTTTTTCGAAGAAAAACACCATTTACTGCTCATTGCTGACTGCTCTCTGCCCACTAATCAGACAACGAATAAATCACACCGCTTCCACTTGAGTAAACATCCTCAAGATCGTTGATTTTTTTGATAATATCAAAATCAAGAGGAACAGTCTTTTTCAGATTATTAAGAACCTGGATTTGCATATCCTCGTCCTCCTGAACCTGCGCTAAAAATCCTGAGATAGTCCCAAGCGCACGCTCTTTGAGAGACACAACCATCGCATTGATCTCATACAAAGTTTGTTGCCTCACATCCGCAAGCTCCTCCTCAAGATCCGGGTCATCTTCATCAAGCTGTTCAAGCTTAACTTCGATGATTTTCAGCAGCTGCAAGTCGTCTATTTTCTTAGTTAAAATCTCACTAATTGTCTCAACACGATCCTCTTCCGGAACATCAGAAATATCAGAAGCTACAGCGAAAGCACCTTCTTTATAAGCTGTTAGATTTTCAAAAGCCTCAACATAAGAACCCTCATCAATTAGATCGATGACGGTGTTTAGTTTATTTGAAGCGTTATTAACTTTCATCAAACTTTTATCTTTCTCGTCCTCAGAAAGAGTCTCTTCAACTTCATCCAAAACATCTTGGATAGCAGTTAGCTCCTCGTTCTCAACAATCTTAACACTAAGCCCCTTGGTAGCCTGATCAACCTGCGCCTTAACCTCTTCTGTGTTCTCTTCTTCCGCAACAAGGCCTTCAACGATAGTTAAGTACTCTTGAATTTTCTCTCCAGCCTCTTCCTCCTCCCCTTCAGAAATCAAATGTTCAGCCTCAGCCAAACGACTCTCTGCAGTATCCAAGCTCTTTTGAACCGCAGACTCAATCGAAACAACTTTTTCTACAGTTTCTTGGAACTTTTTGATCTCATAAAGCGGATCCTTAGAAAGAAGCTTAACCTTATCAGCAGACTCAGTAATGTAATACTCAGTTACAGAACGTAAATGCTTATCCCCTTCTACAACGTTATATTCAAACCAAACATCTTCTTCTATAGCCGACTCTTCAATAACAATATCATCACCAGAAACCAGAAGCTGAGTCCCCTCACCCAGCGTTCCATCACGACCATGAATTTCAAACGAAGCCAAATAGTTCACAACTTGAACCATCACCTCTTCATCAGAAACCTCGACATTCATGCTGGCTGCACGATCAACTCGAACCTCTCCATCACGAGTCAAAACAGAGAAATAGTCATACTCCCCTGTCAGATTAATAACTTGAACCCAAGCATTCCCCTTTTCGACCATCACCTCAATCTCAGTATCAGACCGGTTTTCGTCATCTATAAAAAGCTTAGAAATAGCAATGTCAGTCCCTGGCGCCAAACTCATCCTGCTGTCATCAAAGAAATAAATTTGAGCCAGTGAACCATCCAAAACCTGAATAACATCTCCAGCTCTAAGCGACAAATCCTCAGTCACAACTTTAACCTGATCACCACGAACAACCTCCACAGTCCCCTGCTCCACAACAATGTAAGTTCCTTCATCAGCAAACGCCGAAGGAAAGAACGGCATCTTAGGATACAAAGAGAAGAACATCACAGCCATCAAAGTAGCAGCTGCAAAAAAGTTGCGATTAAATCTGAAAACAAATCCAGTTCCAACACGAACATTCTCAACGTACTCCATAACCATTTCTTTGACACGCGCCTTCGTCAAAAGATCAGCCTCAACCTCAGGAACATCATGAACACTTGCAGCAACCTCCTTGAAATCGCTACATGCGTTCTCAGAAACATGCTGTTGAACTCTAGCCCAAACCTTGCTCTTCTTACTCGCCTCGTCCATAAGCTCAAGCTTCTTGTAATTAAGCTCATCTATAAGCTCCACAAGCTCCCAAATATTGTCCGAATTTTCCTGGTTTAAATTTTTCATAGTCTCAATATCTTCAAACGAGCAAATGTTTCATTCGTTACTTAGGAATAACCCATCTCAGACAGAACATTTTTGAGTTCCTTAAGCGCTCTAAATTGCAAAATCCTGACATTCCCTTCTTTACGCTTCAAAATATCTGCAATTTCTTGGTTAGAAAAACCGTTAATAAATTTAAGAACAATCACTTGACGATATGCCTCCTTGAGTTGTGATAACGCTTTTTTCAAAACCACCTGGTTCAGTTTATTCTGAGCAGTACGCTGTGGATCCGAGACAGGCCGCTCATCTTTAAGATCAAGTGGAAGCTCAACAATACCACGATGAGTACGATAGCTATCAACAACAAGATTGTGAGCAATACGGAAAACCCAAGAACCAAAAGTTGCACCTTTTTGAATCTTAAATTTCCCTAAATTATCCCAAGCCTTCATAAAGACCTGTGCAACAACATCATCAACCTCTTCCTTATTCACTCGATAATAAACATAACGATAAATATGTGAAAAATACTCGTCATACAAATACGAAAACGCATCTGTATCCCCAGCTTGCGCCTTTTTTACCAATTCTTCTATTTTCTTTTTATTTTGCATGTCTAAATGGTAGCGAAAACGTCACAAAAAAACAACGCCCTACGAAAGAGAACGTTGTTTTATGAAATTTCGTTACGATTAAGACAAGAAACTCAAATCTAATCCTTCCAAATCCAGAGCTGGCGGCAACTCATCAGACCTACGACGAGGATCTTCGGAAGCATCTCTATAAAAATTCTGCACAAGCTTAGTATCAGTCATCGATCTGTCTTCTCCAGGGTTATAAGTGTTCAAACGAACCCTAATCCCTTCATCAAGCGACATCAATTCGATACTGCAGTGCTCTGCTGCGATGAAATCACACGAACCATCCTCAGGTGTTGGAAAAATAGCAGTAAAGACTCTACCGCCAATATCACCACCTTCAAGTTCACCAAAACCAAAACGATTAGCACAATCAGTTCTCCCTACCTGCAAAACAACATAAGGATTTTCCTTGAAATTAATGACTCCAAAATGAGCCGCTCTATACTCATCACAATCCATGTTTGATTTACCAGAAAGCCGCTCATCAACAAGAACAGTGTCACCTCCAACAGTCAGAGTCAAAATAGTAAAAGCCTTACCTTTCGTATCATGACAAACTAAATCCAGCATTGAATCACCAATGACAATAGCTTCGTTGTCATTATTCCAAAAAACTTGAGATTCTCTTCCAGGAACGGATCCTAAAACTCGAGGTTGTGGACGTTTATTCATAAGTAATTGATTAACAAACAAGAGTCGCATTATACGCCTCTTGTCACTACTGTCAACCCCGGGCAACTACAAAACCCCAACCTTCGTCACCTCTCCAACAATCGGCCCAACATAATCAAGAAACTCTTGTGTCACATCATTCCCAGACTCCGCCACAAAGTTCTCCGGCATGTCCTTGGTCACCTTGGCCACATTCTTAAGCTCAGTTAGCCCTGCTTCTGATTCATAAGGCTCATTTGAAACACGTTCAATATAAACTCCCCCACTATCACGTCCAGCGAGTGCAAATCGCACAGCCGCAGCACCGACCATCTCAGCCTCTCGACTATCCACCTCAGACACAACCGCAGGGAAAGACCTCTGCGCATATCCCAAGGTATCAGTACGAACACGAAGCCCATCATACTTACTGTTTTTCTTAACATAATCCGCAAGCATATCGCCTAGAGCTCCAGATCCGGAAAGCTGAATATTCCCATGCGAATCTGCTTCTTTTGAAAATTTCTTAGCCAAAAGCTCTCCAGACTCATCACGAATACCCTCCGAAACAGCAACCACACATCGCCCAAGGCGATCATAAACCTCATCAATTTCGGCAACAACATCATCAAGAGATTTCGGAGCCTCAGGAAGATAGATCAAATGTGGTCCCGCCTCATCATCAAATCGTGCAAGCGCCGAAGCGGCAGTAAGCCATCCAGCACCGCGCCCCATAACGATGTCGATTTTAACACCTTTGAGAGCACGATTATCAAGATCATTACCACGGAAACATTCCGCAACATACTTAGCCGCACTCGCATATCCCGGACAATGATCAGTAACACGAAGGTCGTTATCAATCGTCTTCGGAACATGAAAAGCCTTGAGCGGATATCCTTGCTCTTTGGCTATTTCACTAACGATATGCGTCGTCTCCGCAGTGTCGTTCCCACCAATATAAAACCAAAAATGAATGTCATGCTTCTTAAAAGCCTCAAAAATCTGGAGGCAGTCCTCAGGCGTCGGTTTATGCCTACAACTTCCCAACGCCGATCCCGGAGTATTCGCAATCACCTCAAGCTCGTCCTCAGAATAATCTCGAAAATCAATAAAATCCTCTTCAAAAGCACCGAGAATCCCGTGCTTCATCCCCAAAACCTTATCGATATCCTCACTTGCCAAAGCCTCACGAACAACACCGATTAGACTTTGATTAATAACACGAGTTGGACCACCTGATTGACCGACGATGATATTGTACATTAGAAAAATTTTACGTTTTTAAATACGCAAAGATTCTAACGAAAAAGAGTTAATACACCAAACTAATTAGGGCCTGTTAACTTAACAACGAACCCTCAAAGCAGATTGAAAGACATATCCTTCCGCGTCAAAAGCTGGCGGAGAAACGCTTTTACCACAATCTAATATACGTCCATTTCCCAATGTCATACCATACCCTTCCTTAGATTCAGTTCTAATAGACTCAAAGCCAACACCATCCTGCCTGCTATAAGCCCAAGTCACAGGTTTAACATCAAAATTACCAACTCCAACAGGAGCAAATCTTCGATCATAACAAAAGTCTTGTGTCATATTTGTAGATGCAGCAATTTCTATCATTGCAGAAATCAAAGATCTAAGATCAACACCTTGTAATTCAGTATCTTTCAAGCTCTCCTGAAAAAACTCAACATAATCGTTTGTGCAATTAAGTCCTTCAGGGAAATCAGCCTCTTGAGAGTGACCTCTACTTCCCTCTGCCAACTCGCAATCCCATTGTATTTCTTTGCCATCAATCCCCAATGCCTGATCCATCTCATGGCTTCCCATTTCACCATCAAAACGAGGAAAACTCGAATACTCTCCAAGCAATTTATATCTAGAGTTACTACTCTTCATACCAGCTCCAAAAAGAGAATATAGCATCTGATCAATACGAGCAGATGGAATCAATCTAAACACAGGTTTTTTCCATCCAAATTTAACACCTTCCTCACCCCTCATAACAGCTACAGTCGCTGGCGTCAGTTTATCCAGCAACAACGACAAACAACGCTCCTTGGTCGGAAAAGCAGGCAAACTTATGCCACCACTATTGTTTTCCCAAAAAGAAACTTGAGCATCATATCCTTTATCAACAAGCTCGGTAACAAACTGTACATCAGCCTGCTCTAGTCCACCTTCAACCGCAAGAACAGAGTCAGAAACAGCTTTATTAAGATCTGTAATGTCAGTAGACAAAGCTCCTTCTGGAGAATCGGGAGTTTCTTTCGATTCAAAAAGTTCAACGTTAGTATTAACCATTTAGAATAAGATTTATTAAAACAAAGAAAATAACTATACCCAAAATTCAGGCGATGTCAACCGCCTTTGCACAAACCCATCTCAATCAATCGTACTAAGCCTTCCCTGCGCTTCGGAAACCTTTCGTCATCATCATGATAATATGACCTGACATAGCGTCCATAGCCTCTTGCATTCGAGCAGAATCGATTTGATCAATTTTGTCCTCGAACAAATAAAGAACCTTACGACGTGGCTTACCAAGCTCTTTCCCCTTTGCATCCATTTCGTCAAGAAGATCTTGCGGAAAATGCTCAAACCAAATGTCAGAAACACTTGTCGCATAATTTATCTTAGAAGCTCCAGCATCGATCGCCCTGTTAAAAGTCTCAGGTGAAAGCCCACTTCCACCATGAAGAACAACTTGTGCTCCAAGTGGATTCACAGCCTCAGCAACTTCTCTCAAACGATCGAAACCAATCTTAGGCTCTTTCATGTATTTACCATGTCCATTACCAACAAAGATTGCAATTGCAGAAGGGTTAGTCATTTCACAAAGCTTTTGCGCATCTTCGACAGTTGTATAATATTTCTCAATATTTGCATCGATATCTGGATCTGCAAGAGCTCCGGCAGCACCAATCTCTCCTTCTTCCACTTCAACAGAAACTCCAAGAGGATCAAGTCTCTTAACTATCTCTGCACATTTAGCACCATTCTCTTCAGTTGGAAGCTTTGAAAGATCAACCTCAACAGAAGAAAACCCAGCCTCAACAGCTTGATCAACAAGTGTAAGATCTTTTTGAACGTGATCCATATGAAGACAAACCGGAACATAGTATCCGTACTTGTCGTACATCTTCTCAATCATCTCATGAACAATATCGGAAAGTCGCGCAGGCGCCATGTTGCAGTAGCCAGCTTCACTTTCAGCGATTTCACAAATCACAGGAGATTTGCATTGCCAAGCCGCCTCAAGAACAGCTTCCGTGATGTATTTAGAACGCTGATTAATAGCAACGACTCCATAACCACCTTCTCTAGCTTTCCCCAGAAGATCTCCAAGATTGCTAAGTGTGTATCCGTCTTTCAATTCACGGACATGAGGGTTGTTTTCCTTCGTAAATTTTGCGAGCATTTTGTTTTAAAGTTAAAAAATACGGCACGCTCCAGCATACCGTTTTTGGGATTTTTCGCAAATTTTAAAACTAGAAATTATCAATTACTTTTATACAGATCTGCTTCCTAAGACGTCTCATCTCTGCAAGTATTCTAGCGATATTTTCAGCTGCAATATCAGGTGTAATAAACATAGGGTCGTCAGCTTCTTCTGCAAGAGCAGCAATACTGTGAGCCCAACCCAATCTTTGCTCTTGTGCAGCAAGTCTATCGTTAACATCAGCAACCAACATCGGATCTGGCATCATAAAAGGCCTCCCGAACAAACTAGCAGGCACTTCTCCTCTCTCCATCGAATTTAAAGAATTCAGTCTCATATTTAAAATAGATTTTTTACCCGCGAGATTCTAATTGACAGTTTTTTAAAAATCAAGTGAAAGAGGATATTCCTATGCGAAGAACAAATCCGAAGGATCGACTGTGCAATTGCTTTTTGGTTGTGGGCTTCGTGAGATGCGCAGTTCTGAGACAATTATTTATGACGAGGCGTACTAAAGGTACGACGAGTTATAAAAATTGACGAAAAACAAGTCCGCAGGATCAACTATACAAGTGCTTTTTGGTTTAGAATTAGATGAGATACGCAGTTCTGAAATAATTTCTTATAAGGAGACGTACTGAAGTACGGCGAGTTATAAAAATTATTGAAGAACAAGAGGTTTTGCAGAGTTGGCAGCTCTGCTGCCAAGCAGGCAAAACCGGTAGCTCGCTAATTCCAAACCAAAAAGTTCCTCCCCCGGCCAAGATGGAGAAGAAACTTTTTGGTGATCTATTTGCCTCCTAACCCTTCATTTTACTGATGGGATAGTGATTGAATCTGAATTTTTCAGCTCCATCCACCATTCCACCACTGTTCACTGTCCACTGTCCACTAATCACTAATAAGCACTACTCGCCACAGTCACCAAAGGCTCAACATAAGCAATCTCGCTTGATTTGATCCTGACCATATTTTCAACGACCGGGCTATCCATAATAGTATCGAGAGACCGAGCGTTAAGAATAAGCATGTCATTAAGCTCTCCATCGGCAATAAAACTTTGTCTCTCAGCTTCAAGCCTTTGGATCTCATATCCAGAAGTGGCCTGAGAATTCAAAGATGCTAGAGAAACAACTCCCATAACAGTAATCATGACAAACATAACCATAACCAAAGAAACCAAACCAATATTCACGTTCATACGCAAAGTTGTTTTACGCACTCCTTTTCTTGCCGATCGCTGTCTTGTCATCATGTATTGTCCCATATCAGTTTGTTTTCGTTTCTTCCCTTTCGATACCCGCATAAAGCAGATGTCGTGCTAGGAATATTAGTGTTAATGTTATTGAAAAAATTTTTGTACTCTCCATATTTTCTAAGAGTTTAACTTGCCTATAACACGTAGCTTTGCACTACGAGCTCTTGGATTTTCTGAGATCTCTTCATCCGTTGGGATAACAGGTTTACGAGTTATTAACTCGACCTGCTTAGGCCTTATAACTTTGTGAATAAAAGGCTCATCTGGATCCTCTAAATCCTTAGAGTAATCGCGGAAAATATTTTTGACGATACGATCTTCGAGAGAGTGATAAGAGATAACCACAATGCGACCACCAGGGGCCAAAACCTCAATTGCATCAGGGAGAACCTCCCTTAGAACATTAAGTTCATCGTTGACAGCTATTCTTAGAGCTTGGAAAACATTCGTTGCAGAATCTTTTTTCTCTTTGAAGATCTTCTTTAGATCTCGGATAAAGTCAGCTAATTGAAGTGTCGTCTCGAAAGGGTTCTTCTGCCTTTCTTCAACAATTCTTCTAGCAACTTTTTTCGAGGCTCTTTCCTCTCCATATTTGGAAAAGATCTCAACAAGCTCAGATTCAGACCACGTGTTCACAATATCTGCTGCAGTCAATTTCTGACGCTGATCATATCTCATATCTAGAGGCCCCTCAGTTTTGAAAGCAAAACCTCTTTCAGCATCATCGACATGAGGTGAAGAAAGTCCAAGGTCAAAAAGAATTGAATCAACCTGGGTAACTCCTTCTTCCGCTAGGCAAGTTTTCAAGGAAACAAAATTCGAATGAAAATAAGTTATTCGTGAATCAAAATCTTGGAGTTTTTTCTTCGCTTCTACTAGATTTCTCTCATCTTGATCGAAAGCGTACAAATGTCCGCTATCCCCTATGCTCTTAACAATTTCCAACGCATGTCCTCCTAGACCAAGTGTTGCATCAACGACCTTTTGCCCTTCTTTTAGATCTAAGTACTCTAGTGACTCCTTCTTCAAAACCGAGATGTGCATTTGTTTTTGTCTTGGTGTGCAAAACTTGTGTACAAACTGCGTATAACTTTTTTGCACAGTTCGTGTTTGAAAATTATCGAAAATCCAAAACATGGTCAAACACATTTTTGACAAGCCCGCATCACTACTCCTGTTAATAGCGCCAAACATGTTGTTGCACATGCAAACGTTTATTGTATAACAATTTTGAACACTTCTCGCCCAAAAACAGGCACCACAACATGTGGTATATTTGCGCTTTTTTGAGCACAAGACACAAAAATCACTTGCGGTAAAGCGCCCAATAATCGATACTACGCGAGCAATGAAAAACGAAATCATCACATTTATACTGGCAATGCTTCCGATAACCGAGCTACGTGGCGCGATCCCTTTTGCCATTTTGGAACTTAAAATGGAACCAGTCCCGGCATTCATATCAGCAGTCATCGGAAACATACTAATCGCAATAGTAATTCTGAAACTTCTTGGCCCTGTTTCGGAGCTTCTTAGCAAGCACTCCAAATTCTTCGACAATTTCTTCAAGAAACTTTTCAAAAAAACTCACCTTAAACACGCCCACAAGTTCCAATTGTGGGGAGAGATATTCCTCATCGTCTTCGTAATGATCCCACTTCCTGGCAGCGGAGCATGGACAGGATCCCTAGTCGCATGGCTCCTCGGATTCAAATTCAAAACCGCATTCCCACTGATAACCATAGGCGTAATCCTAAGCGGAATCATAGTAACGCTAATCAGCACCGGGGTATTTAACGGACTTGAGGTTTTGCTTTAACGAGACACGCGACTTAATCCATAGTCAAATCCCAAGAACCGGCCAAAGCACCGGCTAAAGCATTTCTGAAACCATCCCCTAAATCACCTTGTTGCGGAACAACCTCAACAAAAACTTCTACCCCCATCACTGTAGTCCAGCCTTCAGAAACTCCTTGAGGTATATTTTCAAAATACCGAAGCTTAATATCAACTCCCTCTTGAGTAACCTCAAAACCACCAAGTCCATGTTTCGCCTTCAATTCGTACATCCGACGAACAACCTGCCTCGTATGCCATACTGAATTGTGCCCTTCATAATTATCTGGGTCAGCAACTCCATTAAAAAAATTTAGAAGCTTCTGATCTTGAACAGAATCAAACTTAATATCCTCTTTAGGAGAGGAATTAAGAGAACTATCCCCCCAATGATCTCGCCATCCATCAAGTACCATAATTTTAAAATTAAAAAATAATTAAATTAACGAATCTCAACGCCCTGTGTTGCCGAAGCCTTCAAAAGAGCATCACCAAAAGTTCCCATAGGAAGAGTACTTGAACGGTCCTCTCTTCTAAGAAAACACCTGATAGGAATATCGTAAAAATAAACAAAAGGCTCTCCATCATTTTCAAAAGACAATCTACTCAACGAAGAAAAGTAACCTTCCTCATAACCGTCTTGATGATCAATAACGATACAGGGCTGCCCCATTATCTCTCCTTTCGACACTTCAGACATAGCACCTCCAAACAAAGCCTGTTAAAACATAGCAAAAACCTCATCCATTGAATAAGGACAACGCTCCCCTCTCCTAAAAGACCGCATAATTCCAGCGCTTCTCGCAAGCTGCTTCAAAAATCTTGTTTCATCAGGAGCTATAAGATTCAAATCCGCCTTATCACAATGAAGTCCCTCCATGTTTTTAGTTTGTTTAAATATTGCGCCAGAATTTTAGCGCAAAATACAAACAAGTCAAATCCGCCCCGGAGCAACCCGGGGAAGACATACTCAAAATACAAAATTCTAAGTTCCAAGTTCAAATCCCCAGTCCCGGGACCAAACCCTAACCTGCAAAAAGGGAGCCAGCTCCCTCAACCACGAATAACCGTCACATCCTCATCCGTCACTCTCAAAATCCTCGACGGTTTATTCTTCGCAATCTCACCCATATCCACG
>CAZRWH010000030.1:0-4564 GCA_964603905.1 uncultured Candidatus Peribacteria bacterium | reverse complement strand
CGTCACTCTCAAAATCCTCGACGGTTTATTCTTCGCAATCTCACCCATATCCACGACATAATCACCAGGAACAGCAGCATCGCCAGAATAGGGCGGCTCCTGCCCATGCAAGTTAGCACTCGTTGTCGTAAGCGGACCTCCCCATCGACTCAACATCTCCAGAGTGAAATCGTCACCAGGAACCCTCAAGCCAATCAAACCATCATACTCTTTCGCTGGAACAACCAACGTAAGAGCCCCAGGCCAACCTTCACTAGCTAATTTCAAAGCCTCTTCAGAGAAAACCCCATACTTCATCGCCTCCCCCATCGAGCCAACCATCCAAGTCACAGGCTTCGATCGTGGCATCTGTTTAAGCGCACAAAGCTTCTTCATTGCCTCCTCATTCAAAGGATCACAAGCAAGCCCATAACAAGTATCGGTAGGATGAGTAACAACTCCCCCGTCTTTCAAAGCCTGAATTATTTTATTCCAGTTCATGCATCCTTTTAAAAACATTTTTGCTTCGCCGTCAAGACTTTTACCTCAAAAAAATGGCTTCAAAAAGCGATTTTTGCGTTATAATCCAGGCCTGTAACCAACATTATTATGAGAACTGGCCCGTCAGAAAGAATAGAATTATCCAACAAAGCTGCTCACGTAGCCGGGCTTATAAGCACAATGATAAAAAACGATCCTAACGACGGAATAACATACCTGCATCAAGAACTGCTTCCAAGATGGAGCGAGGAAATCGCAAATCACGGAGGTAGATCAATTGAAGTATGCGGAACAGCTCTAAGCGCAGTAGAATTAAATGACCTAATATGCCACCTAGAAGCATTTTACGCTCTACCAGAACCACCACTCTAAAATTCTAAAACTCTAATCTCAAAAAAATGAAACCTCGTGTTGCAATCAACGGATTTGGAAGAATCGGACGCGCATTCCTTCGCGCAAACCTAATGGCCGACCTTGTTGACATCGTTGCAATCAACGACACTTCGCCAAACACAGATCTTGTACACCTACTTAAATACGATTCAGTTTACGGCCCTTGCCGAGCAAAAATCGAAGCTGTTGGAGAAACAGCAATCAAAATTGACGACAAAGAGATAGCAACTTTCTCAGATCGAAACCCAGAGAACCTTCCTTGGGCTGATCTAGGGGTTGATGTAGTAATCGAATCAACAGGTGTATTCCGCGACCGAGAAGGAACAGAGAAGCACCTTAAAGCCGGAGCAAAGAAAGTTATCGTAAGCGCACCAGGAAAAGATCTAGACAAAACGATCGTACTTGGAGTCAACGAAGGACTCTTGGACAAAGCAAACGACAAAATAATTTCAAACGCATCTTGTACAACAAACTGCCTAGCACCTGTTGTAAAAGTACTTAACGACAAATTCGGAGTGGTAAAAGGAACAATGACAACAATCCACTCGTACACCAACGACCAGAACTTGATGGACAACTCCCACAAGAAAGATAAAAGAAGATCTAGAGGAGCTGCCCTAAACATGATCCCAACTTCAACAGGAGCTGCCAAAGCTATCGGAGAAGTTATCCCTGAACTACAAGGAAAAATGACGGGGCTTTCTGTTCGTGTACCAACACCAACCGTATCTGTTGTTGATCTAGTTTGCGAAGTAAAAAGCGGAGTTACAGCAGAAGACGTAAACAAAGCTTTTGAAGAAGCTGCAAACGGAACAATGCGAGGAATTCTTGGTTACTCTGACGAGCCACTTGTTTCTTCAGACTACATCAAAGAAAACCAATCTTCTGTAATCGACGGACTTTCTACAGTCGTAACAGAAGGCAACATGGTAAAAGTTCTCGCTTGGTACGACAACGAATGGGGTTACTCAGTTCGTCTTGTCGAGCTAGCAGCTTACTTTATGAGGTAAGCCAAGCAACCTTAGCACCAATCCATCGACGAAAACCTGAAGGCCGATCTTGCTGATGAGCTTTATTAATCAAAAACTTCTCAACAACATCAAGAACGTACATAAGCTTGTCCCGATAAACAGGATCTTTTTGACAATAAGAAAAATCCAAAACCTCACCACTCGGATCTGTCATACTGCAAGATACAGTACGCCCAAGCTCAAAATGGATCGAATATCCATTTCGCAATGTAGCTTGCACAACAATGTCTTCACCAAAAAACACTTCAAAATCACACCCCTCAAACTCAACATCAACATACTCACCCACTTTTTCCAAAAAACCAGAATATCCAGTAAGCGTTTTTAGATTAAGAATCTTTTTGTGAACCTGTTCCATCTCCGGAATATCATAGCGTTCCGAAATCAAAGCAAGCCTATGACGAAGCCTCGGCTCAACATCATTGTTAACAAGCTTCTCGATGACATAAAGCGGAGACAACATAACCTCTCCCCTAGAGTCAACCGCACGAACATGCGGCAAATACAAAAACCTTAAAAAGGATTCATCAGACATCTCACAAAGAGCACCCGCCAAAACATTGGCAGGATAACTCTTATCACCCAAGACAATAACCTTGCTAGAAGGCTTGCCAGTCACTCGATCATCAAGCCCAAGATAACCAGCCACTTTACTCTCCCAAGAGGCGTCTCTAACAGAACAAACCTCCTCTTCAATAAACCCACATGTTGAATCAATTCCAGACATCAAATATTAGTTATGAACATGTAATACGTTATTTGCAGCAACTCTAAACTGAGCAGCCAAAGAACCCAACCTTAGCCTAGTAGGCCCTTGGTTTTTCATATCCCAAAGAACATCAAGCTCAAGCTTCAAAGCGTTCAAAACAAGCTCAATTTCTTCGTCATCAAGCTTTTCTAGGTCTGAATTATTCAAAACCGACCCATCAGTTTCCACATCATAATAATAAAGCTGTTCTAAAGGTAATTCGCACACAGGATAAACCTCAACAGACTTCCCCATCGCATCAGGTCGACGAGAAATATCAACTCTCATTCCACCTTCTTTCTTAATATAAACGCACACCCTGTTAATCCCTTCATCATCAGCACGCTCATGCACAACAAAACTAAGATCACCATTGCTCCTAAATCTTGGCAATTCAACCTTATGACCATCCTTAATTCTAAAAACGTCCTCTCTTCCAAATTTAGTAAATTCTATATCCTCGCGCATTTCTGGACGCAGATCTCTAAGCTTTTGAGCCATAACTTCTATCGCTTCTAAAGGAGCATGCACTTCAATTACATCATGATGTTCAAGTCTGTTCATTTTTTTAAATTTAAATTCAGGCAAAAACAAATACCACAAAATCAAGCCTCTTGTCAAAAACCCATTTAGCACTGTAAACTAGCGAGCGCAAGTTAGATAACAATTCACAACTAACAGATAACGGAAGATGAACAATTTGCCATTAGACCCGCGCAAACAGAAGATACTCCAAGCGATAATCCAACAGTTCGTTGATACAGCAGAACCTGTAGGATCCAAGACCATCGTAGTAAGCTACAAGTTATCTGTAAGCCCTGCAACGATAAGAAACGACATGGCTTTTCTCGAGAAGGAGGGACTTATAACACAACCTCATACATCTGCAGGAAGAGTCCCAACGGTAGCAGGATACAGGATGTACGTAGACCAATTAGCCAACTTCGACAAAGCCCGAAAACTTGCAAAAAAGAACCTTCATTCATTGCGAGAACAGTACAAAATCGACAAAGCTCGCGAACAAATCTTTGACGCTGTGAGACTTCTTTCTCAAGCAACAGCAAATGTAAGTTTTGCAACGATACCTGGAAGCCGAACATTTTATCTCGGAATTTCAAACATCCTAAGGCAACCAGAATTTGCAGACGATCCAAGAAGAGCAAGCCAAGTAATAGAAGTACTTGAAGAAGGAAAACACTTCTCAAAAATCCTTAAAGAGCTAGACCTAGACGAAAAAGTAAGGATATTCATCGGAAAAGAAAATCTAATCCCTCAAATCGACAGTTGTGGACTTATCGTGACAACATACGAACTCGAAGGACACAAAGGGTTCATGGGCATCTTAGGACCATGCAGAATGCCTTATGCTTACAACAAAGCACTACTTGAAGAAGTAACTTTAGAACTAAAAAACAATTAATTTCAATATGACAAAACAAGAAGAAACAAACATCGAAAAAGAGTTCAAACAACTTAAACTAGAACTCGCCCAGCTCGAAGAAGAAAAAGCCTCTTTGACAGAAACAGCGCAACGAGCAACAGCCGACTTGCAAAACTTCCGGAGAAGAATCGAAGAAGAACGAGCAGACCTAAGAATCTTCGCAAACGCGGAACTAATCACATCTCTTTTCCCAACAATCGACAACCTAAAAAGAGCTTTTGACCACCTACCAGAAGAGCTTGCAGAAAACGAATGGGTCAAAGGAATTCAAGCAATAGAAAAACAACTGATCGACACCCTAACATCACTAGGCCTCGAAGAAATCACAGCAGTTGGCCAACCATTCAACCCAGAGCTACACGAAGCTGTAATGCAAGGACCTGGACCAAAAGATGAAGTAATCGAAGAGTTCGAAAAAGGATTCGCTTTCAAAGGAAGAGCGATCAGACCTGCGAAAGTTAGAGTTGGGGA
>CAZRWH010000029.1:4130-16174 GCA_964603905.1 uncultured Candidatus Peribacteria bacterium | reverse complement strand
AAGTTCCAATCAAAATTCGCCGTTTAATTTCATCTCCAAAACCTTCTCCACGAACTTGTTCATATCCCTCATCTTGCTTGAGACCATAACGAATCCCATCATACCGTGCCAGATTCGCAGAAAGCTCAGCCGGCATCGAAATATAATAAGTCGCAATCGCATATTTAGTCATAGGAAGCGACAGATTTACAAGTTTAGCACCTTTTTTCTCCAAATCTTTCAAAGCCGCCATAGTCGCCATTTTGACCTCTTCATCAATCCCCTCTCCAAAATACTCGGCAGGAACTCCAATTTTGAGACCATCAACATCTCCAGTAAGAGCAGCAGCATAATCAGGCACAACCGCATCAGGAGTTGTAGAATCCCTGCGATCTTGTCCCGCCATAACCTGCATCATAAGCGCAATATCTTCTACAGATTTCCCAAAAGGACCAATAGTGTCCCAACTACTCGCAAGAGCCATCACACCAAAACGCGAAACACGTCCGTAAGTCGGCTTAAGCCCAACACACCCACAAAAACTTGCAGGCTGACGAATCGAACCTCCCGTATCTGTCCCCAAAGCCGCCAAACACATCTTATCCGCAACCGAAGCCGCACTTCCTCCGCTCGACCCACCTGGAACACACTCAAGATCAACAGGATTCTTAGTCGGCCCATAACAAGAGTGCTCAGTGGAAGCCCCACAAGCAAACTCATCACAGTTAGTGCGACCGATGAAAACCGCACCAGCTTCACGAAGCTTGGCGATCGAAGTTGCATCGTATGGTGAGTTGTAACCTTTTAGGATTTTAGACGCTGCTGTCGATTCATATCCTTTAACACAGAAATTATCTTTGATCCCGATTGGTATTCCAGAAAGTGGCGTCTTAATGCCTTCAGAGTCGACACGACGCGCTTGTTCAAGAGCAATTTCAGAAGTAGCTTCAATGAACGCATTTACCTCTGAATTCCTCTCATCAATTCGCGCTAGACAAGCACGAGTCAACTCCTCAGAAGAGAATTTTTTAGACTTGAGACCTTCATGAGCCTCACTAATTGTCAGATTTATTAAATCCATTAAAGAACTTTCTTTACTTTGATTTGTCCTCGCTCAACTGGCAATGGAGACTGCTCAAGCAGTTCCGCCTTAGTACAGAAATCTTCGATCTCATCTTCACGCATCACATTTGTAAGACCTGTGACCTGAGAAGTTGGTTCAACATCATCGGTATTAACCTCGTTCAATATGTCCATGTATCCAAAAACTGCATCGAGTTGAGGATCAAACTTCTCAACCTCTGCAGGAGTTAAATGAACATGAGCTAATTTTGCTGTTTTTGTGATTTTTGCCATAACGCCCAGGATTTTAACATGACGTTATCACGTTTTAAAGCCCCAATTTATCCCACCGGACAACCCATCTCCTCATATCTCCTACTACATTCATCAATGACCTCCCTCTCAATCGCCTCACTCGCAACAAGCGCTCTCTCCCATTCTTGAACAGAAATCGCCTGGTGAACCTCCTCACGCAACTGATCAAATCGGTCAACGATTGCACGAATCTCCGGATCCGTAACCGCATCAACCACCTCGCCTTCATATTCTGCAATTCGCTCAAAAACAGAAGGGATTCCCCAATCCGACTCAATCAATATTTCAATGGATTCCTCCTTAGAAAAATCCACATCTCCATTAACTATAGACCTCAAAATCTCTATCGGGACAGCATTCAACATATCAGACCCCAAACTCAGAAGCACATCAGCTTCACGAGCCTCGAACGCTGGTTTTTCAATTACCGGCGGCAACCCCATCCTCGTCATAAAATCATCCAAATCATGCAGATCTAACGGACACCCCATCTCCTGATATTTCCTACTACACTCCTCAATTACCTCAACAACAATCGCCTGACTCGCAACAAGAGCCCTCTCCCACTCTTGAGAAGCAATTGCCTGGTGAACCTCCTCACGCAACTGATCAAATCGGTCAATAATTGCTCGGACTTCAGGATCTGTAACCGCGTCAACAACAGGTTCACCTTTTAAACGCTCGACATAATCCCAAGCTGATCGAATCACACAACCAGAAGCTCTCGTCTTCGCCTTCTCATCACCACTCAGAGCCTGCTGCAACGTCTTAATCGGAATCCCCTTAATAATATCCGACCCCAAACTAAGAAGTACCTCAGCTTCACGAGCCTCGAACGCCGGATTTTCACCTGGTGCATTTTTCATAGGAGGAAATACTATCACCAAACCCAGAAAACACAAGTTGTCCATACCTACCTACTATTGTATAATCTCTCCTGATGGAAACAAACATACAAAATCTCAATAAGGTTTCGTTTATATTCTTCGCAATAACGGGAGCAGCGCATATCGGCTCCATGCTTATGCTCGCAAATAACTATTCGCCAGAATTGGCTTCACTTGTCCACAAGACTTTTGACCTTCCGTTCCTACTTTCAGCACTGATTTACGGAGGTAGCGCTTTCCAAATCGGACTCAGCAAAATTGGCTTGCAGTCGCGCACATCGGGAGCTATCTTAACTATCCTGCTAGCGATAATTTTCGTGGCAGCACTGTACATGAACTTCTTCTTCTCGGACTTAATTTAAAATGAAAGAAAAAAAGATCAAAGTAATAGCTTTCGGAACATTCGACTATTTTCATGCAGGTCATGAGAATTATTTAAAGCAAGCTCTAGCACTCGGTGACGAACTAGTGGTTGTTGTTGCAAGAGACGAAACGGTAAAGAGAATCAAAGGAGAAAAGCCTGATCATTCACAACGCAAAAGACTCAAGGTAATCAAATCACTCCCCTTTGTCACAAAAGCGGTCATCGGAAATCGCGAAGACAAATTTAAAGTAATAAAACAGTTCAAACCTGATATAATAGCCCTAGGCTATGATCAATTCGTGTTCACTTACCAGCTCAACAAAATTTTGATCCAAAACAAGATGAACACAAAAATTGTACGACTTAAGCCTTTCAAACCTGAAATCAACAAGTCGTCAATAATAAAAAAACAACAACAAACATGCCAAGTCGCAGAACCTATCAAAGCTTAAAAACAGCTGCAAAAAACTTATGGCGCAACAAATTCCTGTCAGTTGCAGCCATAGCAACAATGGCTCTGATTTTATTTATTTTTAATATAATTCTAAGCCTCAACGTTCTTTCGACAACAATAATCGAAGACATTTACGAGCAAGTTGACGTAATAGTTTACCTACAAGACAACGCCGACATATTCGACATCAACACAATGATCGAGGAGATAACAGCAATAGAGCACGTCCTCGACGTTAAATACACAACAAAAGAAGAAGCTCTCGCCGACTACCTGGAACTATATCCAGACCAAGGCAATCCTTTTGAAAAATACGGACTCGAGAACCCTCTGCCAGCAAATGTACAAATAACAACGTCTTCCCCTGACTCACACGCAGAAATCAACACAACTCTGGAGCAGTACGACGACCTAACGCTAACAACCGAGAGCAACGCAGAAAACCAATCTCTAATCGACCAAGTTGTCACAATCGGAACCTACACACAAAACCTCATTCTGACGATCATGCTGATTTTCATCATAACCAGCTTCCTGATCATCCTTAACTCAATGTATTTAGCAATTTGGAACAGAAAAACAGAGATAGAAATCATGCAACTGGTAGGCGCACCAATCAATTCAATCAGATTCCCATTCATAATCGAAGGAATCGTTATCAGCCTAGCAGCAGCATTAATAAGCTTAACCCTAATCGGAATATTTATTGCATCGCTAAACCTACCTATTCAAATAACATCAATATCAACAACGGGTAGCCTTCTTATCATAATTTTATTCGAAATTATAATAAGCGTCTCAATCGGAATATTATCAAGTAGCATGGCAATAGAAAGGCATCTAAGAAAAACCTTGCAGACATGAGAACAATGCAAATCAAAGGCATAATCATCCTAAAACGCGACTTTGGCGAACAGGACCGCTTGTTCCACATATTCACAGAAACAGACGGTAAAATCGAAGTAGTAGCCAAAAATGTACGAAACGGAAGCAAGCGAAACGGACACCTGGAACTTTTCAACTATGGAACATTTTTTCTATACAAAAGCCCTAACAATTTTTACCTAAACCAAGCTCAAACAATCGACGAATTCCCTAAGCTCAAAGCCAACCTCGACACAATCAATTCAGCATACTTTGCAACAGAAATTTTAGACAAATTAACAGAAGTACACTCACCTAGCCCTCCAATTTTTAAAGGAACCCTCACACTGCTAAAAACACTCGGACTACAGCCACACAAACGCAAAACATTATTGCTAGCATACAAAATAAAACTACTCCACGAACTAGGACTCATACCTGTCGAAATCGCATGCCATAGTTGCGGCAATAAATTGGCCCCAGAGACAGAGTACATCGCAGAAGAACACAACTTTTATTGCAAGACCTGCACAGAAAAAAAAGGCGTAACAATCTCACCAAACGCGATCAAACTGTTCTACTACCTATCCGCAAAACCGCTCCAAGACTGCACCTTAATCAAAACCGACGCAAACGGAGAAGAAGCAATCAGACAACTGACAACCTTGATCGACCTCTACCTAGAAGACAACCTCAGAAGACCTCTAAAATCTTATTCACTTTTAACATCATAAACCCCAAACACCCTTTCCAGTTTATCTAGAACTTTTTCAAGCTCGTCGTAACCGCCAACCTCAACAGATAATTTCCCTAGGACGTTATCTTCTTCGTCACGATCAAATGCGATCCCCGCAATATTGCAATCTAGCCCAGAAATAGCAGAAGTAATATCAGAAAGAAGATTCTTACGATCCTTCGCCTTCAAAGAAATATTCGCCTGATAATAAAGTGACGGTTTTTCAGATTTCCATTCAACATGAACCATTCTTTCAGGTTCCAATCCTTCAAGATTCTCACAATCACTACTATGAACATGAATCCTCTTACCACGAGTAACGTATCCAACAATTGGCTTACCATATTTAGGCTTACAACAAGCACTCAATACAACTCCTAAATCATCATAACCGCTAACAAGAACCTTTTTGGAATCATTTTTACCCTTCTCTTTTTTCGATTCAGCTTCATCAGATTTCGAAGAAGTTTTACCAACAAGCTCATCCTCTGGGAAAAGCTTACGCAAAACCTGTCCAACAGTAAGACTTCCATCTCCAACAGATTCAACGATATCCTCTCTCAACCGCTGAGTCATCCGCTTGCCTCCATAATTTTTGAGAACAGAAAGTTTTGGATCCAAAACAGGCTTACCAATACGTTGCAAATACTTATTCAAAATCTCCTTACCTTCTTTGAGGTTATGCTCGCGATCAAAAGTTCTAAACCAAGACTTGATCTTAGTTGCAGCCTGATGAGTCTTAACAAAAGAAAGCCAATATCTATTAGGTCGAGGTTCTTTTTTAGTCAAAATTTCCACAACCTGACCACTCTTGAGCTCATAATCGAGCGGAACAATCCGTCCATCAGCCTTAGCCTGTGCACACCTATGCCCAACATCTGTGTGAACCATATATGCGAAATCAACAGGAGTCGCTCCACGAGGCAAATCTTTCACATCTCCATGAGGAGTCAAAACAAAAATCCTGTCTTTGAAAACTTCTAGCTTAAGATTGCGATTACCTGTCTCCTTGCCTACTTCAGCCTTAATTTGAGCAAGCCCCTCAAGCCATTCAATCTGATCCTGAAAGTACTTATGACGAAGCGTCAAAACACCTTGGCTTCGACTTTTTTTCAAAACAGCCATATCATCAGCCGTAAACCCTTCCCTAAGCAACTTCTTCTCAACATCCAATATCTCAGAATCGTCCATCAGGCTCCAATCCTTGATAAGCCCCTCGACATCCTGTCTCAACTCAGGATCACGATCAACAATGCGGTTTAATTTATTGAAGACCTTATGCTGATTCAAAGTCCTTTCAAATTCGTTTTTCGAAACCCTCTTCGGCACTCCAACATCCTCCTTGTACCACCAGTGAGCCGCGATTCCGTATTCAGCCTCTTTGTGCATACCGTGCGTTCGAATTTGGATCTCAACAGGTTTATTTCGATTCTCAATCAACCCAACAATCGAAGTGTGAAGACTACGATAACCGTTCGGTTTCGGCACAGCTAAGTAGTCCTTAAATCGATGCGGTAAAGGTGTCCATCTGCTATGAATAGACCCCAAAATAGAATAAAGATCTTCGTGCTTATCACTATCAACCAATACGCGAAGAGCATAGATATCATAAATCGCACCAAGGTCATTCGTATTCTTCCTTTTAAGCTTACTGTGAATACTGTAAATATGCTTCACCCTTCCAGTCACATCAACTTCAAAACCTGCATCTCTCAAAGCACTTTGAAGCTCTTTCGTCGACTTATCAATCGCTTCTTGCTCTTTCTCAGCGTATTTCTTTACCTCATCTTGAAGATACTGGTATTCATCCGGATACAAATGCATAAAAGCCAAATCTTCGAGCTTTCCTTTAAGTTGATAGATACCAAGACGAGACGCAATCGGAGCATAAATATCCATAGTTTCTTGCGCCATTGCGAGCCTCTCATGATCTTCCCTTTCTTCCAACATCAACATGTTATGCAAACGATCCGACAATCTAATAAAAACAACCCTCAAATCACGAGCCATCGCCATAAACATCCTTCTCAAATTCTCAACTTGAGCCTCGTAATTCCTAACCTTAACGCTGTGCAACTTAAGCGAATCTTCAACAAGCCCATGGACCTCATCACCAAACTTCTTTTTGATATCTGACAAAGCATTCTCCTTGTGATTTGGAGTGTCATGCAACAAACAAGCCAAAACAGCTTCAATATCAGGCTGAAGATCCAGCATCAAATAGGCTGTTTGAAGAGGATGATGCACGTACGGAACACCATAACGCAAATAACCTTCATGAACATTTTCAGCATACTCATAAGCTTGACGAATAATATCCTCGTCTAAGTCAGGCATATATGACTGTGCCTTTGCAATAAGGTCTTCGAGAGTGATCTTTCTAAGGTTTTCCATGGCTGACGCCATTTTAATACAAACCACGAAAGAAATCACCTACTTCTATTCAAGCTCTGTCTCAAATATCAAATTCAGATCCGAACCTTTCACATCAACAACCTGAACACCTTTTACAAGAGCTTCACGGTTATAAGTTATATCATCAATTCTAGCTTTCAAATAAAGAAGCCCACTATACAAAAGCTCGTGGAGCTTATCTTTCGCCTTATATCTAGCCTTGATATCAACTTGAACCTGAGAAATCTCTATAAAAGCGTCCAAAGCACTAACCGTGTCATTTCCATCTTGAGCCGAAAGCTCAGAGAAGAACTCTTCTTCATAAATATTTTTCTGGTCCAAATTTCCTTCAAATTCCGCCTCCATTTGCGCAATGTCGTACTCAAGATCAGATATTATTTCTTTTCCTTCTTCATAAAGCCCCTCAAATTCAACAAGCAAATTATCAACAGCATTAGATCTATTAGAAAAATCATTAAGATACTCATTAACATCAACCTCAAGAGCATTCAGAACCTTGCCGTAATGCTCAATTTGATAAGCAAATTCATCATTAAAATCTTCGGAAGTCGCACCTGTTTCAATACCTTCTTGAGCACCTGACTGCCCCTCGATTCCAGAATCAGTTCCAAGCAAAATCCCTCCATAAATCGAAGGATCAACCCAGACTTGATCAGAATTTGAATCAACAGGATCCTCTACAACAACAGTAACTGGGGTTTGACTCACAGTCACCCCATCAGACACAACATCACCTCCATCACCAGGAACAAATCCAACCAAGAATTTAACTCCAAAAAACACAATCATAAAAAGCACAACAAGCATAACAACACCTCCACAACAGAAGCTAAGATGCTTCTTAGTAAGGCCAGCATCCTGCAGAACACCGTCAATTTTGCTCGAAAAACTATCAACGTCATGAGCAATATCCAAGTTCTCTGATTCTTCGACAACAGATATAGCATCAGCATGCGCCGAAGCCGCAGCATGAACCTCTTTCTGAATATCCTGAACCCCTATTTCATCATCATCGTCTTCCTCAATTACCTCTTCAACTTTCTCTTCTTCAAGAACCTCGCCTTCCTCAGGTTTCACATCCGAATTGTCTACTAAGTCGTCTGGCATAATTATTAGATACAATTATATCTGTTAAGTATACCAGATTTTAACGAAGCAGTCGAGTCAAATCAACGTCATAATAGTCATGTATGGAGCCTCTTTGCGCTGCAGTACGATTTAAAGCCTCCTCTCGAGACCACCTGCCATTAGTCACATTGCGAATCAAACGACGAATTTCACGCACCTCTTCAGGAACTTGCAACTGAATCGGAAAAACATGATCACAAACCTCCATCGAACCTGTTATTCCATGAAGTCCTTCGATAATCAAAACCCCTCTCTCAGGAGAGAAAATATTAGCAAGCTGAGTACGCATCTTTGTAAAAACGTCATACCCCAAAAAGTCAAATTCAGCCCCAGGATACCTAATAGCCTCCTGAACAAACCTAACGTCGGTCCAATCCATAACATTTGTATTCTTGGGCCTATCAGCACGAGGCAAAACACCAAGATCAGTATGAATCAAACCTGCAGGAACTCCATCTAAAGCAGCCATTGCCAAAAGAGCATCACCCAATGTTGTCTTCCCCACTCCAGGAGGAGCATCTATTCCAACTACAAGACGACTACGCACACTTTCTCTACGGATTTCACCCCATAGGCTAGATACGTCATCACAAGACAAAAAGGATTGTTCAAGATTGATTTGCATAAGGCAAGAATTATGGCATTAGCAAGCCAACAAGTCAAGCACAGCCCCAGCAATTTCCTGCTTAGAACCGGACACCTTAGAAGTCTCTTTTCCCAGGATAAGCACCTCCCCTTTTTCAGACCCCAAATTGGAAAGAGTATTTCCAATCATAAGATCACACCCTTTTTTATCCTTCTTAATTCTTGCGCGAGCTTCTAAGTCAGAATCTTCCAGAACAAAACCGATAAGTTTTTGATTTTTGCGGTTTTCAGAGCACCATTTGAGGATATCAGGATTCCGCTCAAGTTCTATACTAGGAACTGCATCTTTCTTTATCTTACCCTCAGCACTAACAGGTTTGAAATCGGCCACAGCAGCAGCAGAAACAAAAACATCACAATCCTGAAAACAACGTTTAACCTCCTCAAACATCTCATCCGCGCTACCACCTTCAACCAAAGTGACATCAGCACCACGAAGCCAAGCCTCTCGTGCAAAAGCTTGCCCCATGAGGCCACTTGAACGATTTGTAAGGTAACGAACATCATCCCAAGGCTCCTGAGTTGACCCAGAAGTAATCAAAAACCGCTTACCCTCAAGGTCTTTCGGAGACAAGGCAAGCTCACAATAATCAAATATTTCTTTCGGCTCAGACATACGACCCGAACCATAGTCACCACAGGCAAGCTCACCTTCCTGCGGACCACAAATAATCGCATCAATTTCTTCCAAATTACGCTGAACAACAGGTTTATTCCACATCACAGTATTCATTGCAGGCGCAATCACAACCGGACCTGCAAAAGCCATAACAGTTGTCGTCAAAAGATCATCAGCAATACCATGCGCAAGCTTCCCAATGAAGTTCGCTGTAGCAGGTGCAACACAGATAAGATCAGCCTTTTGGAGTCTAATGTGTTGCATTGGATCAGCATTGTGAGCCTGATTCCCCGCTATCGCCGAAAAAAGCTGTGGCGAAATAAGCTTTGCCGCACTACGAGTCATGACAGGATAAACTTCCGCACCTTCTTTCTTAAGCAAACGAACAAGTTCAAGCGACTTATAAATCGCTGCCCCTCCTGTCACGCCAAGAACAATTTTTTTATTCAATAACATCTATGTCGGTTGTATTCGCATTTACAACGTTATCAACACCTTCGATTGGCGAATAGTCCGTAATCATAACCTGAACACCAGGCAACAAAAGTGAATCAATAGCCTCTTTTGTTACTCCAGAAACATCGTGCACTTGAACAGCAATTCGCCCGCGATCTTCCGTATCAACAGAAAAAGAGTATCTACTAATACGCTGACGCCAATCATCAGCAGTAATACGCTGACCGTATCTTTCATCAAAAACCAAACCTGTTATTGGATCCAGAACTACCTCTGGTACTGATTCCAATGATGGTTCCACTACCGGAACTACCTCTTCTGCCGTACCCTCTCCGCAAGCACCGATTCCCAAAGAAAGCATTACCATAGAATTACGAGCAAGATTTTTCATTTCTAAATTTGGTTAAAGATTATCAATCAAACGGACACCATCAATCCTCACAGCCGTCAGTATAACACCGTCACGCTCTTCCCAATATTCAACATCCAAACCATCAAGAACACTCCGATTCTTCTCCTGCAAGGCCTTAAAAATCAGCTTAGCCTTCTCACGCCCTTCAGGAGTAAGCCCAGCATTTCGTGAACTCATAGCAAGCCCATCTGCCTCACGAATTGTCGGCATAACTCGAAGTTCAATATCGTAATTAAGACCTTGGATTAGCCGCTCAATCACAAGAGTTTGCTGGTAATCTTTTTGTCCAAAATAAACCTTGTGAGGCTTAACAATATTAAAAAGCTTTGCACAAATCTGCGCCACACCTTCAAAATGACCAGGGCGAGAACTTCCACATCCCCAATTAGTAAGATCTTCCGGCAAATTAAAAGTAACAGGATTTTCACTGTGCATTTCATCTGGAGCAAAAAGGTAATCAACGCCAGCTCTTTCAAGCATCATCTTGTCCTTCTCCAAATCACGAGGATAAGATTGAAAACCTCCGCCCTCACCAAATTGAGTAGGATTTACAAAAATCGATACAACAACAACGTCACACTCCTGTTTAGCAGCTTCCACCAAGCTCAAATGCCCTTCGTGAAGAGCCCCCATCGTCGGAACAAAACCAATCACCTTCCCCTGTTCACGAGTAAGGTTCATCATCTGCTGAGTAATTCGAACTGTTTTGAGAGTTTGCATACGCTGGAAGTGTAACACCAAGGTCATAACGACGCAAAAGGTGAGCAGGACATCACCTCTTGAATTGTCCAGTCGTAGTTCTGTTAAGTAGGTGGTTTTTATGCTATATAATCAATACTTTAAACACAAAAAAATATGACCGACAAAGAACTCTATAAATTATGTTTCGAATACGGCTCAAACGCACGCATGTGGAGCAAGAAATTTGCTTCGTTATTGCCGGAGGTTTATAAGCGAAAGCTTTACAAAAAGAAGGGATTTTACTCAATTTATGAATTTGCTAAGAAGTTGTCTGGGATGAGCGAAAGCACCGTTAATGAGGTATTACGCGTGTATAGGAAAGTTGAGGATAAGCCTCTTTTGAAGGCACAGATTGAAACTCAAGGCTGGGCAAAAGTCAGGGTCGCAGCAAGTATTCCAGTTACTGAGAAGAGACAAGTCGAGCTCGTCAAAACTTTACCAAAAAGTGCATTGCAGGAATATGCTCGTGAAATAAAATCCCCAACCTGTAATTTCCGAGCCGGCTCGGAATTCCAATCTGTAACTTTCAAAATCGACAAAGATACCCAATTCAAACTCAAAAAACTCCAACAGAAACTAGAAAAAGAGCAAAAAAGACCAATCCCGCTTGGAGAAGTTTTGAAAACATTACTAAATGGACTAGAAGAACCACCAAAACAAACCCGCAAATCTGCAGGCACAACCAGACGCAACATTTCAGCAGCAAAGAAGCGCGAAGTCGACAACAACGGCAAGTGTTGCTTCCCAGGTTGCAACAAACCACATCAGGTCTATCACCATCCTGATCGATACGCACTCACAAAAAACCACAATCGAATTACTCCCCTCTGCCACGAACACCACAAGCTTGCACATTCCGGTTTGATTGCAAATGAGAACAAGTCTCCGGAAACATGGAAAATCCGTCAAAAACCTCAGCCAAACTCAATCGACATCAAATGGAGTAACTTTCAGCATCAGAGGGGAA
>CAZRWH010000029.1:2385-4030 GCA_964603905.1 uncultured Candidatus Peribacteria bacterium | reverse complement strand
CCTCAGCCAAACTCAATCGACATCAAATGGAGTAACTTTCAGCATCAGAGGGGAATTCACCTTCAACAACATCATCTCGATACCTCCTAACAGCACCTCTTACAACCTCATCCAAGTCAGCATACGTCCTTAAGAATTTGGGCTTGAAACCTTTGTTCAGTCCAAGCATGTCTTGAAGAACCAAAATTTGCCCTGAACAACCTGCTCCAGCACCAATTCCAATTGTCGGGATATCAAGAGCTTCCGTAATTTCAGCGGCTTCCTTAGCCGACACACATTCAAGCACAATCGAAAAAGCTCCAGCCTCCTGAATCGCAAGCGCCTCATCCAAAACACCACTTTGAACCTTAAAGTTCTCTGCAGTCTGTGGCTTAAGGCCTGCATGCCCCATAACCTTAAAACCATCCTCAACAAGCTCTCGAACAAGTTCAGGCTGCCCCTCAACTTTAACACATTTACAAGGCAACTTCCGGGCCTCTTCAAGACCACAACCATAAGGCAAATCTGCTACAACCAAAGCTTCCGGCTCAGCCCTCAAAACGGCTTGAGTATGCCGAATCATCTCGTCGATTGTAACATTTTTCGTATTTTCATCACCATAAACAACCATCCCCAAAGAATCACCAACCAAAAGAATATCGACCTCATCTCCGATAGCTTTCGCCATCAAATAGTCGTAACAAGTCAGCGCAACAATCTTAGTCATCTTTAAATTTTATAAACAGTACGAACAGCAACAATCACGACAACAAGCCCCCACAAACCTGCAAAAAAGCCAATATTAGGAATAATCGAAACAACTCCAACAAGACTCAAATAACCAAAAACCCTCAAGAAATTAGGCAGCTTAGCCTTCCCTTTAAATCCATGTTCAACAATCAACCCAATCAGAGACGCAAAAATAACCATCCCCACAAAAGCCATAAGAGCCTGCATAACAACACTCGCAAAACTCATTCTATAAACAATACCCACATACACAGGTGGAAAAAGATAAAGACCAAGAGCATTCGCAAGAGCTGCAACACCAATAAAAACTGTTGCAGGACCATTAGCCTTATCATCAGCCGCAACAGAAGTCATCGCAGCTTTATTAAGTTTGATAATCTCAAAAGCCTTCATGATTTCTTTCTTCCATCCGACAGTATTTTTTGGAAAGTGAAAAGTGTGGTGAGTCATAGATAGGTAGTTAGTTTTTGTTTGCTGAAAAATTGTACGCAACTTTCGCCCCAATCGCAACAGCAGCCTCCGCATTTTTTGGAACAACGACCTCTATATCACGACTTGCCAAAATCTCTTTTACAACCTGCAAAACCGCATCCGCTCTCGTCAATTTACCCACAAGCACGACGCGAGAAAGCCCTTCCACTCGAGCAGTTTGCGCTACCAAAACACCAATAGTCTGACCGACCAAATTTATAATCCCAGCAGCGACGTCCTCATCTCGAAAATCGATCTCAGAAGCCAATTTGCCAAGATTAGAAGCTGTCGCATCCGCAGAAGCCAAACCAATCCCACTCCCCACAATTTCTTGCACAGATATATCAACACTAGACGCCTCACCCTTAGCCCCTATCTCAAGCAATTGCTCAATCTCCGAAATCCCAAGCAACCTCTTCCCCAAAGAAACAAAGGTTCCTCCTCC
>CAZRWH010000029.1:0-2285 GCA_964603905.1 uncultured Candidatus Peribacteria bacterium | reverse complement strand
TCAACCCCAACTCCCCTAGAATCCCTCCCGCAAAAGGAGGTTTTCAGATAAAATACGCCAGTCTTAATTTAACCCAAATAAAAATGGACATCACACTTGTTGCGATTGTAGTTAGCCTTGTGGCTCTCGTTGCAGCGGTACTCCTAGTATTCAATGTACTAAAGGAGAAACCGGGAACAGCTACAATGCAAGAGATCGCTCAATCGATCCACGAAGGAGCAATGGCTTACTTGAACAGACAATCAAAGACCATTGCAGTTTTCGCAATTTTTATCTTCTTCGCACTTGGAATCTTCCTTCCAACAGGCGAACATCACGAAGGATACCTAATTGCAGTAGGATTCTTGGTCGGTGCTTTTTTCTCAGCACTTGCCGGATACATCGGAATGGGAATGAGCGTACGTGCTAACGTTAGAACTGCAAACGCAGCTAAAAGAACTCTTAAAGAAGCTTTGGCTGTTGCATTTAAAGGTGGAGCTGTAACAGGACTATGTGTTGTTGCGCTTGCTCTACTTGGAGTTTCAGGATTTTACTACCTATTTACTGAGGTATGGAGTGTACCTGTAGATGTTGCACCTAGCCTACTTCTAGGATTTGGTTTCGGAGCATCTCTAATCTCTCTATTCGCTCGTGTGGGTGGAGGTATCTTCACAAAGGCAGCTGACGTTGGAGCTGACCTTGTTGGAAAAGTTGAGAAAGGAATTCCTGAAGACGATCCACGAAACCCTGCTGTAATCGCTGATAACGTTGGTGACAACGTTGGTGACTGTGCAGGTATGGGAGCTGACCTTTTTGAAACATACGCTGTTACATTGATCGCAGCTATGATCTTGGCAGCTTCTACTCTTATGACTCAAGCTGGAGCAAAAGCTATCGAATACCCAATGGCTTTAGGAGCTATTGCTGTAATTGCTTCAATTATTGGTATTTTCTTTGTAAGACTTGGAAAGAAAGAAAACATCATGGGAGCTATGTACAAAGGAATGATCGTAACAGGAGCACTTTCTGCTATCGGTTTCTTCTTTGCTACAAAATGGATCCTTGCTGACATGAACATCTTCTACGCAGCATTGGTTGGTCTTGGTGTAACTTTCTTCATCAACATCATTACAGAGTACTACACTTCTACTGAGTACAACCCAGTTAGAAAGATCGCTAAAGCTTCTGAGACAGGAGCTGGAACAAACATCATCACAGGTCTAGCTGTTGGACTACAAAGCACAGTAATGCCTGTAATTTTGATCTGTTTCGCGATCGGACTTTCATACTACTTCGGAGAGACATCTACTCTTCAAAACGGAGTTTACGGTATCGCTATCGCAGCCGTAGCTATGCTTTCTACAACAGGTCTAGTAATCGCTACAGATTCTTACGGACCTATCACAGATAACGCTGGAGGTATCGCAGAGATGTCTGAACTTCCTGAATCAGTTCGAAAAAACACAGACGCTCTAGACGCTGTTGGAAACACAACAAAAGCTGTAACAAAAGGTTACGCTATCGGATCTGCGGCTCTAGCTGCTCTTGTACTCTTCCAAGCATATGGCGAGGAATTGATGAAAAACACTGTAGGAAACAGTTTTGGATTCGAAATCGAAAACTACATGGTTCTAATCGGACTATTCCTTGGTGGAATGCTACCTTTCCTATTCAGCTCATTCTGTATGGAAGCTGTTGGAAAAGCTGCACACAAAGTTGTTGAAGAAGTACGAAGACAGTTCAAAGAGATTCCTGGAATCATGGAGAAAAAAGCAAAACCTGAATATGACGTTTGTGTAGATATCGTTACAAAAGCTGCGCTTAAGGAAATGATCATCCCTGGAACACTAGCAGTTGTTGCACCAATTTTCGTAGGATTCGTTCTTGGGCCTGAGGCTCTTGGAGGACTTCTAGCCGGTGTAATTATCTCAGGACTTTTGATGGCTATTCAAATGTCAAACGGAGGTGGAGCTTGGGACAACGCTAAAAAATATATCGAAGACGGAAACTACGGAGGAAAAGGTTCTACAGCTCACAAAGCAGCAGTTGTTGGAGACACTATCGGTGATCCATACAAAGACACTGCAGGACCTGCTCTAAACGCTCTAATTAAGGTAATCAACACAATTGCTCTAATTATCGCTCCAATCATTGCTACAACGCATTTGTTTGGATAAATCAGTCTGCAATCAGCAAGACACAGTTAGCAAAGCCCTCGCCTATCGGCGGGGGCTTTTTTTGCAGTACAGGTGTCAATAAAACGACACAACAGTTTTAAAAATACGCCACCCAAACCTGAGACCCCT
>CAZRWH010000028.1:1216-16676 GCA_964603905.1 uncultured Candidatus Peribacteria bacterium | reverse complement strand
ATGCTTACTCCACTAGACCTACTCTACATCACCCTGGCAATAGCAATTGCGCTATTGGCGATTTTCCTATGTATCACGCTAGTTTACATGATACTTATCCTTAGAGACATCAATAGAGTTGTAGACACCGCAAAAGACACTGTCGAGAAGGTAAACGTATACGTGATGAAGCCAATACAAGCAGCCAAAAACATGGGTAAATACATGGGGCCGGTAATCAAGATTGCAGAAGAGAAGATTATAGAAAAAATGACAGAGCAAAAAGAGGCCACTCCTAAGAAGAAGACCACCAAGAAAAAGAAGTAAGAGGTGGACACATCCCCTTTACGCTATCGGATGAAGTTAATCCTTATCCGCCTCACAACAACAAGATAAGGGAAGACAGCCACAGCGTTCCATATTCGTCGAATTCTACGAGGATCTTTTGCCAAGCGCCATAGCCATTCAAGACCTAGCATTCTGAAGGCTTTAGGGGCTCTCTTAACCTTTCCAGCAAGGAAGTCGAATGCTCCACCTACTCCTATTGCAACCTTCACAGAAGGCATTTTTTTGAGGTTTCGAGCAATCCATTTCTCTTGTTCAGGAGCACCATAAGCAACAAACAGAATGTCAGGTTGTACCTCGTTGATACGCTTAACGATATCAATCTCTTCTTTTGCGCTAGGGGAACCCTCATATGCTCCTACTATTTTAGAATGCTTGTTTTTAAAGTGATAAGACTGTTTGATCTTCTCTCCGGCACCATCTTGAGCACCAAGAAGGAATACTTTGTGCTTATTCCCGTTTTTAGAAGATCTATCCAGTATTTCACGCATCAGGTCGGTGCCTGTAACACGTTCAGGGAGTATTTTTTTGATTTTTTTTGAACAAAACAAAAGAAGAAACATGTGCCAAACACCCTTAACAATACTAGTGCTGCCTTCAAGGCTTGCAGCCCATAAAATACCTGCTCCATCAGGGATGCTTAGGTCGGCATGATTAAGTACTTTCTTGTATTTTTCGTCGTGCTGAGCCTTAAGAAGTATCTCCGGGTTTGGAGTTACAATTTGATGTTGTTTTCCGTCATTAAGCATGAAGAAAACTTTGTCCAAAGCTTCGTCGTGAGTTACTGGGTCAAAATTAACCCCCATCACCTTAACCCTGTTTTTTCGTCTCATCGTCGGCTTGAAAAATTATATAGTAGTTCTTCTTCGAGGTGGTCAAATCTAGATCCAGGACTTTAAAATCCTTAAAAGTCTTAATTAGTTTGTTTTTCGTAAACGCGTAATAGTATCTATTTGCTTTGTTCGCCCAGGGCACAAATAAATCGTGCAGGCCATATTTACCAAAGCTAAGCCAAAAACGCAAGAGACTCTTGCGCCGTAGCTTGCGGTATTTCTTTTGAAAAAGGTTCCAAACCAAAAATATCCCAGTCGATTTAGGCTTCATAACTCTACTAACCTCTTTGAGCGCCTCAGACCTGTAAAAGTCAGAAGGAATATGATGAAAAGCTGCAACTGACAACACCAAATCAAAGTAGTTGTCTGGATACGGCAGGTTTAAGAAATCACCAACTTCAAAATTCCCATTGCGCTTCTTGGCAATCTCAATGAATTTCTCATTATTATCAACTCCGTAGTACTCAATGTTCGCCTTGGATTCGAGGTAATCCTTAAGCCTTCCATTGCCACACCCAATGTCTAGAACCTTGATTCCGTCCTTAAGAAAACCGTCAAAAACCTCGAAATCTGTCCATCCATGCTTCCGGGTATTATCAAATTCAGACGCGATAATAGCGTAATCATCTTTTACCTTTTTCATAAGCTCCCTTGCGATTGTTTTTCTCATAATATAGATTTAGACAGCTCGCAAATTATACTCAAAAAGATGCAAAACGCGAAACTATTACAGGAAATACTGGAAGAGGCGCTAAAAACCGAAGTCAAAACGGCTCGAGATTTGCAAAAAATCAAGAACCGACTGGCAAAAAAACACAAGCTTTACTCGGTTTCAAACTACGAGCTCAATAAGTTTTATGCCAAAAGCGACCTGCCTCAAACTCCTACTATGAAGAAGCTTTTACAGAAGAGGCAAGTCAGGTCAATGTCAGGGGTCTCAATCATTACCGTACTTACTAAGCCTTATCCATGCCCAGGTAAATGCGTTTTTTGTCCAAGCGAAAAAGGGATGCCCAAGAGCTACCTATCAAATGAACCTGCGGCAATGCGAGCCCTGCTAAACGATTTCAACCCATACAAACAGATAGAAAAAAGGCTAACAAGCCTACAAAACCAAGGACACCCAACAGACAAAATAGAGCTGATAGTCCTAGGAGGAACATTCTCTTTTTACCCTAGAAGATACCAGCGCGACTTCATCAGGCAGTGCTTCAATGCACTTAATGGCGGTAAGAAAGAATTAAGCCTAAAAAAAGCCCAAAAGAAGAACGAAAAAGCAAAACACAGGGTTGTAGGCCTCAGCCTCGAAACACGCCCAGATCACGTCACAAAAGAAGAAATTCAATGGATGAGAAAGCTCGGTTGCACCAAGATGCAGCTAGGAGTTCAGCATCTCGACGACAAAGTACTCGAATACGTTAAGAGAGGACATTACCGAGAAGACGCCGTAAGAGCTATCCAGCTCTGCAAAGACGCAGCGCTCAAAGTCTGCATCCACATGATGCCAAACCTGCCTGGAAGCACGCCAAAAAAAGATCTCGACATGTTCAACGAACTTTTTGATAGTCAAGACTTCAAGCCAGATTACCTAAAGGTTTATCCTTGCACGGTAACTCCATTCAGCGAACTTGAACACTGGGTTGAAAAAGGGCAGTACAAAAGCATGAGCGACAAACGCCTAGAAAAACTTCTAGTCGACATCAAAAAAACCATCCCAAAATACGTCAGAATCGAACGTCTAATTCGCGATATCCCAGGAGAAAGCATCATCGAAGGTAGTCGAATCACAAATCTGCGCCAAGAAATCCAACGCAACTATCCTGACCTGAAATGCAACTGCATACGATGCCGAGAAATCAAAGACGCAGAGATAATCCCGTCCAAAATCAAACAACATAAACTTGAGTACGACGCATCCAACGGAAAAGAGTTCTTCATCTCGTACGACCAAGAAGACAAGCTCTGCTCAATGCTACGCTTAAGATTCCCCTCACGCGACAAAGTAATGCCAGAATTAGAGCCAAAAACAACCGCCTTGATCCGAGAAGTGCACACATACGGATCACAGCTCAAAATTGCAAAAAAGAGCTCAGGAGAGGCTCAGCACATCGGCCTCGGGCGCAAGCTAATGGCAGAAGCAGAAGACATGTCAAAAAAAGCTGGCTACAAAAAAATCGCTGTAATCAGCAGTATCGGAACACGCGAATACTATCGAAAACTTGGATACAAGTTAGAGGGCACTTACATGACCAAAGTTTTATAGGTTGAGCAAACCTGTTAGAAATGGTATAATAATATGAAATTATAAGTAAGTTCATATGTTCTTCTTCGAAAAAAGATTCGTTTACGATCAACTACCAGATAGCAGGGAGTCCTTGACTGGTGACGATTTCGAGAGTCAAAGACAGCAAGTTTTAAGCGAAAGTACAGAAGACAGGATCGATATGAACATCGAAAAACACATGACCGACGAACAGGTCATAGCAAGTATTGATATAACCAAGTCCCCAGAAGAACAAGAAGACTCTATTAATACGCTTGAGAGTGTTTGTTTTGTAATGATTGCAAGGTTGCTAGAGAGATTTGAACCATCTCAAATCAAGCAAAACATCCTAGATTTAGAAAAAGCGAACCCAAAATCAGAGGCAGAAAAGGCTGCAATAGAGAAAATAAAAGAAATAACAGGAGCCGAAGCAACAGCGCCAATGCTCGGATGGGTTGCAAGATGGCCAAGCCTAGTTGATCGAAGTTACGAGGTATATAAAGCTGCAGAATTACAGAGGCAAGAGATAGAAGAAAGCAAAGGGGAGGCAGGAAAATGGGGTAACAGAATACTAACTGCAGGCCTGATTATTGGAGGTGCATACCTCGGGTACAGAGCTATAAAATGGCTTTGGGGAAAAGCTCCAGACAACATAAAAAACAAAGCCGGAACGGCGAAACAAATTGCAGGAGTGGGGGCAGCATTAAGTGCTGTTGCCATCGGAGCATGCCTTCTAAGTCCCGACAAGGTAGGAAAATGGGTTGCAGAATACTTGGGCGTAAATATATCAAAAGATTCATTAAAAAGCTTCATATCGCTCATGTGGAAAGGTGACTTCAGCAAAGCGTTTGCATCTCTTAGTAATGCAGTAGAAGTGACACACCCCTTCATTGCAGGATCAGCAGAAAAAATAGGATTAGACCCTAAAAACCTACTAATTCTTAAAGACGAAAACTACAAAGACTTCATGAGCTTTAAAAACAATGCAATGAACACCGCATTGTCATACGCACTCGATAGAATCGACGTAGAAATACCTTTTACCTTTTCAGCAGAAGAGCAGGCGAGATCCATTAATGACGAGAGGAAACTTTTTGCATTTTTAAAAAGGCATGAGTCCGAGATAGAAGCCATGGATCCTCAGCCAACAACCATCGAAGAGGTATTAAGAGAGCTTGATAAAACAGGTAGATTGGCTCGGCCAATCCCTCCTGCCGAAGGGGAGGATGTCCCAGGAGATATAGAGGGAGACGAAGATGAAATATTGTTCAAAGAAACTTTAACACCAAAATTAAGACTGGCCACTCAAGGCTTAAAAGAGTCTGCCAAAGCAATGGATATTGATGGCATTGAGGAAGGCTGTGGAAATGTAATAGAAGCTGCATTAGAAGACGGATGGTCTATAGCTGTCCAAAATGGAGTTGTAGGTCTAATCAAAGGGGATATAGCTCTAGTGCTTTCATCTGCAGATATAATATTATCTTTTTTCAAAACTCTAATTGAAACAAGAAGCCCCGTAGAAGGGATAACAACATGGATAGGAGAGGGAGGGCTGTGGTTTGTTGGAGCTGGAGCAACAATAGGAGGAGTAAGAGAGGTGTTGGCAAAAGGGAATTTCTGGACAGGAGCTAGGAGTGGAGCCGTAAGAGGAGTGCTTTTGCCGGCAGAAGTCCTAAACATACATTGGAACGCAGCTCAGAGACTTAGCCGAGAAGGAAGACATTGGTATCTAGCAGGCAAAGAAATTGCCGCTCCAACACCAGGGCTAAGACTTCAATATGCACATGCCAAGGTAAAACTACACGCCAGCCTATTTGAAAAATACGCATCTTTCTCTTCAAACGACCCAGGTGCAGTCAGTAAAACAAGACGTGCAGTGGGAAGGTTTTTCGAGAGTGATAGAATCGCCGCTCTGAAAGACAGGCACATGAGGAAATTTGCAGAGGCTTACAATCACTATCTAGAAACATTAAAAGTTTATAAAGGAGCAGGCACACCAGGAATATCAGGTAATCGAAATATACTAGGTCACTCATGCGATCACGCAATAATGTCGACCAAGACAGGGATGATAGGGGAGATAAAAGGAAGCAATTCAGAAATCACCAATAAAATCAGATCGATCGCACAAGATTTTCTTCCAAAAGGGACCCATGTAAATCCAATGTATCTAACCGAGCAAGAGATTTTACGAGAAGCAACAATTCTTGCAAAAGCGGCAGGCCTTACAGACGAAGCCGCAATTGCAAAATTCCGCGAACAAGCAATAAAAGACTTATCTGTTAAAAGCCAACCTAAGCCGTCAAATCCTAGACTAACAAGCATGGCAGAGGCAGACAGGTTAGGGTTAAAAGCAATAGACAAAGTTTTGGTAAAAGAGCTCTCAGCACTTGGAGTCACGGAGAAGGCAATGCTGAGAATGCGAGAAATAGGATACGGAGAACTTGAAATCAGACAATTGATAAAAGACCTAAAAGCAAATCCTCAGGGGTTAGCTGTACTGGAAGACTTCATGGTGAAAGCTCAGTTCGCAAAATACACTCCATTACTTAGAAATGCCGCACAATATGGAGGAATACTAATGACCGTATTGATTCTTCACGGATTCGTAAATTCAGATGACAAGGCTGATTACCTGGGAAGAACAACTACCGAGCTTGTCGGTTTTGCAGCGGGAGCAAAAGTAGGCGGAGCAGGAGGCATAAACTTAGGGGCAAGAATTGCTGGAGGAGCTGCGGCCGGAAGTAAGCTGCCGGGCGGACTTAAGCTAGTAGGAGTGCTGGCAGGTGGATTTGCCGGAGCTATGGGGGCAGGAACTTTATGGGACAAAATAGGAACCCCAGTCCTCAACAAACATATGCCAAATCGAGATAAGCTCAAGGGAACAAATTGGGACAGAGCGGTCGAAGGATTACGTCCTGCAGCATCTTGGATAATGTTTGTCGACCAAGGAGAATACCTCTTGGACAAAGCAGGTATTTTAGGCAGAGTGGACGAAAACACAGACCCAATTGAATATCTTCAAGACGAAGCCGTGATGCTAAGATCGTTTGGAAGTTCAGGATGGAATGAGAGCATATTCAAGTCATACAAAACACACGATATCAATCAAATGCGAAAACAGGCGCAATCAGCTCTTGAAGATGAACAAAAAGATCTAGATAAATTAAATGCAAAGCTTGATAAGCTAGATCCAGTAAAGGACGCCGAAGAAATCGAAGAATTGCAGGCAGAAATAGAAGAGCAAGAGGCAAAAGTAAACCACCTGCAGTCTTTGACGGATGACAGCTGGATAATTGAGAGAAAAAACCTTCTTATGGCCCAAAATGCATTTGTCCTAGGACCTGCATATGTAGAATTTCGAAAACTAGCAAGTACAGCCTTCAAAGGCTACGAAAACGACGATATTACGCCTCCAGAATACGTAGACATGATGGTAAACAACATAATTGAAGGTAAGAACCATATATTCGATTCAGATGACCCAAAAGCTACTCAAATATGGGAGAAGCTATACGAATTAGACATAGAAGTGGAAGTGCCTAACGGGGAAGAGGAGACAGATACTCAAGATATAAAATTTGGTGATTTCATCCTTATGCTCAAGCTCAATACCGAGCAAATGCAGTTCATGTCACGGTTTGATAGCCCAGGAGAGCAGAAGGTTGACGTAACCAGCTTCTTGACAGAAGAGCCAGGCATGGTTTAGAGCAGCTACCGTCACTATCAACACAGCAGGCGAGAGCCTTAACGATTTTCACAAAACAAAAAAACGTCAAAAACTTTTTACAGACACAAAAGTAGGGCAGCGCACCCAATCCCGCACAATATATCTTGTGCCAACAAAGGACTGATAACGAGCGACATACATACATCGACATCAATTCAATCCCTTATACGTCTACTATTCAACCTGCCTCGATCCCCGTCAAATGGCTTACACAAGCCAATCTCGTGAAAATATTCGATTTAAGCCGTTTTAGTTTTTTAGACGACATTTGGGTCGCCTAGGCGATATAAATTAATACGATTTTTACAAATCTAGACATGAAATCTATTTACCACCCTTCATGAAATCCATCACAAAAAAACAAAAAAATCGACTCAAAACTTTCGACTTGCGACTAAATATACAAAACTTGACACGGTGCCAAACATTGAGTGGTATAAAATTAAGACATCTCAACAAAACGCTTCGCCATGTCACGAGAAATCTTTATAAGCCCAGAATCGGCAAAAGTAGCAACTTTTAAGTCAGGTATGCCACTTTGACGCGTACCATACACTTCGCCAGGCCCACGCATGCTGAGATCAATATCTGCCAAATCAAAGCCGCTGTGATGCCTTTCTAGCGCAGAAAGCCTCGCCAAGCCCTCTTCCGTGTATTTTGAGGGAAATAAGAAGCAATAAGACTGCTTGTCACCTCTTCCAACACGCCCACGGAACTGATGGAGCTGAGCAAGTCCAAACCTTTCTGCTCCTTCTATCATCATTATTGTCGCATTTGGCACGTCTACACCGACCTCAATAACAGAAGTGGAAACCAGTATTTTGGTGTCGCCATTTTTAAAGCCATCCATAACAGAATCTTTCTCCTCGGAAGACATTTTCCCGTGAAGAAGAGCCATAGGCACTCCATCAAAAGGCCCCTCTTGAAGCCTTTTAAATTCGGCTGTAACAGATTTGACCTCCTCTAGCTTGTCAGAATCTTCAACCAAAGGGCAGATAACGTAAACCTGGTCACCTTCGGCAATCTGATCTTTTATCCAGGCATAGCCATCATTTCTTTTTTCTTCGCTTACAATCCTTGTAATAATCTTTTTTCGGCCCGGAGGAAGTTCGTCAATAATAGATATATCCAAGTCTCCATAAACTATCATTGCCAGCGTTCTAGGAATAGGAGTTGCTGTCATAGAAAGCAGATGAGGCGTACCGTTTTTGACCAAAGTTTCACGCTGTTCGACACCGAAGCGGTGTTGCTCATCGACAATAGCCAGACCTAGCTGCTTGAATTTAACTTTTTCTTGAATAAGCGCATGTGTGCCTACAATTATTTGAATTTCGCCAGATTCAAGGGCACTATAAATTTCTGGCTTCCCCCCTACCCCACCGATCAAAATTTCCGACCTAATACCGAATGTGTCAAACCATGCTTTAATTTTTTTATAATGCTGCTTGGCCAACACCTCAGTCGGCACCATAAAAGCCACTTGTGCCCCATTTTTGACAACATTTAGGGCTGCAAGCGCCGCAATGACCGTCTTACCTGATCCGACGTCTCCTTGTAGCAATCTCAGCATGGGGAGTCCCCTACTCATGTCATTTAAAATCTCTAGCAAGCTTCGTCTTTGGGCTTGTGTAAGGGAAAAACCTAGTCCCCCGGCAAACTCTTTCATCTCTTCGTCAGCTCGCTCAATAGAAATTGCGCTTTTGTGTTTTTGCCATTCAAAACGCCTCCTCATATAATCAACCTGCAACGCAAAAAGTTCATCAAAAGCAAGTCTTCTCTTGGCCTTCTTTAAGTCATTAGTCGACTTAGGGAAATGAATATTTTTTATAGCAAAAGCCAAAGAACAAAGTCCCAATTCCTGCTTAATCCAATCTGGCAAAGGGTCTTGAATATCATCTGCATATTTGAGCAAAGGGTGGATTTTCTCTCTTAGCCACTTGGAAGTAAGACCAGCAGTCTCGTGGTATACAGGAACTATGCGTGCAGTATGAAGCGAATCTCCAGATACAGATTCAACTTTCGGGCTTTTCATGATGCTTCTACCCTTGTCGTAAGAAAGCTTCCCTGAAAAGTAATAAGTCCTTCCCTTTTGAAGTATACGTTCAAGATATTTTTGGTTAAACCAAATCGCCGGAACGCTACCCGTTTCATCAGAGATAACACCTTCTACAATAAACATCCTGCCACGACTTCTCCTAGAACTGAAACCCGTTAACTTGGCACATATCACATTCGGCTCATCCAGTTTCATATCAATGATTTTAACGCTGTTTTGTTCGTCTGTGTAAGTCCGAGGATAATACCTAAGTGCATCACCAACAGTCTTCACTCCAAGAGACTCAAGCAAAAACAGATGCTTTTTTGTAGTGCTAAGGACGTCTTTTAGGCTCGTTTCGATCATGCAAACATCCTACTATTTATCAATCTTCTCAGCAATCGCAGAAACACCGACAACCTTGTCTTCATTATTTTTAATAGGAGAAAGAGTAAGAGAAATATCAATACGCTTACCACTTTTTGTCTCTCTAGTTGCACGTATATCACGTACAACTTCACCCCTCTCAACTCGTTTAACAAGATCTGCACGATGTTCTCTCCAGTCACGAGGGATAATTGCAGAAACATCACGCCCAACAGCTTCAGTCGCGCTGTATTCAAAGATTTCTTCGGCCCCCTTATTCCACACAAACACCTTTCGATTCATATCAACACCAATAATTGCGTATCCAGCATGTTGAATCAGGTTCTCCATGTATTTTTTCATCAAATCAAACCTCTTACGGAGCTCAACTTTCTCAGTAACATCCCTGAACACACCTTCTACACCTTTAAGATTGCCATCAGCATCACGAAGTTCATTTGAAGTAGCCTCAACGTAGATACTGGTGCCATCTTTTTTCTTCAATTTGACGACATAATCCTCGATAAAACCTTTTTTAGATAAATCCTTCAAAAAGACCTCCCGATCAGAGTTGTTCTCGTACATGTCAGAAAGCAGCTTGTCATAAACGTCATCAAGCTTAGAGTACCCCAAAATTCTAAGGGCTCCCTTGTTGAAAACCTTGATACGACCATATTCATCAGTCATATAAACACCATCACGCATGGCATCAAAAAGCTCTTTGTACTTCTCCTTAACGCTACGCAATTTATTCTCAACCTTAAGAGCCTGGTCTATATCTCTCAAAATACCATCGATATTAAACATATCTCCATCCTCATCATACGAAGCACGACTATTCAACTCAAAATATATAGGCTTGCCGTCCTTAGACTTAAGACGAAATCTAAGGCCACGCGTACTCATTCGCTTCTTGTGTTTCAAATCACCAAAAGAGCTTTTCACCAGCTGAAGGTCTTCATCCCAAACAAACTCATCAAAGCGCTTGCCAATCACATACTCCTTCTCATAGCCCAAGAGTTTTTCTACAACGCTGTTGATATTCGTAATAACACCAGACGCATCAAGGGTATAAATAACATCAAGCGCGTTATCGAAAATACTTCTGTACTTTTCCTCAGAAAGACGCAGTTCATCTGTCTTGCGCATCACCTCTTTTTCAAGCAAGTCGTTCAAATGAACAAGCTCAGTAGCCTTGCTTTTGGCTATTTCCCCAGAGAGAGCCAAATGAGAGATAGTGTTAGCAACAACAGATATAAGTTCAACTGTAGCATGCAGTTTATCCTCGCTAAACAAAGGGATCCCAAGGAAGGCCTCTAGATAAGCATCAAAATCAACATCATAGCGGTCAGCACTATTTTTACATTCGGCAATGTCAGGATTAGAAAGCCTAACTTGCCCACCACGAAAAAACGCCGCCATACGCCCATTCACCATAATAGGAACTGTAAAGCTGTAAAGACCGGCATGGCATTTCATTATATTGGACCTTTGAGAGGAAAAACATTTCATTCCAGATTCAACATAATCCTTTTTACAAGCCTGATCAAAAGACTCAATCTTGGTCATCTTTTCGCAAAAAGTACTGACATTGCTCTTCTTGGTAATCAAGTCCTTCCCTTCTATGCCAACAATAACCAAAGATATACCAAGCGCATTCGCAAGGTTGTCTTGTATTCTTTGAAGCGTCTTTACGGACACTAAATCAGAAAGAATTATCTTTTTGCTTCCACTAGTATGGCTCAATTTGAGTACCATTATATTTTCCGAATTATGAGAGGTCAAAGGCAGTCTTTATTATCACACTACGCATCCGTTTTCGCAAGAAGGAAGCGCCTCTTACCAACTTGAATTAGCTTGCTTTTTTCGGAAAGTGTCACCTCGTCCTCGATAGAGCCTACTTTTTCGCCATCAATTTTGACAGCTCCTTGGTCGACCATTCTGCGAGCATCACTTTTAGACGAAACAAGTTCTCCATCCAAAAGAAGATCTAGTATCCCCCACTGAGCATTTGCAAAAATTTTCTCAGGAATATCCTCAGGAAGTTGCTTGTTTCGGAAAACATTAACGAACTCTTTTTCAGCAGAATTAGCTGCCTCTTCATCGTGATATAAAGCCACTATCTCTCGTCCTAGCCTCATTTTAAGGTCTCTAGGATTAGCACCACCATCAAGCTCAGCCTTTACTTCTGCGATCTCTTCTAGCGTCAAATCTGTAGCAAGTTCAAAGTACTTCAAGATCAAGTTGTCAGGTATAGACATTACCTTACCGTACATATCGTTAGGAGCCTCATTTACTCCGATGTAATTGTCATCAGATTTACCCATCTTTTTCTTCCCATCAAGTCCCTCCAAAATAGGAACAGTGATGATGTTTTGAGGTTCTTGTCCGTAGGCTTTTTGCAATGTTCTGCCTGCAAGAAGATTGAATGTCTGATCTGTCCCACCAAGTTCAACATCAGCTTTTAGAGCAACAGAATCATATCCTTGCATCAGTGGGTACATAAATTCGTGCATAGAGATCGGCATATTAGCCTTGATACGATCCTGGAACATGTCTCTTTCAAGCATTTGAGCAACTGTGAAATTCGCAGAAAGCTTAATCACATCAGCAAACGTCAAAGGAGAAAGCCAGTCAGCATTCCATACAACTTCGATTTTGTCGGTATCAAGTATTTTGCCAGCTTGTTCAATGTAGTGTTTAGCATTTGCCTCGAGCTGTTCCTGTGTTTTAGGCTTTCGAGCCTCCATTTTCCCTGTTGGATCTCCAATTTGACCAGTAAAGTTACCAAAAAGCAGCATGACGTGATGCCCAAGATCCTGAAACTCCTTCAGTTTTTTTATAACAACCATATGTCCAATATGCAGATCAGCTCCAGAAGGATCGATCCCTAGTTTAATCCGTAATTTCTTGCCAGAAGCAAGTTTTTTCTCGAGATCCTCCCTGACAATCACATCAACCGTGCCCTTATTAAGTAAGCTTTTTACAGCGTCGTTCATATTTTTTATTTTTAAAAATTATTAATCCTTGTGACTTGTGACTTGCGCCTAAATCAGGTAAAAGTTTACTACAACTGGTATAGTGTTGTCATCATGAAACAAATTTCAATAAAATCAGAGTCAGGAGGCCGACTTGACGCAGTATTGACGGCTAACCTAGAAGACATAACTCGTCAAAAAGTACAGAAAGCAATCAAAGACGGATTGGTATCTGTAAATGGTGAGCCAATCAAAAAGCCTAGCTTCAAAATCACAGAAGGAGACAAGATCAAAATCAAGCTTCTTCAGTCAAAGGCACCGAATCTAAAAGCGCAAAAGATAGAACTCGACATAGTTCACGAAGACGACGACTATTTGATAATAAACAAACCGGCAGGACTAGTGGTTCACCCAGCACCAGGACACGCCGACAGCACCCTCGTAAATGCGATTTTATACCACCTAAAAGACCAAATAAGCAGGAAAGACGACCCTGTGCGCCCTGGAATCGTTCACAGACTCGACAAGGAGACTTCTGGGATAATAATCGTCGCCAAAAACGACAAGGCCCATCAAAACATTTCAACTCAAATCGCAGAAAGAACGGTACAGAAAAAATACATAACCCTTGTTGAAGGAGTAATAGATCACAAAGGCCGAATAGAGGCTCCAATCGGAAGACATCCAGGAAGACGACAAGATATGACAGTTCTAAAAACCGGCAAGAACGCTGTCACGGAATTCATACCAATCAAGCATTTCGAAAACGCAACACTGCTTGAAATAGACCTAAAAACAGGACGAACACACCAAATCAGAGTCCACATGGCATCAATCGGACATCCAGTTCTCGGAGACAAGAAGTACGGCAAAACCGCAGGACTAGAAAGACAATTCCTTCATGCAGCCGAGATTACATTCACGGACCTAAAAGGCAAAAAACAGACCTATAAAACAAAACTTCCCCGCGATTTGGAGGAAGTCTTGGATAGATTCTGAAACAATATTTAGTCTTCTTTCTTCTCTTCTTTTTTCTCAGCTTTTGGTTTAGCCGCAGCTTTCGCTTTTCCAGCAACCTTAGTGATTTTTAGAACCTTTACTTTCCAGTATTTTTGTCTGTGTCCTTGAGTTCGAGAGTATCTCTTTTTAGGTTTCATTTTGAAAACCCTGATTTTGTCACCTTGAACCATTTCAAGAACCTTGAGTTCTACTGTCGCACCAGCGACGTAAGGTGTTCCAACTTCAACATCAGTGTCGCTTTTCGCAAGCAATACTACTGTTTTAACAGTCAGATTTTTACCTTCTTCAGCGTCAACTTTTTCAATCTCAAGTTCGTCTTTTTCTTGAACCTGATACTGCTTTCCGCCGATTTCTATTACTGCAAACATGATTAAAACATTAAATTCGAAAAATTAAGCCCACTTAAACTACTTACTTTCTCCTGAAATTGCAAGCTGATTTTCTATCTGTAGGACAGATTCATTCAGCGCAGGAATAATCTTATCCCCTTCCTCATCTGTAAATTTACCCAAAACATAGCCACTTAAATCGACTACAGGCAGTCCAGAATTAATACCAACTCTCAAGCGAGGAAATTCATCCGTCCCGAGTTGTTGAATACAAGACTTCATTCCATTGTGAGTTCCAGACCCTCCTTTTTCTCGGTATCGGAGCTCACCGGTTGGAAGATCGTAATCGTCATAAACAACAACTATGTCCTTGTTTTCAACCTTATAGAAGTTCTTTACCGCTACAACAGCTTCACCAGAAAGATTCATAAAAGTTTCTGGCTTTACGAGAATGATCTTTTCTCCACCAACATTACCTTCTGATATTTGGGATTTAAGCTTCTTTTTTAGGGAAAAATCGTCAAATCCATGCTTATTCATGAACTTATGCAAAACCATAAATCCAACATTGTGACGCGTTCCATAGTATTTATCTCCTGGATTTCCTAGTCCTACGATTATTTTCATGCCACTAGTGAGTAATGAGTAGTGAGAAGTGAGTATTTTATGCTCTGTATTCAAAAAACACACCAGCAATCTTAACATAATCTCCCCTTTCAGCACCAAGCTTCTTTAGTCTTTTTGGGACACCAAGTTTCTCAATAACGTCATAAGCTCTTCTAACGGCATTTTGGCTTTCAATATTTGTCATTTTTACAATTTGCTCCAGTCTTTTACATTTGACCTTGAAGATTTTGCGCTTTGGCTTGTCCTCGTTCTTAACAAGCCCTCCAACGATCATAGGCTCGAACTCTTCACTGTCGATCTCGTACATAAACTCGATCTCGATAGCTCGAGGATCTTCCTCTAGATGAGGTCTATAAACTTTAACAGCATCGGTCTTGATAACCTCGCTTTTCTTAGGCCTTTTTTGAAGCTCATTCCATAGTCTGAAAACAAGTTCTTTCAGTCCCTTGTTGGTAGCGGCCGAAATCAACATAGTACGTCCTTCTAGCTCTGGATAAGCTTTAAGTAAATCAGTCTCAAGCATCTTGGCAGTCTCTTCGTCCATAAGGTCTATCTTGTTGATCACAACAACTTGCACTTTCTCAACAAGTTCCGGGTCATATAGCTCAAGCTCTCTTCTGATTGTTTCGTACTCTTCTTCTACGTTTAAAACGCTTCCGTCAACCATGTGAACAAGTATTCCGCTCCTAGAAATATGCTTAAGGAAGTCGTCTCCTAGTCCTTTTCCTTCAGAAGCTCCCTCTATCAGTCCAGGGATGTCAGCCATCAGAAAAGACTGACCTTTTTCACCTTTAAAAGTGCTCAAATCGACAACTCCAAGATTTGGAATAAGAGTCGTAAAAGGATATTCAGCAATTTTAGGTTTTGCATTAGAAACACGAGAAATCAAAGTCGACTTACCACAAGAAGGAAGGCCTACAAGTCCAACGTCAGCAACCATTCTAAGCTCCAAAGT
>CAZRWH010000028.1:0-1116 GCA_964603905.1 uncultured Candidatus Peribacteria bacterium | reverse complement strand
GAATTAAAATCAGCTAATGTATTGATATTTTCGTCAGCCTTGAGGATCACATCTCCTCCCCTGCCTCCGTCTCCTCCATCAGGGCCACCTTTCGAAATATATTTTTCACGACGATAACTAACCGCTCCATCGCCGCCTTTTCCAGCCTTAAAGTGAACTTTTGTCTCGTCGCAAAACATCTAAAAGAAATTATTCAGTAGTCGCTGCTTCAACAGCTTTTGTCAAAATTGAACCATATCCATCTTGCAAGCTTCCGTCAGCACCTGTGTAATCTTCGTAAGGAAGAGCACCAACGTGCATCTCTCCATTAACAAAAACTGTAGGTGTTCCAGAAACTCCAGCAGCAATACCCGCTGTCATGTCATCAGTAACTTCGGCAGAATATCTACCTTCTTCAAGACAAGCAGAGATATCAAGTCCCAGAGTAGATCCGTAAGAAATAAGAGTGGTGTTAATATCAGGAGAAACTGTCCATTCGTTGTAGTTTTCTACCAATTGGAAGTGGTAATCCCAGTAAACATCATCTCCATATTCTCCAGCACATTCAGCAGCCTCTGCTGTGATATTAGCTTTTGAATGAAAAGCCAGTGGGTAATCACGGAAAACAACTTTAACAAGACCTGTTTCAACAAAGTTCTCTTTTACAGACGGCATTGTATAAAGTTCGAATCTCTCACAGTAAGGACATTCATAATCACTAAAGATAATCATAGTGACAGGAGCATCCGCATCACCAAGAACTGCATCATCGTCAATATCAACATCCGTTACGACAGGATTTGCCTCAGGCGTTGTAACGATAGAAGTTTGTCCTTCAGTAGGATCATCCATAGAAGAGACCCCAAGCCCTATTAGAAGAGCAATAAGAGCAAAAGTTGTGACAATCCAGATAAATCCACCTGATTGTTCTTTTTTCTTAGCCATAATTTATTGTGTTAAAAAATAGATATACCAATTTGCGGTATTTTAACGTCTTTGTCAACCAAAGACGATTATTAGCTATATGGTGCCGAAGGAGGGAATCGAACCCTCACTCCCAGAAGGAACACGATTTTGAGTCGTGCGCGTCTACCAGTTCCGCCACTTCGGCACGAGATGTCAATGAGCGTTTGCTCG
>CAZRWH010000027.1:0-17157 GCA_964603905.1 uncultured Candidatus Peribacteria bacterium | reverse complement strand
AAAAGAACAATATTTCTGCAAATAATCAGGCAAAATAGTTGACGTCTTAGTCAGTGACGAAAGGCCTAAAGACCTCTCATCACTGACAATAAGACAAAGGAAGTTTCAAAATAAATCAGTGACTTATTAGTATCTCTCAGCTGAACACATCGCTGTGCTTACACTTGAGACCTATCAAACCCGTAGTCTACGGGCAAGTTCATAGGGAATATTTTCTTGGGAGCGGCTTCCCACTTAGATGCTTTCAGCGGTTATCCGTTCCAAACATAGCTACCCTGCAATGCCGTTGACACGACAACAGGTGCACTAGAGGTTTGTCCATCCCGGTCCTCTCGTACTAGGGACAGCTTCCCTCAATATTCCTACAGCCACAGCAGATAGAGGCCGAACTGTCTCACGACGTTCTGAACCCAGCTCGCGTACCGCTTTAAATGGCGAACAGCCATACCCTTGGGACCTTCTCCAGCCCCAGGATGCGACGAGCCGACATCGAGGTGCCGAACCGCTTCGTCGATGTGAACTCTTGGAAGCGACTAGCCTGTTATCCCCGGCGTAACTTTTATCCGTTGAGCGATAGCCCACCCACGTGGAACTACCGGATCACTTTCGCCTGCTTTCGCACCTGCTCGACTTGTAGGTCTTGCAGTCAAGCTCCCTTATGCGAATACACTATCACACCGATTTCCGTCCGGTGTTAGGGAACCATCGCGCGCCTCCGTTACTCTTTAGGAGGCATCCGCCCCAGATAAACTACCCACCAAACACTGTCCACTTGTTTTTCAAGTGTTAGAGCCAAAACATATCCAGGGTGGTATCTCAAGGATGACTCCACTTGGCTGGCGCCAAGCTTCAAAGTCTCCCACCTATCCTGCACAAGATATGCCTCAACTCAATGTCAAGCTATAGTAAAGCTGCACGGGGTCTTTTCGTCTTGCTGCGGCTAAACGGCATTTTTACCGTTTCTGCAATTTCACTGAGTCTACTGTTGAGACAGTGCCCATACCATTACGCCATTCGTGCGGGTCGGAACTTACCCGACAAGGAATTTCGCTACCTTAGGACCGTTATAGTTACGGCCGCCGTTCACCAGGGCTTAGATTCAGAGCGTTAACCCCTCCTCGTGACCTTCTGGCACTGGGCAGGCGTCAGCCCCTATACATCACCTTACGGTTTAGCAGAGACCTGTGTTTTTGGTAAACAGTTGCATGGGCTCTTTCGCTGCGGCCTAATCAACATCAAGATCGAAATCATGAAGAGATCAGGCAAGGTTTATCCCGAAGTTACACCTGCTGTTTTGCCGAGTTCCTTAACAGTAGTTATCTCATTCACCTTAGTATACTCAACCCACCTACCAGTGTTGGTTTACGGTACGGTAACTTATATTTCTCGCTACGAAGGTTTTCTTGGTTCTTGAAATGATCAGAATCTTCCGACACGAAGGTCAGAATTTGCATCGCACCTCGCGAATCCCTACGGATTTGCCTATAGGGACATAAACTTAGTACTTGCACGAAAATTCATTAATTCGCTCCGAGTGTCCAAAAACGTCACTCCTCAGCTAGCGCCACTTTCAGTTGATAAAATTTCGAAGTCTATCAAGCCGAAGCCCTCAAGACGATGAAAAAGAATCGCGTTCCAGTTTTGCTCTGGCGAAATATAAGTTGTACAGGAATATTAACCTGTTATCCATCGGCTTCGCCTTTCGGCTACACCTTAGGACCGACTAACCCCAAGTCGACTGACGTGGCTTGGGAAACCTTAGGCTTTCGGTGGCCAGGGTTTTCACCTGACTTACGTTACTCATGCCAACATTTTCACTTCCCAACGCTCCAGCCAGATTTACATCTGACCTTCATCGCGGATGGGAACGCTCTCCTACCATCCATAAAAATGGATCCGCGTCTTCGGTTGAAACTTTAGCCCCGTTATATTTTCGGCGCAGGACCACATAGACCAGTGAGCTATTACGCACTCTTTAAAGGGATGGCTGCTTCTAAGCCAACCTCCTGGTTGTGTAAACAATCCTACATCCTTTCCCACTTAAGTTTCATTAGGGACCTTAGACGGCGATCTGGGCTGTTCCCCTTTCGACAATGGCACTTTGCTGTCACTGTCTGACTCCTGACCATGCTAACAACGGTATTCGAAGTTTATCTAGGTTTGGTAGACTTATTTCGCCCCCTAGCCTAAACAGAGCTCTACCCCCGTTGCGCTTAGATCAAGGCTAGCCCTAAAGCTATTTCGGAGAGAACCAGCTATATCCAGGTTCGATTGGAATTTCTCCTCTATCCACAAGTCATCCCACCATCTTGCAACATAGTTGGGTTCGGTCCTCCCCTCGATTTTACTCGAGGTTCAACCTGCTCATGGATAGCTCACCTGGTTTCGGGTCTAGTGCATGCGACTAATTCGCCGGTGAAGACTCGCTTTCGCTACGACTTCTCCCAATTACGGGATTAATCTTGCCACATACAGCTAACTCGTTGGCCCGTTCTACAAAAAGTACACCGTCACCCCGAAGGGCTCCGATTCCTTTTAAGCATAGAGTTTCAGGTTCTATTTCATCCCCCTAACCGGGGTGCTTTTCACCTTTCCCTCACGGTACTTGTACACTATCGATCTCGAGATCTATTTAGCCTTGGAAGGTGGTCCTCCCAGATTCAAGCCGGATTTCACGTGTCCGACCCTACTCAGGAACATCCTAGAAATTAAACCTATTTTAACTTACGGGACTTTTACCCCCTACGGTAGCTCTTCCCAGAGACTTTCAGCTAATAGAAAATAATTTCATATTGGGTCCTACAACCCCGCACCGAAGTGCGGTTTGGGCTATTCCCAGTTCGCTCGCCACTACTACGGGAATCTCTTTTGATTTCTCTTCCTTGGTTACTTAGATGTTTCAGTTCACCAAGTGTCCTCTCCTTGCGGAGTAATCAGACATAACTCTGATCAGGTTTCCCCATTCGGAAACCCCCGGGTCACTGTTTGCTTAGCAACTCACCGAGGATTATCGCAGCTAGCCACGTCCTTCATCGGAATCTCGAGTCAAGGCATCCACTCTATGCTCTTTTTACAATTTATTTTGAGTACATTAACTTCCATACATTTTGCCTGATGATTTACAGAAACCATCAGACTGCTTATATATATTTAATTATAAACTTAATTATAATTGCAGTTTGCCTTGCCTAGTTATCAATGAACAAAAATAAAAGTGTGCTTTCGCACACTTTCCAGCTCACAACCACATGGTTGTAATTAAGACATCACGTCTTCCAGCTGAAAAGTGCACAAAGAGTCAAAAAATAAGGTTTAAATAATCAAAAAGCGAAGGCATTATATTGACGCAGATAGCCCATGTCAACAGATTTTACAAAAAAACTTTTAAATGCTTGCCAAAATTAGAAAAACTTGCCAAAGAAACTCTCAAAAAACGACTGCGCTGTACCTGTTAACCACGTCAATCCGAACATAAATAGCCCTAGCCCCAAAAGAGCATAAAAAGTCCACGTCCCCCCTACCCCAAGCTTCTCTTCGGCAAAATCTATGTTCCCAGTGAACTCTTTTACCTTCTCGCGATATACCAAAAGAAGGATACCCGCGACCATCATTATAAAGCCTGCAATATATTGATTCATTTTTGTTTTAAGTAAAAATACCAAAGACAATATATCACATACAAAAAAATTGCTTAATGACTAAACGTATATATTAGTGCGGGAGCTAACAACATTTTGCACCAGCAAAATACAATCAGCAAACAAAAAAGGATTTCACAGACGACTAAACGTATATATTAGTGCAGGAGTCTGTAAAATCCTTTTCAATGGTGGAGCCGAGGAGAGTCGAACTCCTGACCTCCGCGGTGCAAACGCGGCGCTCTAGCCAACTGAGCTACGGCCCCATGATAGGTAGTGGTGGTAATAGTTGTAGTAGTAGTGAATGGTGAGTTTTTATAGGAATAGAAATCACTCCATCTCTACAACTACCACTACTTGCTACAACTAGCCAAGTGGTGGGCGAGGGAGGACTTGAACCTCCGACCTCGTCGTTATCAGCGACGCGCTCTAACCACCTGAGCTACTCGCCCACAATCTTTGTTTTTTCAAACAGCAAAAAGCACTTTAATGAAAACATGTTCCCGAGTCAAATAAAAAATCAAAAAGAACTAATTAACAGATGACAAATAACAAAAAAGACGACTCTATGTCGCCTCTTAGGTCGTCCCTTCAATGGGGGGCCTCTTGATCTTCTGCACTACGTCGAAAGCGCGATTCCGACTTCGCTTCGGACCGCGACCCTCGCCACTACCTTGACAATCAGAATGTAATAGAGAGAAACTCTTTATTTTACTTCGGCTTTTGACCGAAGGGAGAAGTCATTGCTGACTTCCAAACATCTCCGAAGAGATGTCGACCTGAGAGCTGTAACCCTTTCGAGTTACAGATAGTCTCCCTAGAAAGGAGGTATTCCATCCGCAGGTTCTCCTACGGATACCTTGTTACGACTTCATCCCAATCAATGGTTTTGCCTTAGTCCCCTGCTTAGCAAGGACCTTTGGGCACCCCCATCTTTCAGGATGTGACGGGCGGTGAGTACAAGACCCAGGAACATATTCAACGCGACATGGCTGATACGCGTTTACTAGCGATTCCAACTTCATGAGGGCGAGTTGCAGCCCTCAATCCGAACTGAGACCGGTTTTAGGGATTGGCTCCGGATTACTCCTTGGCTACCCATTGTGCCGGCCATTGTAGCACGTGTGTCGCCCAAGACATAAGGGCCATGCTGATTTGACGTCATCCTTACCTTCCTCCCTAACTAAGTCAGGGCAGTCTCCTTAGAAAAATGCAACTAAGGACAAGGGTTGCGCTCGTTTGCGGACTTAACCGTACACCTCAAGGCACGAGCTGACGACAACCATGCAGCACCTGTCACCGAATTCCTTACGGCACCCCCGAATTTCTTCAGGGTTCTCGGGATGTCAAGTCTTGGTAAGGTTCCTCGCTTATTATCGAATTAAACCACATGCTCCACCGCTTGTGTGGGTCCCCGTCTATTCCTTTGAGTTTTAATCTTGCGACCGTACTCCCCAGGCGGGATACTCAATGCGTTAGCGACGGCACTGACTCGGTCGATGAGCCAACACCTAGTATCCATCGTTTACGGCGTGGACTACCGGGGTATCTAATCCCGTTCGCTCCCCACGCTTTCGTCCCTTAGCGTCAGTACTTGCCCAGCACGCTGCCTTCGCTTTTGGTGTTCCTCTGTGTATCTACGGATTTTACCCCTACACACAGAATTCCACGTGCCTCTACAAGACTCTAGTAATCCAGTATCAGATACGAGCCAGAGGTTGAGCCTCTGGATTTAACATCTAACTTAAATTACCGCCTACGGACCCTTTACGCCCAATGATTCCGGATAACGCTTGCACCATCCGTATTACCGCGGCTGCTGGCACGGATTTAGCCGGTGCTTATTCCTAAGGTACCTTCAGAATTATTCCCTCAGAAAAGACCTTTACAACCCGAAGGCCGTCATCGGTCACGCAGTGTTGCTCCGTCAGGGTTTCCCCCATTGCGAAAGATTCTTTACTGCTGCCTCCCGTAGGAGTATGGGCCGTGTCTCAGTCCCATTGTGGCTGATCATCCTCTCAGACCAGCTAAGCGTCATAGCCTTGGTAAGCCGTTACCTTACCAACAAGCTGATACTACGCAGGCTCCTCTCGCACCGCAAAAGCTTTACTCTTACGAGACCATCCGGTATTAATCCACTTTTCAGTGGGCTATCCCTGAGTGCGAGGCAGATTCCAACGTGTTACTCACCCGTTTGCCGCTCCCCCGAAGGGGCGCTCGACTTGCATGTATTATACACACTGCCAGCGTTAATCCTGAGCCAGGATCAAACTCTCCAAAAAGAGATTTAATCCTCACTTCAATATTAACGTTATCGTTAATTGTGAGAAAAAATTAATTTCAAAAGAAATTGACGAGTTTTCTCTATTACATTCCAATTGTTAAGGAGCGGATTCTGGCCCCCTTCGCTAGAAAAAGGCTACGCCATTCTACCAAGGGAAAACCTATTGTCAAATCTTTTTTTAAAAAAACTTTTATTTAGATTAAATTACATCTACAATGAGGCGGAAAATTGCCTTACTAACCCACAAACAAAATGGCCGACCCAATAAAGAAAAAGATTTGGCATAAAAACAAAGTAGTTGCTTTAAACCGCACAGTTGAAGAGTACAACGCAGGAGAAGACATCCTTTACGATCAAGAAATGATACCTGATGACGTATGGTGCAGCAGATGTTATGCAAGAATGCTAGAAAAACACGACCTTTTAACAAAAGAAGAGCTAACTCAACTAGAACAAGGATTAGACGAAATTTTAGACCTATATAATAAAGGAGAGTTTATATTAAGAGTTGAAGACGAAGATTCACACACAAAGATTGAGGACTACTTAATAGAAAAATTCGGTGACACAGGTAAAAAAATCCACACAGGACGTTCAAGAAACGACCAAGTACTAGTAATGATGAGGTGGTTCCTTAAAAATCGATCTGTTTCACTTCGCGAAAAAACTCTCGAGCTAGCATTGAAATGCTTGGATTTCGCCAAAAAATACGAAATGGTACCAATGCCAGGATACACACACATGCAAAAAGCTATGCCAACAACAGTTGGAACATGGATGGGTGCTTTTGCAGAGAGTTTAATGGACGACGCCAAATTATTGATCGCTATTCAAGAAGAGATCGTAGATCAAAACCCTCTTGGATCAGGAGCAGGATACGGATCACCTTTTGACTTTGATAGAGATTGGCTTTCAAAAGAAATTGGCTTCGCCAAAACACAAAACAACGTGATCTATTGCCACAACTCACGTGGAAAAATCGAAGGACTTGTATTAGAAGCTTGCTGCCAAATCATGCTTACCCTAAATAGATTGGCATGCGATTTGCTTTTCTTCACAACTCAAGAATTCCAATTCTTCAACATGGATGACAGCATCTCAACAGGATCGTCTATCATGCCACAGAAGAAAAACCTTGATGTCGGAGAACTGATTCGTGGAAGAACAGCAACAGTACTTGCCTGCAGACAAGAGATGACTATGAACATCCTTAATAAGATATCTGGATACCACCGTGACGGACAAGAAATCAAACGCCCACTATTCCTAGGACTCAAATACACAGAAATGTCTCTAGAAGCAATGGCTGTAATTATCGACAACATTGAACCAAACGAAAGGGTCCTAATGGATTCGATGCTTGGATGCCCAGGACTTTTCGCAGCACACAAGGCTTTCGAAAAGGTTAAGGAAGGAATGACTTTCCGCGACGCTTACCGAGAAATTGGATCAAACATCGACAAAATCGACGTAACCGAAGACGACGTCCGTGAAATGCTAAAAATGTCTATCCATCAAGGGGGAACAGGAAATCTTGGACTGGACAAAGTCGAAGCCGAAATCAAAGACTTGATCACAAAATAAAGCGATCCGCAACTCGTTATTTTTGTAAAACATCGCCACTAGCGATATGATTTTGTCCTAAATCTTTAACAAAAAGAACATGTCGCTCGAAACACAAGATCAAGCTAAAAGAACACCAACCCAACAAATACATGATGCTCTTATAGCTCAAATATTATCAGAAAACCCAGGGCTAGAAGGATCTCCAATGCTAGACGGAGATGCAGCAGAGCTTTTTCACCAAATAGAAGCCGGGGATCCAGCATGGGAATCCAAACCTGAGTACGAAGCACCAGCACAAATGCTAAGCCAAGCAGAATTAACATTAAAAGAGGCAAAAAGAAGACTATTACTAGAGCTAGGACCAATTCTAGGACCAGAACACGCAGTAGAAGTTTACACATTAATAGGCACATCTATCATTGATGAATTAACAACACCTGCATTAACTGAGACCGTTAGATCTACTGAAGATTACAACGCAAAAGCGCAAGCTATATACGAAATCGCTATCGCGCATGCATTCCGCAGCCATCCTGAAGGTGCCAAGCTAGACGAATGGGCGCGAACATCTCAACTTGCAAAAACGATTTTTACATTACTTGCAGATATACTTCCAGCAATGAAGGAACGAGCAGAACGAAGAATGCTAAGCGTTAAGGCAAAACAACAAGCAGGAGAAAGTGCAATTGGATCAGTAATAGAAAGTGCACGAGAAGGCGCACTGGAAATCTAAAAAATGTTTGTGATATAGTAATCCAAGAAAAAACTTAAGCACACAAACATGCAAAAATACGATCTACAAGGACTACTCCGCCAGCGCATAGCAGAAAAAGGTGGAATAGTATCTTGCCATGCCCATTTCGACAAAGCATACGTTATAACTCCAGAAACCCTAGCAATGACACTTGATAGCATGGAGGTCAAATGGGATCTTTGGAAAGATGTTAAGGCTAAATACACACACGAGAACCTGATCGAAAGAATGTGCATCAGCGCAGAAAACATGATCAACCAAGGATCTACAATCACCAGAACTAATATAGATGTAGACAACACTGTTGGGATGATGTGCGTTGAGGCGGCTTTGGAAGTAAAAGAGAAATACAAGGACCAAATCGAAATTCAAATCTGTTCACAAGTACTCGAAGGTGCACTAGACCCAAAAGCCAAAGAATGGATCGAAAAAGCGGCACCATATGTCGACGTACTCGGAGGACTTCCCTCTCGCGACAGACCTAACCAAGCAGAGCACCTCGACTACATCTTCGAGATGGCAAAGAAACACGGCAAAACCGTAGACGTTCACATCGACCAAAACAACGATCCAGACGAAAAGGACACCGAACTTCTAGCCCGCAAAGTCATCGAGCACAGCCTACAAGGTCGTGTAAACGCAGTTCACGCATGTTCACTTGCAGCTCAAGAAGACGACTACATGATGTCAGTCATAAAGCTTATAAAAGAAGCTGAGATGCCAGTGATCGTTTGTCCTCGCGCAATGATCGACGGGGTTCAAATGCGAGACAAAATGGCGCCTGTACATAACTCTCTAGCGCCAGTACCACAACTGGTTGAAGCAGGAGTCACGGTCGCACTTGGAGTCGACAATGTATGCGATTACTTCTGTCCATTTATCGATGGAGATGTATTCACAGAACTTCTTTTCATCATAGAAGCATGCCGATTCTACGACGTAGACGCATTAGTTGATATCGCGACAACAAATGGAAGGAAGGTGCTAGAAGGCATTCGTTAAACACGTCAACCCCACCTCTCTTAATCAGAACCGTATTTTGTGCTAAAATTAAAAGAGTAAAAAAACTAAAAACAATATAGAAATGACTCAAACACAACAAACAAAAAGCGGATTTGACCCACACGCAGCAAGCATGCTAGTACCAACCGTACTGGAAAAAACTGTTGGTGGAGAACGCGCTTACGACATCTACTCTCGCCTACTCAAAGACAGAATAATTTTCTTAGGCACAGGAATAGATAGCCATGTTGCAAATCTAATAATCGCGCAACTTCTTTTCTTGGAGAACGAAAACCCAAAGAAAGACATCACAATGTACATTCACAGCCCAGGAGGACATGTAACTGCTGGACTTGCAATTTACGACACAATGCAATACATCAAATGCGACGTATCAACAGTATGTCTTGGAATGGCAGCTTCTATGGGTGCTGTACTTCTTTGTGGAGGAGCAAAAGGGAAAAGATTCGCACTTCCAAACGCTGAAGTGATGATTCACCAACCTCTTGGAGGAGTAGAAGGGCAAGCAACAGAAATTCAAATCCACGCAGAGCATATCCTTAATACAAAGAAACGTCTTAACGACATCATTGCAAAACACACAGGTCAAAAATTCGCAAAAGTAGAAAAAGACACAGATCGAGACAACTTCATGTCTGCAGAAAGAGCACTTGAATATGGATTAATTGACAAGATTGTTTCTAGTAGATAATAGATGATAGAGAATAACAGGCCCCGCCATTTACGGCGGGGCTTTTTATGTGCTAAGATAAAACCCAATATTAACAACTACAAAATGGTAAACAATCCAGAAAAGCCAGAAAAAGACCCTCAAGACAAACCTTCAATATTGCACCTCATGGCTGTTCATGGCCCAGAAGCTTATCTCAACACAACAGATACAGAACAAGCACCTGATGACAAACCGCATGGACGCTTCCATTACCATGGACGAGAGAGCTTAGAAGCAGCACTTTCAATACCAAATTTGGCAGAAGTAACAGCAGAAGCAGCCAGAGAAGCATTAAAACCAACTCCTGAAGATCAATCACCTGAAGAGTTTTTCGGTGGAGAAGTTTGGGACAAAGTTAAATAAACACAACCATGACACCAAAAAAACCTAAAAATCCAGTAGGGTTTTGTGATTCAGAACGGCCTAGAGGACGATCACACATCACTAATCTAGGCGAAGTTTGGGACAAACCAGGACTAGCCGAAGAAACAGCAGCACTTGGCGAAAGGCTAAGAAGAGCTAGCGAACAAGGCCAAGTACGAACATTACAAGATTTTTTCGGCAAATTTTATAGAGGCACAAAAACAGAGCCCCAACCAGAAAACATAATATTATTACCAACACCAGATACAGAAAACTAACAAAAAACACATATGTCAGAAAATTTTAGAAAAGACGGAATCCCTCTATGGCAACGAATACCAGGAGCAACAGGCCCAGATGACCCAAAATATCTAGAAGCCCTAGAAAAACCAGGATCTTTCATGAGAACTAGCGGTGAAAGACCATCAACTGGAGCAGAGCTGGAAAACCTCAGAATAGAAACAGAAAGAGCAATCGCCTCAGGACAAGCAAAGTCACTGCTTGAGCATTTCGGGCCAGAAGCATATTACGGCGCTGACTTACCAAGACCATCATCAGATTCAGACACAGACAAAGAGTGGATTAACTAAAATCTCTTCACTGTCATCTGTCACCTGTCATCTGTCATCTACTAACCGCCACACAATACCCAACTCCATACGGCCCTTCATAAGATAAGACGTCGTATTTTTCGGCAACTCCAAGCGCTGTACAAATCGACCTCAATCCGCATTCCTGAGCCTCATCTACCCAGAACGGATCCATAGCTAAAATCGACTCCGTATCCCCTGCTTTAAGTAGTTCAACAAGTTTTTCATCGAACTCTTTCCCCACAGGAGAATATTCACCAGGAGCATTTTCGGTTAAACAATGAGACAAATCTGCAGAAGCAACAAAAGCAATTTTTTTGTCACTTTCATCAAAAACCTTCCTCAAAACCTTTCCAAAATCATAATGAGTCTGGAATCCAGAAAACGAAATATTAACAGATACAAGCTCAACATCATTGTGCGCTGCAGACACATAATGCATCGGCACCAAAACACCATGATCAAGACCATCACTTTCCTCAGCAAGCACCTTAAGCCCCGCTGAGGTAGCTTCATCAATAATTTTATCAGCAAGCTCTCTATCCAAACCAACCTTCAATCCTTCTTCTGATCCAAACATCTGCATATCACCCTCAAGCTTATTTGAACCAGGCATCCGCAAGCAAATACGATCCGGATAAACAGGCCCATGCGGAGAAATCACAACGATCGTATCAGGTTTAGATTCAGCAATATGCTGAGAAACCTCCAGCATTGCTTTAACAGTTTTTTCAACAGGCTTAATCCCCTCTTCCCCACCAACAGAAGGTATTGCGACAGGAGGATGTGGAACAATTACAGATGAAGTTAGCATGATTTTGGAATTATAAAACTACAAAAAGAAGTATACAACACCAAAGCTACGACTACCACTACTCAGTACTACTACCTTAAACCACCTTCATCGCAACAGCCCTCTCTACAATCGCTTTGGCAACATCAATACCAGTAGCAGATTCTAATTCAGTAAATCCAGGATTACAGTTTACCTCAAGTACAACAGGTCCTTTTTTAGTTTTCAAAATATCAACTCCAGCCATCTCAAGACCAAGCAATTCAGCCGATTTAATAGCCAAATCTGCATATTCAGGATCCAAATCAGTTACAGCCCGTCCCTTTCCACCCAAAGCAGCATTTGAACGGAATTCACCTCTTTGAGCAGACCGTTCCATCGCCGCAATAACCTTGCCACCAACAACCAATACGCGGGTATCTTTACCCTTCGATTCCTTTACAAATTCTTGAACCAAAATAATGTGAGTTGAATTCATTCCCCAAAGCATATCCAAAACAGATAATGCACCACGATAACTCTCTGCAATCATCACCCCAGCTCCCAAAGAACCGAAAGGAGATTTAATAATAACAGGAGCACCACCAACTTTAGCAATCGCCGTTTTCAAGTCCTCTTTTTTACGAATTGCCACGGTTTTTGGAATCGAAACACCGTAATGAGACAATATCTGCAACGTTTTTAGTTTGTTTTTCGCTCTCAAAATCTCGTCATAACCATTCAGAACAGGAATATGCATAAGCTCAAATTGCCGAACTAATGAAGATTGCAAATCAACGTTATTTAGTACTGATACACGAGGTATAACAACATCAACTTTCGGGAAAGGCTTACCTTTGTAAAAAAGCTCTGGCCCTCCACCATTAAAATAAAGTTCACAATCAGCTGCACGAAAAATTCTCGCAACATACCCAAGCTCTCTAGCAGCTTTTTGAAGTCGTTTCTCTTCGTGTGCAATCGGTCTCTTCGGAGATCTGAAAGAAAGTATTCCAACTCTCATCGTTTCTGGAAAGTTATTTAAATAGCGAGCTAATTTTATTCATAAAATATAAAAAAGCAACGAATTTTCTACAAACAAAAACTAGCAAACAAGTTTTTGCCTCGCAAAAACACAAATCACTTGCACCTTGCGCCTTGTGACTTGCGCCTAAAAATGCTATAATTAACAGATTTAATTACGCAAAAATGCTAAACGGAATCATATGGTGGCAACTTGTAATCGCAGCAATACTAGCTGTGATACCTGTCATAATATGGATCAAAATAATGCTCAAAAAAGATTTCGAAGGATCAAAAGGAAAACTTGTCTTGATATTTCTACTAGGAACATTGACTGTCCTACCCCTAATTGGAATCCAATATTTATGGTATTTGAACCCTGAATGGGACGTTTATTTATGGATAGAAGAAAACATCGCAACAACAAATATCGCAGCAGGCTTCCTAGCAACGTTCATTGTGGTAGGAATCATGGAAGAAATCGTAAAAGGTAGCGTTGTAAGAATCGCAGATACAGGAAAGTCATCTGTCAAAACAATTAACGACGCCGTCAAATTCAGTATTTTGGCAGCACTTGGTTTTGCGTTTTCGGAGAACATTCACTATTTCTACTCTGTTTTGAAACAAGGAGACTTTGGCGCAACCTACAGCACAGTCGTGTTTAGATCCAGTTTCACGGTTTGTGCACACATGGTTTTCTCAGCAATTTTTGGATACTATTATGGGATGGGGAAATTTTCAAAACACCTAATTGAGCAAGAAGAATGGACAGGAGAGAAATACAGCCTGGCCAATCTGTTAAACAAAGTTAAAATCCCGAAGCATTTCATCGTAAAACACCAAAAAATATTCATGGGGTTGCTTATCGCAATGGTGATGCATGCCGCATTTAACTTCTTCTTGAGCCAAAACATGATGATCGAAGCGATGTCAATTATCCTAATAGGCTTTATATTCGTTCAATTTTTGATGCATAGAAAAGCCGGAAAACTTGTTTTAACAGGGGCAGAAGGTCAATCTTCCATGGCCGAAATGGACGAAGATGTAGTTTTGGAATTAATAGGAATGTGGTTCAACGCAGGAAAATACGAAGATGTAATAGAAATATGCGACAGACTCCTATTAAAAGACCCTGACAACAAAGTAATAAAGCTTTTCAAAGCAAAAGCCGTCGACAAAGCTAAGGTCGGAAAAGCCGTAAATTCAATCAAGTCACTATTCGCCGAAAAAGACACTGGTGAAGATATGCATATCCTAGAAACCCTTCGGAAAAACAAAGAAGAAAAAGAACGTATTGCCACAATCAAAGATAACGCAGTACGACTCCTGGACGAGAAGGACGAAAAATGATATAATTAAATGATGTTTTTTACATATATAACAAACATAAAAAATGAAAAACACACCTAACGTCCCAGGACTGGACGAAAAAGACTCTAAAAAGTCCAAAAGAAAAATCGTAATTGCTGCAGTACTAAGCACAATGCTAATTGCAGGAATCGCGTTCGGAGCAGCAATAAACTACTTCGGAATGACAAAAATGCAGTTTGGAACTACAACTACTGATGAAGTTCAAGAAAAAGCTGCAGGAACAGATGTAGGAACAGAAACTGCAAGCTTTACTGAAGCAGGATTTTTAGGAGGAGACATCAGCGCTCAATACAACCTAAAAAGCTCTGACAATGTAAATTCAACAGTAGTTGAAGTAGCCGAAATAACAAGCTCATCACTTTTGAAATTCGATGACATCTATATCGATGAAGTTTCTATCGATAGTGACTACGAATACATTTCTTATGTAGCAGGAACAACACAAACAAACGTTATAGACCTACCTGTTTTGATCGAATTAAATTCAAGCTCAGAATCTTACTACGGATATGACACAATCGATATCGATGCTGGGAAGAGTGTCGAAAGAACACTTCACGTTTCAAAAATAGACGTTGAAGAACTAAAGAACCTTACTTCATACACCCTGAAGGCGACTGTAGTAACTGTTGCAAGTAACGGAGACAATGAGCACAACGAAGTTAGTACAAACGATTCAGACAGCTACACTTTCACAAAAACAAGTGCTGCAACATCTGCTTCAGACGATCTAGACACTGATATCAACACCGACTTTGCAGAAGAAACAAAAACAATGGGATCAGGAGATTTCGACACTTCTCTAAGTTCAACACAAGAAGGAACTGTTAACGTAACAACAGGACAAATCGAAGACATTACCTCTTCTGTTCTTCTATCAATCGATGACATTTACATCGACGAAATCTGGATGAACGACGACAAAGACTTCATGTATGCAACAATCGGTAGCACACAAGCTGATGTTTACAACCTGAAAACAGAATTTTCATTCGGTAAAAAAGGAGAAGCTAAGTCTGGAGAATACGACTATATCGCAATTGAAGGAGGAACTTTGAAAGAAATCTCTCTATCAACATACGGTTTCGTAGGAAACAATGACCTGGATGAAGGAACAATGTACGAATACACCCTTACAATTGAACCAAGAGAGAACAACGACTCAACATCAAACGACAGCGAGTCATACACTTTCACAACTGCTCCATCAAGCGAAGCAGCTACTGGGTCACTTGATCTTGGGACAACAGACAAAAACACATTTGGTGATCCTGATCTAGATACAGACGTTGATTACACATACGCAAACGAAACTCACACCCTTGGAGACACAGACGACCTTGAACTTGAAGGATCAAAAGTTGAAGACCTTCAACAATCTGAGAACATGACTCTTGGAGAAAACGATCTAGACACAAGCATAAACACAGATTACGCAGAAACAGACATTGACCATGAAGATGAAGAAGAGACAACAAATACAGTAGTGACAGACAACCTAAGCACGGAAGTAAATACAGATTTTGCAGAAGAAGATGACGACCTTGAAATCGCAACAATGAATCCAGATGTCATTCTGGAAATAGTTGGAGACAGATTCTCTGAAGCAGAAGAAGTGGCAGAAGTAGAAACAGATTCTCCGTTCACAGACGTTTCTCCTAGCGATTATTTCGCAGAAGCAGCACAAAGACTGTTCGAAATGGGAATTCTAAACGGATATGAGGATGGTGGAGTTCACCCTTCAGACGAAGTAAATAGAGCTACTATAGTTTACATTGCGATGGATGCTTTTGGTTATCCAACATATACAAATTGTGGCGCTAGCTTCTCAGACGTATCAACAGACGCATGGTTCTACGACGCAGTCTACACAGCAGCTTGTTATGGGGTTATTAACAGCGACACAACAAACTTCCGACCTGGAGATACTGTAACAAGAGACGAAGCTATAAAAGTGCTTATCGAAGCTTCAACTATTGAAGACATGCCAGATGCATCAGCAATGATTGGTAGTTCAAGTGATTGGACAAACCCATATATTGACGTACTTTCAAGCCATTGGTTCTACGAATACGTTATGGAAGCTTATTACGGAGGTATTATCTCAGCAGCACCTGATGCTGATGGACATGCAAGATTCAGACCTGGTGATGTTGTAGTAAGAGGAGAAATGATCACAATGATCGATAGACTTCTTACTCTACTAGGTACTGCAACTATTTAGAAACCCTTCCCAAAATCCCCTGCCCATTGAGGCGGGGGATTTTTTTATGTAAAATTAAAACACGCAAATAGCGCTCAATAAAAACATAACTTGCGTGAAGCGCCCCACAAACTTGCGCCTTGTGACTTGCGCCTTGCGCCTAAAACACACATGAAAAAAATCACAACACTTCTGTTAACAATCTCTCTGTTGCTTACAACAGGATGTTTAGGAACAGATACAACTAACCAAACTGAAAATCCACTTTATTACAAATATGGATCAACAAGCTTTTCAGTAGAAATACCAAACGACTGGGAGGTTATAAACCAGTTCACATCAGACTACCCTACTAACACGATAGTTGCATTCCGAAACAACCTCAAAGACCAGAAGTTCATAGCCAACGTCAATCTAGTTGCAAACGCTGTATCAGAAGACATGAACAATGGAGATTTCGGTATAGAAATGCTTCAAAAACACGAAAGCGACCTAATCGATTACCGCCTAATCGAACAACAAGAAATCAATATTCTAGTCAATGGGACCGAAACACCAACATATCTAAACTATTTCGAAGGAAGAAACTCTCTAAGTAGCGACTTATTGCGATTCATCCAGGTTTACGGAGTCAATAACGGATTCGGATATGTCACAACAGCAACATTCCTTCCAGAAGAAGACGAGTTCATAATCGAAAACTGTGTGCATATCGTTAAGAGCTTGGAGCTAAGGTAACAACCTCTACATACAGGTAGAAGCGAATACGACAACGCCATGTTTTTAGAAATTGTCACGGAAAACATCGGTACAAAACGAGACTTTTTCCAGCTTTATTGCATAATCTTTCCTAAAGAACAT